>JAEYUO010000072.1 GCA_023432465.1 Planctomycetota bacterium | reverse complement strand
CTTTTTGCGGGGGGGTTGCGGCCCGGGCGGGGGCTGGGGGCCGCGACGGCGTATCACCTGTGGCACCCGACCCGCGCGCCCGGGGACTGGGAGAAGTCGCCCAATGCCGCCCGGTTCCTCAAGGGGGGGCCGGTCCGCTGTGTGCAGGGACTCGCAAACCCGAAGCCGCAGGGCGCGATCAGACGGTTTGAATTCGGACGGGACGGCGCTTCTGCGGAGTCCGGGGCAACGAACTGACCGGGAACGTCAGCCGCGGAAAACGCGACGGGCGACGGCCTTGAGTCCGCGAAACAGACGAATGATCAGCGATGGTGTCTGCGGCGCGGCGGAAGCCTCGATCCCCGGCACGTTCGGGCACCCTACGAGCCCTTCCCGCTCGGCGTAGCTGAGCGGCCGCCGGGCGTAGAGGTCCTCATCGCAGTTGGGACATTCGTAGGGAGATCGCTCGCCGGTTTGCTGGAGCTCCCACCCGGAGTAGCCACAGCGCGGACAGCATCGCTGGTGGAGCCAAGCTCGGGCATCGGTGCGCACCTGTGCCACGACCGCAATATACCATGACCCGCGAGTGGTTCAAGCAGGATCTCGATGAATGCGACCGGGGTAGATGGGGCGAAAGGCGGGAGTCGCATGGGAATGTCGGATCGGGTCGGTTGGGCGAAGGCGCTCCGCTCGGCCGCGGAGCGGACGCTTGGGGTGGGCTTTGCTCCGGAATCGTGCCGAACCGACGATTGGTCGCATGATGAACTTGGGCAAAGCCGAGCCTTGGACAGGGCATTCCTGCGGTGCATTCTGGGACCGGGTATAGGGGAGCCGAATGCGAGAGATGCGGCGGGTCGGCTGTGGCTGCTGGCGGCAGACAGAGCGCGCCCAGACTTGGCCCGCCCCCTGATCTCGGCGAAGCCCGGGAGACTCATCTCGCAGCCAACCGAGGAGACGATCGAGACAGCGACCGAGGGAGAGCTCTCGGGTCTGCACGCGGCGTGGCGAATTGCGATGCGAGGCGGGGATGCCGGGCTTCGGGAGCGGTGCCTGGAAGCCGCGGCGTGGTCTGTCGAGAACCTGCAGCCCGACAACGCCACCAACCGCCCCTGGGCGGCGCATGTGTTTGTGGAGCTCTGGCTGGCGCGCGGTAATGCGGGGGCTTCGCTCTACGCGCAGACGCTTGTGCACAACTGTCAGGTGAGCTTTGGCAAGCCGGATCGGATCTCGGCGCTTGTGCTTTGGGATGGGGCGCGGGAACTGAGCCCCCTAACAAGGGAGGGCGGGGGTCAGACAGGCTGAGCCTGCCCATTGCGCACCCGAGCCCACGCGGCGATGGTCGGACTCACCTCCGCTTGTCCGTGTTTGCGAATGGCGGTCGCCGCGACGAGCCCCATGAACAGGGGCTGGGGACGGGCGGGCCGGCTCGTCAGTTCCGGATGGAACTGCGCGGCGATGAAAAACGGGTGCGTTCCGGCGGCTGGTGCCTGGTCACCGACGGGGGATGGCAGCTCGGCCACCTGCATGATGGGGTGGACCGGGTGTCGGCCGGAGAAGATCAGGCCCGCGGATTCCAGACGGGCGATGTACTCCGGATCCACCTCATAGCGGTGGCGGAAGCGCTCGCGCGCGAGCAGCACGCCATCGGGGCCTGGGGAGGCAAGCCCGGGGTGGTTGCCGGGCATGGGGGCGGAGTAGAGGAACTCGGCGAGCGTGCCGGGGGTGATGACCACTTCCTGACCGCCGAGGCGCATCGTGCCGCCGAGGCCCTCGATGCGCTTCTGCTCTGGGAGTTCGCTGATGACCGCATCGGCGCAGCGGCGGTCAAACTCAGATGAGCCCGCGTTCTTGAGGCCCAGGACGTTGCGGGCGAACTCGATCACGGCGACCTGGAATCCGAGGCAGATACCGAGATAGGGGATGCGGCTCTCGCGGCAGTGGCGGACACAGGCAATCTTGCCCTCAACGCCACGAGATCCGAAGCCGCCGGGCACGATAATGCCGTCCATTCCTTCAAGCCGCTGCGCGACGTTGCCGCCCGTGATGTCGGTGGTCTCGATCCACCGGAGATCGACATCGACCCCGAGATGGGCGGAGCAGTGCTCGATGGCTTTGTCGATCGAGGCGTAGGCGTCGCGCATCGAAACGTACTTGCCGGTGATACCGATCGTGACGCGGCGTCGCTTGGGACGGACCAGACCCTCATAGAAGACGGCCCATTCCCTGCGGCGCAGGTCTTCCACGGAGGTATCGACCCGGTCGTGAAGATCGAGCGCGGACAGGATCTCGCGGTCGAGCCCGGCCAGCCGCATGTCATCGGGGATCGTGTACACGCTGGGCCGGTCGTGCATGCTGAAGACGCGGCGAAGCGGGACGTTGGAGAACATCGCGATCTTCTGGCGGACCTGCTCCGTGATCGGATCGGTGGCACGGCAGGAGATCATGTGGGGCTGGACACCGGCCTCCATGAGCCGCTTGATGCCGAGCTGCGCGGCCTTGGACTTCTGCTCGCCCAGGGTCTGGGGCTTGATGATGTAGGTGAGGGCAACGAAACAGACCGCGTCTTCGCCTTCCTCGAAGGCCAACTCGCGGAGGGCCTCGATGTAGATGCCGTTCTCATAGTCGCCGACGGTCCCGCCGACCTCGACAAAAACGACATCGGCGGGGCGCTCGCCGTTTCCGTACATCGCGAGTTCGCGGAGCCGCCGCTTCACCTCGCCGGTGACGTGGGGAATCCACTGGACATCGCGGCCGAGATAGGCCCCGTGGCGTTCGCGGTCGATGATGGTGGAGAAGACCTGGCCGGAGGTCATGAAGTTGCGTCGCGAAAGGTCCTGATCGAGCAGACGCTCGTAGGTTCCCAGGTCCATGTCGCATTCGGTGCCGTCATCGAGGACAAAGACCTCACCGTGGCGGAACGGATTAAGCGTGCCCGCATCGATGTTCAGATATCCCTCGAGCTTGATGGGCGCGACGACGAGACCCTTGTCCTTGAGGAGCTTGGCAAGGCTGGAGGCGAAGATCCCCTTGCCGAGTCCGCTCATCACGGTGCCAAACACGGCGACGTACTTGTGGCGGCCGCGGCGATACCCCTCGGGGATGGGGGAGAAGAACTCGGTATCGGTCGAGCGGTCTGCCTGCTGGGCGAGGAGGGAGGTGCCCTCGTGAATCGCGGCGAGGTCGGGCTCCACGTCGTCGTCGTCCGAAGGCTGGGGGGATTGCTGGACGGCGCGGGGCTCGAACTCGCCGGGGATGCCGCTGAAGGCATCGGCCCGGCGGTGACGACGTTTGGGAGGGGACTGCACCCACGCCGCGACGGTCTGGGACAACGTCCCGGGATTCGTAGAGGCGGCGCTGACGTGCCGAATGGTTTGGGACGCCTGGGACGACGACGGGGTCAGCGATGGCATGGAACTCATCGTAGCGTGGCCGAGCGACCGGGTCATGCTCTGACTCGCCGAGAACCCCTTTGTCCACAATCCCGCGCGCCATAGCCTGATGGCGTGCGATTGATCACTGCTCCAGCGGACCTTGGCCCCTATGCGGGGTGTGTATTCGTACCCACGATGGGTGCATTGCACGCCGGCCATGGCCGACTCGTCGAGGCCGCGGCTGCCCGGGCGCAGGGGAGAGAGGCCGGGGTGGTGGTCAGTGTGTTTGTGAACCCGACCCAGTTCAATGATGCCAAGGACCTGGAGCGATATCCGAGGACCCTGGAGACGGATATCGAGTTGTGCGCGCGGATGGGGGCCGCCGCCGTGTTCGCGCCGAGTGTCGAGGCGGTGTATCCACCGGGCGGAGGCGCCGTGAGCCCCCCACTGCCGGCGGTTGCAACCCGACCGGGGCTTGAGGATGCGCATCGCCCGGGGCACTTTGCGGGCGTGTGCCAGGTCGTCAAACGCCTGTTTGAACTGGTGCGTCCGTCCGCCGCGGTGTTCGGCGAGAAGGACTGGCAGCAGTTGCAGGTGATCCGCGCGATGTCGCGGCAGGAGCGGCTCGGCGTGGAGGTTGTGCCGGTTCCGACTGTGCGAGAGGCGGACGGTCTGGCGATGAGCAGCCGGAACGTGTTTTTGACGAAGGAAGATCGAGCGCGGGCGACGTCGCTGAACGCGGCCTTGCGCAAGGCGTGCGAAGAACGAATCGCGGCCACAGCCGAGTCTCGGATGCGGGGGATTCTTCACGAAGCCGGCATGCGGGTGGAATACGCGGTCGTGCGGGACTCGGAAACCCTTATGCCGCTGGAGACTGGACAGGCCTCTGGGCGGTCGCTGATCGCTGCGCGGGTCGGGGAGGTGCGGCTCATCGACAACTCGCCCTGGGGATATGGGACGTAGCGGCGACGGGAAACCGCGGGATGGGCTCAGGCCGCGCAGCGAGTCGGCCGATCTGACCGAAGCTACCGCCGCTGCCGATGCGCAATCTACCGAAGCAACCGCGCACAGATCGCAACGAGCCTGCTCTCCGAGTTCTTCGGAGATCCATGAACCGTGCCGCGGCCCGCGAAGCGGGCCTTTGGCGAGGGCCTTGAGGCATGCTGCCAGATTCTCCGCAATCCAGGACTGGGATTCGTGCCGGCGCTCCGGTCACCGCCAGCAAGCGGTCTCACGAGCGTCAGGAGTTGATCACCTCGGCGGTGATGTACGAGTTTGACGACCACGGAGACATCGGGGCGGGCTTCGCGTGCGAGACGATCGACATCAGCCGCTCGGGGATGGGCATCCGCAGTCGGCGCATGACCCATGCGGGGCGGTGCGTGATCATCCGCGTGAAACTCGCCACGGAGGAGCAGCGTGTGTTCTTCGGCCGCGTCCGGTACTCCCGGTACGATGCCCGGGGCCAGTACCACATCGGGATCCGGTTCGAGAATCGGCCGACGGGGAGCACCGTGCGGCGATGGCTGCGGCAGGAGGGCCTGGCGTAGCGACGGACGGCCGCGCGGCCTGTTCACCACAACGGCGTTTAGAAACGCTACGATGCGGTCCCTAGCGAAAGGATCGCGATTGCTGCGCACCCCCCTGCACAAGTTTCACGTTGATCATGCCGGGAAGATGGTGGACTTTGCCGGATGGGAAATGCCCATCATGTACGGCGGCGCGGGGGGAGGCATCATTGCCGAGCACAATCAGTGTCGGACGAGCGGCGGGCTGTTCGACGTGTCGCACATGGGGCGGGTGTCGATCAAGGGTCGGCATGCGAGGCGCCTGCTGGAGCGGCTGTGTTCGCGGCGGATCTCGGACATGCAGGCCGGGCAGTGCCGCTACTCGCTGGCGTGCAACGAGCAGGGCGGCGTGCACGATGACATCATCGTCTATCGCATTGATGATGACGACTTCCTTGTAGTCGTGAACGCGTCGAACCGCGCGAAGATGCTGGCGCACTTTGAGGCGGTCCGCACGGCGGGGGATCTGAACTGCAAGATCGATGACCGGACGGAATCGACGGCGATGGTCGCGATCCAGGGCCCGAAAGTGATGGAGATGATCGGCAAGTTCAGCCGCGAGATCCCGACGCTGAAGCGGTACCGGTTCGCGGTGAAGAACCTGGTGATCATGAAGATCTATGTGAGCCGGACGGGGTACACAGGCGAGGACGGGGTGGAGGTGATTCTGCCGCAGGCGGCGGTGGGGATGGCAATGGGCCTCATCCTGAAGGATGCAGGG
Source organism: Planctomycetota bacterium (assembly GCA_023432465.1). GTDB lineage: Bacteria > Planctomycetota > Phycisphaerae > Phycisphaerales > UBA1924 > JAHBXL01. The sequence goes on along the minus strand of JAEYUO010000072.1, from coordinate 129,744 downwards.
ATCGACCGGGAAGACGGGATTGTGAAGCCATGCGGGCTGGGCGCGCGCGACTCGCTCCGACTGGAGGCGGGGATGCCGCTGTATGGGCATGAGCTGGGCGAGGAGATCAACGCGCTGGCGTGCGGTGTGGACTTCGCGATCTCGCTTGAGAAGGACAAGGCGGAGCTGGGCGAGAAGTTCATCGGGCAGGATGCGCTGCTGCGGATGCGGGACTCGGGCGGGCCTGCGCGGAAGGTTGCGGGGCTTGCGATCGAGGGGAAGCGGACAGCGCGGCAGGGGATGAAGGTGCTCTCGGGCGGAAGGGAAGTGGGCGTCGTTTCCAGCGCGTGCCTGAGCCCGACGCTTGGCTACCCGATCGCGATGGCGTTCCTCGACAAGGACCTCTGCGTCGAGGGAACGGCGATCGAGGTGGACACCGGGAAGGATGCGAAGCTGCCGGGCAAGGTGGCGAAGCTGCCCTTCTACAACCCGACGAAGGGGAAATGAAGATTTGTCCTGAGTGCTTGTTCCTGGGTCCTGAATGCTCAGCCGGCGCATGATGTAGTCGGCACTCAGTTGCTTCAAGGCTCAGGACTTGAGGCCTCAGGACGTCAGGACCGGCTCCCTACGATTCTCGCATGAGTTTAGAGCGCCCCACCCCCGCCCTCCGCCGGTATTTTGACAACGCGGCGACCAGCTTTCCGAAGCCGCCGGGCGTGGCCACGGCGATGTCCCGGTACATGCAGGAGGTCGGCGCGGCGGGCCGCGGCGGGTACGCCGAGGCGCGGGAATCGGCCCGGCTGATCAATGTCTGCCGCGAGCGGATTCGCAGGCTGATCAATGGGGAGTCGGCCGAGCATGTGGTCTTCACGCTCAACGCCACGGATGCGTTGAATCTCGCGATCAAGGGTGCGGCGAGGGGGTTTGCCAAACGGACGGGCCGGCGGCCTCATGCGGTCATTACCAACATGGAGCACAACTCGGTGCTCCGACCGTGCAACGAACTGGCGGCGGATGGGCTGCTGGAACTCACGAAGGTGAATGCTGATCCGGCGACGGGCATAGTCGACCCCGACGATCTGGCGCGGGCGGTGCGGCCGGGCGACACGGCGTTTGTGGCGATCAACCACGCCAGCAACGTCACGGGGAGCGTGCAGGAGATCGAGGAGATCGGGGCGAGGGTGCGGGGGATCTGCGATGAGCGGGATCGACCACTGTTCGTCGTTGACGCGTCGCAGTCGCTGGGGCATTGGCCGCTGGATGTGCGACTGGCGGAGATCGATCTGTTGGCATTCCCGGGGCACAAGGGCCTGCTCGGTCCGACGGGTACGGGCGCGCTGTACATCCGGCCGGGGATCGAGCGTCTGCTCGCGACGTTTCGCGAGGGCGGAACCGGGAGTGTTTCGGAACTGGAGACGCACCCGACGATGATGCCGGAGAAGTATGAGGCGGGGTCGCACAACACTGTGGGGATCGCGGGGCTGTCGGAGGGAGTGGCATGGCTGCTGGAGCGGGGCGTTTCGGAGCTTCGACGGCACGAACGGGGGTTGTTGGCATCGCTCCTGAGCGCGTTTGATGGGCTGAAGGAGGATGGGGTTCGAACACTGGGCGAAGCCGCGATCGATCGTCGCGTCGGGGTGGTGAGTTTCACGCACAGCGCATACTCGCCGGCTGAGCTTGCGGGGGTGCTCGAGGGAGAGTTCGGAATCCTGAGCCGCGCCGGGCTGCACTGTGCGCCGCTGGTGCACCAGATGCTGGGGACTGCGCCGCCGAAGGGCGAGGGCGCGGTGCGGCTGAGCCTGGGGCCGTTTCTGCAGAGCTGCGATGTGGATGCGGCGATCGATGCAGTCGCCGGAGCGGTTAGCGCCTCCGGCCCGATCCCGCATCGACGTTGAAGTCGCAGCGCATCGCGCCGGGGTATGGGCGGCTCATCCGTCGCGGGCGACATGATCAGGCCTGCGGGACTTCTTCCCAATGCCCGCCCATATGGCGGACGATCTTGCCTGTGGCGAGGTAGAGGGCCTGTTCGGCGATGTTGGTGCAGTGAGCGGCCATCGCCTCACAGAGCGTCGTCAGCTCCTGAAGTCGGAACGCCAGTTCGACGGTCATCGTGCGATTCGCGACCTGCGAGGTCAGGTCCCGCAGGATGGCCTTCTTGAACTCCTCCACGGCATCCTCGGAGGCGAGGACGATCTTGGCCAGGCGTGGATCGTTCTTCTCAAGCGAGCCCGTGGCATCTCGCAGGATGCCGACGACGGAGTTGGTAATCACCCGGAGCGCATCGGGGAGGGGCGTGTTCTGGGCCACGAGCGCCGGAACATTCTCCGCGACGGCGACACCGGCATCGGCGATGCGTTCGAGTTCGTTGTTGACTTTGACAATGGTGAGGACCAGCCGGAGATGCTCCGGCGCCAGCTGGGCGCCCTCGCGAGTGGCATCGATCAGAAGCTGGACGGCGGCCTTCTCGAGATCGACATCGACCCGGTCGATGATCTCATCCATCGCGACGGCGCGGCCGGCCGCGGAGACGTCGCCGGCAAAGGCGGCATCAAACGCGGTCTCAAGCAACCCCTGGACACGACGCGACTGCTCGGCCAGGTCGGCCTTCATTCTCGCAGCGCGGGAGGTGAATGTCTCGGGGGTCAGTGGCATGGTCGGAGTCTGAGCAAACGATACCACGTTCGAACGCCGCGGGTCGGAGTATCGGCGGAAAATCGGACAGGGTTCGGTCGTCCCGCTCCCGTGCGGCGCGCACTACCATCGGGCCCGGCTCTGGGAGCCGGCCCGATTTGAATCCCTTCCATGACCCTTTTCGCGCAGCACCCACGGAGCAACCAGGCATGTTCGACATCCAGGTCGTCCACGCACGTCAGATTCTCGATTCCCGGGGCAACCCGACCGTCGAGGTCGAGGTCGGCCTTTCCAGCGGCGTGATCGGCCGGGCGGCAGTGCCGAGCGGCGCGAGCACCGGCGAGCATGAAGCGGTCGAACTGCGCGACGGCGAAAAGAACGTGTATCTCGGCAAAGGCGTTTTGAAGGCGGTCGACAACGCGCTTGACCGGATCGGACCGGCAGTCGAGGGGATGGACTGCCGCGAGCAGGAAGAGATCGACCGGGCGATGATCGAGATGGACGGGACGGCGAACAAGGGCGCGCTGGGGGCGAACGCGATCCTGGGGGTCTCGATGGCCGTGGCGAAGGCGGCAGCGCAGGCGTGCGACCTGCCGCTGTACCGCTACCTTGGCGGGACGAGCGCCCGGGTGCTGCCCGTGCCGATGTTCAACGTGCTCAACGGGGGCAAGCACGCCGACAACAACATCGACTTCCAGGAGTTCATGGTGCAGCCGTGGGGGTTTGACAACTTTGACGATGCGCTGCGGTGCGGGGTGGAGATCTATCACGCGCTCAAGAAGGTGCTGCACGAGCGGCATCTCTCGACAGCGGTCGGCGATGAAGGCGGGTTTGCACCGGACCTGAAGAGCCCGGAGGATGCGCTGCGGCTGCTTGAGGAAGCAACGAAGAAGGCGGGGTATGACTGGGGCCGCGAGGTGTTTGTCGCGCTGGATCCGGCGACGAGCGAGCTTTGGAACGAGGCCGCGGCCAAGAAGAAGAAGGGATACTGCTTCTTCAAGAGCGACCCGAAGAAGATCGCATCCTCCGATGACATGATCGAGCTGTGGAGCGGTTGGTGCAAGAAGTATCCGGTTCGCTCGCTGGAGGATGGGCTGGCGGAGGGGGACTGGAAGGGCTGGAAGGACCTGACGACTGCGTTGGGCAAGAAGGTGCAACTGGTGGGCGATGACCTGTTCGTCACCAACCCGAAGTTCCTGCAGAAGGGAATCGATGAGGGATGTGCGAACTCGATCCTGGTGAAGGTGAACCAGATCGGCACGCTGACGGAGACCTTTGATGCGGTGAATCTCGCACACCGCAATGGGTACACCGCGGTGATGAGCCACCGGTCGGGCGAGACGGAGGATTCGACCATCGCGGACCTGGCGGTGGCAACGAACTGCGGGCAGATCAAGACGGGCGCGCCGTGCCGTTCGGATCGCAATGCCAAGTACAACCAGCTGATCCGGATCGCGGAGGACCTGGGTCCGGCGGCGGTGTATGGCGGGAGCCTCTGGAAGAAGGGCTGAGCGGAAAGCCGACGCCGGGAGGTGTGGGAATCTCGCACCGAGCGGCGAGCTTGTACCATGCGCCCATGCATCACCGAACTTGCCGCATAGCCCTGATCGCTTTGGCGTTTACTCTGGCGGGCCTCGCCCTGCCGGTCGCCGCACAGGATGAGGATCCGCGGCTGGATTCAGAGACCGGGCGAGACCGACGGGTGTGGCCGCCGGATGTGCTCGTCGACTACACGCGGATGAGGTTGACGCTCGAGATCCCGGACATGAGCAAGCCGCGGTTTGCGGGTGTTCAGGAGTTGTGGTTCACGGGGGTGGGGAATCCGAGAGCAGGGCTTACGTTGGACTGCGGGCCGGGGCTTACGGTGAAGAGCGTCGAGTACTTCGCGGGCGATGCGGACGCGGGCGTGGCGTGCGAGTTTGCCCGCCCGGAGCGGAACAAGCTGCGGGTGGAGTTCCCCTCGCCACTGGGGGTCGGCGGACGTGCGCGGCTGCGGATCGCGTATGACGCGGAGAGCCCGGGCGGCCGCGGCGCGGGGTTGACATTCTCAAATGATGACCGTCGCACACCGGAAGAGGACTTCATGTGCCACGCGCAGGGGCAGCCTCAGAGCAACCACCTGTGGTTCCCGTGCCATGACTTTCCGAACGATCGACTGGCGACCGAGTTGATCGTGACCGTTCCGGTCCCGTACGAAGCGGTGTCAAACGGGAGGCTGGAATCCATCACCTGGCACCCGGAGGCGGAGGGTGTCGGGCGGCGGAGGACGTATCACTGGGTGCAGGAGGCCGAGCATCCGTTCTATCTTGTGACGCTGGTCGTCTCGCAGTTTGATGTGGCGAACTTGGGCGGGCCAGGGTCGGACCGATCAGGGATCTGGATTCCCGTGTACGGGCCTCTTGGGAGCGAGGAGGCCCTGCGCAGGAACTTCGCGAATACGCCAGCGATGATCACGCACTTTGAGGAACTGTTCGGCATGGCGTTCCCCTGGGACAAGTATGCCCAGATCATCTGCCGCGACTTCGCCGCGGGGGCCATGGAGAACACGTCGGCATCGACGTTTGCAACGATGTTCGGGCGCGCGGGCGCGGGAGGGATGGCCGACGGGATCATCGCCCACGAACTGGTGCATCAGTGGTTTGGTGACGTGGTGACCTGCCGCTCGTGGGAGCACCTATGGCTGAACGAGGGATGGGCCACGTTTGGCGAGGCGTTGTGGGCGGAGAAGCACAGGGGCCGCCAAAGGTACGACGGAGCGATCTTCGAGAAGTTGTCATCGGTGCTGGCCCGCACACGCGGCCGAGCCGCACCCCGCGCGGCTGCGCTGGTGAGCAACCTGTATCGCAACCCGGACCAACGCTTCTATGCGGCCGAGAATCCGTACGAGCGCGGCGCTGTGGTGCTGCACATGCTTCGCAGAAGACTCGGGGACGAGTTGTTCTGGCTGGGCGTGAGGCTCTATCTGTCGGAGCACAAGTTCAATCAGGTGGAGACAGACGACTTCCGGTTCGCACTTGAGGAGGCGAGCGGGGAATCGCTGGAGCGGTTCTTCGATCAGTGGGTCCTGCGGCCGGGGCACCCGCGACTGCAGATCGATCTGGATTGGGAAGCATCGGGGGTGAACGGCTCGCCGGAGGCGGGCCGCCTGACCGTCCGCATCGAGCAGACGCAGCAGATCGACGCGTACAACCCTGCGTACGCATTTGTGTTGCCGCTGTGGCTCGAACTCCCCGACGGGGAACGCCCCGGCCGGACGGTCTTTGTCGTATGTGATTCTCGTCAGACCGAGGCGAGCTTTGATGTTCCGGGGAAGCCGTCGAGCGTGAGTGTGGACCCGGGCATGACGGTGCTGTGTGATGCGGACATTCGCCAGGACATCGCCGCGTGGATCCGGCAACTGGAACACGGACCAACGGTCGCGGCACGGGCACGCGCGGCGACGGTTCTGGCAGTGAGCGATGACCCGCGGGCGATCGTGGCGATCGCGGCCCGGCTAGACACGATCGGGGCGGATGATGATGAACTCCCTGTCGCCCTTGCCGCGGAATGGGCCAGAGTGATTGCGGCGGAAGCCGCGGCGAGCGTGTGCCCATAGGCCGACAACGCTGGTGTGATCTGAACGTTCCGGGCGGGGAAGGCGACATCGAACGGAAAAGAACTCCTCCATGCATGCTTCAACGATTGTGCTGGTCTGGCTCGCATCTGTCGTCGTGGCGTACGCGCAGCCGGAAAGTGACACGAGCCCCGCGCCGGTGGTTGCGCCCGCGTGGACAGATCCCGAGACCGGCCGGAGCCTGCTGAACTATCCGCCGCACCGGCTCGCGGATGTGCGACATGTGAAGGTCGAACTGGTCATCGCGGACATGAACCAGCCTCGCATGGAGGCGAGGGCCACCATCACGCTCGAGCCGATCGGTCGACCGCTGGGGAGCCTGACGCTCAACGCCGCTGAGATGCAGGTGGAATCGGTTGAGTGTGCCGGCTTCTCGACAAGTTTCGATGTGAACGGCGGGGCGGAGGAGCTTGTGGTCCGGTTCGAACCGCCGGTTCCGCCGGGAACGCGGGTGGATCTGCGGGTGGGATACACCGTTGTCGAGCCGACCGAGGGGGTGATCTGGACGGTCGAGTCGGCAGCGCATCCAGGGCGAGCATCGCAGATTCACACGCAGGGCGAGGCGGAGTCGACGCGGTACTGGGTGCCGTGCGTGGACTTCCCGAACGAGCGACACACCACCGAAGTTGTGGCGAGCGTGCCGGCGGGGTTCACGGCGATCTCCAACGGTCGGCTCGTGGCGCACGATTCTCTGGAAGGAACGGAGCGCTTCCACTGGAAGCAGGAACGCGAGCACGTCGCCTACCTCATGACGCTGGTCGTGGGGAAGTTTGATGCGGTGGATGTTGCGCCGGCGGGGTCGAGGGTGCCGATGCTGGTGTATGCGCCGCCGGGGACAGGGGAGCTGGTGCCCGGGACGTTTGGTCGCACGGCACAGATGGTGACGCTGTTTGAGCGGCTGTTCGATGAGCCGTTCCCGTGGGAAAAGTATGCGCAGGTGCTGGTGTGGAACTTCGCGTGGGGCGGGATGGAGAACACCAGTGCGACAACGCTGATCGATACGACTCTGCTCGACAAGACCTCGCTGCTGGATGGCGATGAGGACGGATTGATCGCCCACGAGCTTGCCCACCAGTGGTTTGGCGATCTGATCACCTGCCGGACGTGGGAGCACATCTGGCTGAACGAAGGGTTTGCGACCTATAGCGAGAAGCTGTGGGAGCAGTATCGCGGCTCCACCGGAGACACACTGGTCGCTGATGACGATGCGTACCTGTGGGGGATCCTGCAGGACATGCAGGACACCTCGGGAGCCGACCGCGGGGATGATCCGTTTCAGCCGTCCATGCAGTGCAAGTGCTACTCGCACCCGATCGAGACATTCACCAAGGAGGCCAACCCGTACTCCAAGGGATCCGCGATTCTTCACATGCTGCGCGAGCGGCTGGGCGATGAGGCGTTCTTCGCGGCGATCGCCGTGTATCTCGATCGGCACGCGGGCCGGAGCGTGGAGACCTATGAGCTGCGCCGGGCGATCGAGGACGTCGGCGGCGTCAGCCTCCAGCGGTTCTTCGAGCAGTGGTGCAGGCGGCCGGGTGTGCCGCGGCTGAGAATCCAGCACGAGTGGAAGAGCGATGCGCTCGCGCTTGCGGTCCGAATCGAGCAGACCCAGCGGATCGACGGCGATTCCCCGGCGTACGCGTTCACGATGCCGGTCTGGGTGCGAACCGCATCGGGCGAGGAGTGGTTCGAGGCGCCTGTCGATGAGCGGGTGACCGAGCTTGAGTTCCAGCTCGACAGCGAACCTCAGGCGGTCGTGTTTGATCCTCGGTTGACTGTGCTGGCAGAGAAGCATGTGCTTCGACCGGCTGAGCAGGAGGCGATCCTGTGGCTGACACAGCTTCGCGATGGCCCTACGCTCGCGGCGAGGGTGGAAGCAACGCGAGGCCTGTCGATTGCCGTCGCGCCGAGGCGACCCGATGCCCCGCCGCACCCTTTGATCGTCACAGCGCTTGATGCCCTCGTGAGCGTGGTGGAGAACCCGTCGCTGCACTACGGGCTTCGCCAGAGCGCGGCGGAGGCGCTGGGAAGGATGGCCAATCCAAGGCTTCCAGCCGAGAACGACGGCGATGCGGAGCCAGCCGAAATACCGATTACATTCCCCGATCGCAATGCCGGGGCCGCGCTCGCTGTGCTGGCGCGAGGGACGATCGATGATGCGAGGGTCCGCAAGGCCGTGATCGAGCAGCTCGCGCGGGCAGCCGCTCCGGGCGGAACAGTGGATGAGACCACGCGGGCGCGTGTGCTCGCGCTGCTGTCAGAGGTGTTCCATCGCGATGCGTCGAACGGGGTGCGCAGCGCAGCCGTGCGGGGAGTCGGGACGATGCGGGCACCGGACGGAATGGAACTGGTGCGGAAGGGTCTTCAGACCGACTCGTTCGCAGACAGCATTCGGCGCAATGCGCTTCGTGCAGTCGCGGAGTTTGACAGCCCGGAGGCGCTGGGGGAAGCGATCCGTCGGAGCGTCCCCGGCAACCAGGCGTTCACACGTGAAGCCGCGGCGGAGGCGATCGGCGCACTCGCTCACCACGATGAGGCAAGTGCAGTCGTGGCACTCAGTTCGATGCTGACGGACCCGGAGCCCCGAGCGAAACACGCCGCGGCCGGTGCGTTGGGCAGTGTCGGCACCGCGGCGGCACGCAGCGTGCTGGAGGACCGATTGCGGGAGTGCACGAGCCGCGAGTTCCGGCATCAGTTGCAGAAGGCTCTGGAAGAGACTGACTGAGACGGCGTCGTCAAGGCCAACGGCACCACCAAGAGTCTTGGAGTCCGGTCAGAGACGTCCGAAGCGCTTGTCGAGTTCGTTGATCGAGACGCGGATCGAGGTCGGTCGGCCATGCGGACAGTTGCTCGAACGGCCCACGGCATCGCGCAGGCGGATGAGTTCCAGCAGTTCGGGCTGGCTCATGCGGTCGCCGGCCTTGATGGCGGCCTTGCAGGCCATCATGTCGAGGATCTCGTGGAGCGTTTCCTCGTTGCCGGGGACAAAGCCCTCGGCCTCTGCGCGCTCGAGCATCTCGCGTAGGAACTCGCCGGGCTCGACGCCCTTGTCGAACAGGAAAGTGGGGAAGGAGTGCACACCCAGGCTGGTCGGGCCGATGCCCTCGACGGTCATGCCGATGCGCTCCAGCAACGGGCGGAGGTCCTCTGCGCGGGCGATCTGCGCGGGTGAGGCCTCGACAATCGCGGGGACAAGCATGCGCTGGCTCTCGAGCGTGCTGCCTCCTGCGGAGCCGACACGCGCGAGCAGGTACTCGAACATCACGCGTTCGTGAAGGGCGTGCTGATCGACGATCACGATGCCCTGCTCATCCTCGGTGACAACGTACTGGTTGTGAACCTGGAGCACACGCTCAGCGGGTCGGGGCGCGGTCAGGGCCGGTTCGGCAGTCGCCGCGGCGGGGTCATCGGCCGCTGTGCCGGTCAGCACCGATGTGCCCTCGGCTGCGGGTCGATCAGCGGCCGGAGCATCAGGCGGAGACATCGCCTCGCGCAAGGCCCCGAAGCTGATGCGTTCCTGCGCCCCCCCACCCCCCCCCGATGGCCGAGTGAAGTACTCAACGAAGCGGCTGATGCGGGCGGGTTCATCGCCCGCCGATGCGTGATGCATCGAGCCGGGAAGGTTGCCCGGCCCTGCGGAGAGCAGCCCGTCGCCACCCCCCCCATTTGCCCCCCCACTGCTGCTCCCGCCCAACCCCCAACCGCGGCCGGATGCACCGAAGCCGGTGCGACCGATCTGCGGGGTGAGGTCGGCCCGCTGAAGCGTCTCTCGCATCGCGCGGAGCACGGCGGAGTGCACAAGCGACTGGTCGCGGAAGCGGACCTCGGTCTTCTGCGGGTGGACATTGACATCCACCGCGCCGGGGTCCATCTCGATCATCACGACCGCGGTGGGATAGCGGCCGGGCTCGATCAGGCCGCGGTACGCCTCGCGGATGGCGTGCTGGAGCGTGCGGTCGCGCACGGGCCGCCCGTTGATGAAGAGCTTCATCGCCTTGGCGGCGGCGCGGGCGATCGAGGGGCGGCCGATGAGAGCCCAGAGAGCAATGCCGCGGGAGTCGTCGAACTCATCGAGGCCCGCTTCGAGCAGTTCGGGCGCGAGTTCCTTGCCGAGCACAGCCAGGACGCGTTCTCGCGGCGACTGGTTCGGCGGGACATCGAGCACGCGCTTGTCGCTAGCGATGATGGTGAAGCCGACCGCGGGGTGGCTGATCGCCAGGTCGCCGGCAATCTCGATGCAGTGGCCCTGCTCGGTGGGCGGCGTACGCAGAAACTTGCGGCGGGCGGGAGTATTGAAGAATAGGTTGCGGACGGTGACGCACGTGCCGACGGGGCCCGCGGCGGGCTGGACAGGGTCGGTGCGGTCGCCCTCCGCACGGATCTCGCTCGCGCTCGCATCGGCGGCGGTGCGGGAGCGGATGCTGACGCGAGAGACGGAGGTGATGGATGCGAGGGCCTCGCCGCGGAAGCCATAGGTGGCGATGCGGTCAAGGTCGTCAACGGTGGAGACTTTGCTGGTTGCGTGCGGGGCGAGAGAGAGGGGGAGCTGGTCGGCGGGAATGCCCGAGCCGTCATCGGTGATGCGGATGAGCTCGATGCCCCCCTGCTGAAGCTCGATTGTGATGCGGTTGGCCCCGGCATCGAGGGCGTTGTCGACGAGCTCCTTGACGACAGAGGCGGGGCGCTCGACCACCTCGCCCGCGGCGATCTGGTTCACCAGCAGCGGCGGGAGCTTGCGGATCTGGCGGGTCGGGGTTTCGGCCGTCGCGGACATTGACGGGATGGTACGGGATCAGATCGCGGCAGATATTTTGGAGGCAAGGTCCTTGCCCGCAGCGGCATCGAGCTTCCCCGCGTTCCAGCCGATGCCAAGGCCGCGGCCATCCTCGAACTTGGGGATGATGTGGAAGTGGACATGGAAGACGGCCTGGTGGGCGGCCGCGCCGTTGTTCTGCAGGATGTTGTAGGCGGTTGCGCCGGTGGCTTTCAGCACCGCCCGACAGATACGGGGAAGAGCCCTGCCGATCGCCGCGGCGGATTCATCGCTGAGCTGGTCGAGCGTCGCCTTCTCTTCCTTGGGGATGACAAGGGTATGACCGGGGCTGAGCGGGGAGATGTCGAGGAAGGCGAAGACGTGGGCGTCTTCGTAGACCTTGTGGCTGGGAATCTCGCCGCGGATGATCTTGGTGAACAGCGTCATGTGCAAGGGTAAGTCGGGGAGATGCGAGCAGTCCTGGGTTCTGTGGTCCTGGGCCCAAAGCACCGTCCGGTAGCGCGACAGGACTCAGGACTTGAGGACGAAGGACATCTTCCTCAAACCACATCGAGCCCAAGGTCGATGCTGACGGCCTGATGCGTAAGGCCGCCGACGCTGATGCGATCGACGCCCGTTTCCGCCAGGGCACGGACGGTGTCGAGACGGACACCGCCGGAGGCTTCGAGCAGCACACCAGAGCCCGACTGGTCGCGCAGCCGAACGGCTTCACGGAGCATGGCCGCGGACATGTTGTCGAGGAGGATGATGTCGGCGCCTGCACCCCCCGCGGCGAGGAGAGCGCGGAGTTGATCGAGGGAATCGACTTCGACTTCCGCGAAACGGAGTTGCCCCCCGCTGCTGTTTCGTGCCGCGGCATCGCGAGCTCGATTGACGGCCGCGCTGACAACGGCGGCGAGACGATCGGGCGGGATCCCCGCGATGTGGTTGTCCTTGATCAGCAGGGCATCGTGCAGGCCGATGCGGTGGCAGAATCCGCCGCCGCAGCGGACGGCGTACTTCTCCAGTACCCGCATGCCCGGCGTCGTCTTGCGAGTGTCGAGGAGGCGCGTGGGCAGGCCGTCGAGCTTGCCGACGAACTCCGCGGTCCGCGTGGCGACGCCCGAGAGCCTCGCGACGATGTTCAGCAGGGTGCGTTCTACGGCGAGAATCTCGGCGAGTGGGCCATCGAGTCGGCCGAGGCAGGTCGCCGCGGCGACACGTTCGCCATCTTCGGCGTGCGGTGACCATCGGGCGGAGGTGCCGAACACTTCGAGAAGTTCGGGGATGATCCGGAGGCCGGCGATGGTGCCCGGTTGACGTGCAACCAGATCGGCTCCTCCCGCGATCATGGGCTCGATCCCCGCGGCGGAGGTGACATCGCCCTCAACCGGGCGTCGGCCCGGGGAAGCGACTCCAAGGTCCTCATCACGGGCGAGCTCCAGCAGACGGCGAACGAACCCCGTGCGGGCGAGGTCGGTATACAAATCCGGAAGTGTCAGTGTGTTGAGGTCGATCACTGGGAACTGTAGAGGCGACTCGGCTCGGACTTCTCGGGCCAGCAGGGGCGGCTACATCCGTCCGGGCGGCGGCATCGAATGCCCCACAGCGGCTCGGGCCGGTTCCCATCGGCAGGACGCCGATGATCCGGTACGATGCCCGGGAGAGCCCACCTGTAGACTCGTGAGTGTTCAGTCTGGAAGGAAGCCATGAAACTGCTCACAATGATCGGGACATTCGTGTTCTCCGCCGCGGTGGCCGGCGCTGGCCTGATGGCGATCGGGCCGCGGCTTTCGCCCGCCGGTATGGGGGCGGAGGATCCACGCCTGTCGGAGTTGCTGGAGCAGACCGCAAAGAGGAAGGCAGCCGTGAAATCCACCAAGGATGGCGCGACGGGATTGCAGTACTCCCGCGCGGCGTATGACATTGCGCCGCTGTCGCAGACGAAGATCGAGGAACTGGCCAAGAAGCTGACGCCGGATGAGGCCAAGGTGATCCTGCGCAAGGGAACGGAGCCCGCGTTCTGCGGCACCCTGCTCGACAACAAGAAGGACGGCACGTATGTCTGCCGGCTGTGCGGGCTGCCACTGTTCTCTTCGAGCGCGAAGTTCGATTCGGGCACAGGGTGGCCGAGCTTCTTTGCGCCCTTCGATAAGGACCATGTGGCGTACGAGCGCGATAATGCGTACGGCATGCAGCGGGTGGAGATTCTGTGCACACGCTGCAGCTCGCACCTCGGGCACGTGTTTGAGGATGGCCCGAAGCCCACAGGCCTGCGCTATTGCCTGAACTCGGCCTCGCTTGAGTTTGTCGAAAAGGGGACGGATTGGCCCGAAGCATCCCGTCCCATCAAGACCGAGACGGCCTACTTCGGTGGCGGGTGTTTCTGGGGTGTCGAAGATCGCTTCCAGCAGACGCCGGGCGTGATCGATGCCGTGAGCGGATACATGGGCGGGCATGTCAAGAACCCGGGGTACAAGGCGGTATGCACGGATACGACCGGGCACGCCGAGGTGGTCAAGGTTGTGTTCGATCCGGCGCGGATCAGCTATACGGACCTCCTGGGCAAGTTCTTCAAGTATCACGACCCGACGCAGCTTAACCGCCAGGGCCCGGATATCGGCACCCAGTACCGGTCGGCGATCTTCGCATCGGATGAGACGCAGCTCGATGCCGCGAAGAAGTTCATCGCGGAGCAGGCGGGCAACCCGCGCTTCACGGGGAAGCGGATCGCCACCGAGGTTTCTCTGGCGGAGAAGGAAGGCAGCGCTGCCGCCTTCCATGAGGCAGAGGAGTATCACCAGGACTATCACGCCAAGCACGGCGGGTCGTGTGCGCTGCCGGAAGACTGAGCGGCGGCGGCAGTTGCCGCTGGGCGATAAGCTGTAGACATGGCGTTACACATCACTGCGGCGGGATTGATCGCGCATTCGTTTTCATGGGCTCGGGTCGCCGCATGCGCGGCCGCGATCATGCCGGCTGTCCTTGCGGTCGGGTCGGCTCGCGCGGATGAGCCGGCGGCGATTGCCCCGGCGGTGGTAGCGACGACCGCGGCGGATACGGGCTGGATCGGGAAGATGCCCCTCGCGTCAGGAATCCCCGCCGCGGCAGAGGGGAACGCGTTCGCGCTGGCGCAGTACATCGCGTTCGATGATGGCGAGTTCACCTGGAACAAGGTGTCGGAGTTCCGGCTCCAGGGGGCGACGATCCACCACTTGCGGGTGACATCGCAGCGTTGGCGCAGCGATGCAGAGGTGGACCGCCCGCTGTGGAAGCACTGGGTGAGCGTGGCGGTGCCGGACAAGGTGCTGCGCAAGACGGCGATCCTGATCATCGGCGGCGGGCGCCACCGCGATGAACCGCAGACCTCGCCGCCGCAGGAGCTCACGCTGCTTGTGCAGCGGACGGGCGCGGTGGTGGTGTACATCGACAACGTACCGAATCAACCGCTGAAGCTTGAAGGGGAGGGACGCGGGCTCGTGGAAGATGGGCTCGTTGCCCGGTCGTGGCGGCTGGCGATGCGGGACGATGATGCCGCGTGGCTGGTGCGGTTCCCGATGGTCAAGAGCACGGTGAAGGCGATGGATGCGGCGCAGGAGTTTGTCGCGGAGCTGAAGCGAGACACCGGTCGCGAGGATCTGGTCGCCGACAAGTTCTGTGTGGTGGGGGCATCGAAGCGCGGGTGGACGGCGTGGCTGACCGCCGCGGTCGACCAGCGTGTCGCGGCGATTGCGCCGATCGTGATCGATGTGCTGAACATCCCCGCGCATACAGCCCACCACTGGGCGAGCTACGGCTTCTGGGCCGAAGCGCTGCGCGACTACAACGAGAACGAGATCTCGAAGTTCTTCGGCTCGCCGTTGCTGCGGCGGATCACGAATCACGAGGACCCGCTGGCATATGTATCGAGGGTGGAATCGATCCCGAAGCTCATCGTGACCGCCACGGGGGATGAGTTCTTCCCGGCGGACAGCTTCCGGCATTATGGTGCGCAGCTCAAGGGCGAGTGGCGGCTGCGGAGCGTTCCGAACGCTGCCCACAACCTGCGAGGCTCGACTGCTCCGCTTGAGATCCTGGCGTTCTACCTGGCCGTCGATGGCGGTGTGGAACTGCCCCGGGTGGAGTGGACACAGACACCCGCAGCGGAGGGCGACATGCTGGTCGTGCGGACGAGCGTCAAGCCGCAGCGGGTGCTGCTGTACGAAGCGGAGAACGCGACGGCGAGAGACTTCCGGCTGGAGACGACCGGACCGGTGTGGCAGATGGCCGAGGCGAGCGCTGACGATGAGGCTGGCATGACATACACGGTGAGGGTCACCAGACCGGAATCGGGGTGGAAGGCGTATCTGGTCGAGTGTGCCTTCCCCGGGCCGGGAGGTTTCCCGCTGGTCTTCACCACTCAGGTGTACATCACGCCGGACACGCTGCCGTTTGCGGACAAGAAGCCGGAGTAGCACGCGGCAGACGATCCTCGCTGTTCCAGGGTGCCGATATCCGCCGCACAGTTCGACTGCACCAGCTTCTGTCGTCGTCCCTGCGAGCAGTGAGCAGTCGTTCGTCTGATGGCTCTTCCGTGCTCGTGACGGCAACCTCTTGAGTTCACGACAAAGGCGTTCCTGGCGGGCTTCCGCCAACGCGGTGTTGCGGCGCGGCAACAATGCCCCATGCTTGCATGGCTCTATGTCGTCATCGCCGGGTTCTTCGAAGTTGTCTGGGCAACCAGCATGAAGTCCACACAGGGCTGGACGCGGCTCTGGCCGAGCGTCATCACCCTGCTTGCGATGCTCATCAGCTTCTTCCTGCTGGCGAAGGCCATGCAGTCGCTGCCGCTTGGAGTCGCCTACACGGTCTGGGTGGGGATCGGGGCGATCGGCGCTGCCCTCACCGGCTGGCTGCTGCTGGGCGAACGGCTCAGCCCGCTTCAATGGCTGTGCGTCGCGGCGATCGCTGCCGGAATCGTGGGGCTCAAACTCGCAACGCCGGGGCAGTCCCCCGCCCGCGGGCCCAGCCTGTCCCCGGGGGCGTAGTCGGTCCCGGCGTTCAAGCCGCGTTCCTCTTCGGTTCGGCGAAAGCGACCGATGGATCGGTCTTCGGGTACGCTACGGCTGCATGCCCGCGACTTCTTCAACCCCGACCGCCAGCGCTCCTTCCGGCAGGCTCCGGCCAAAGTCCTGGCCGATCGCCGTGCGCATGAGCGTCGACTTGCTCTTGGCCGCACTGGTCCCCCTGGCCGTCGCGCTATGGTGGACAGGTTCTCAGAGCAGTCTCGAGTTGACACAGGCCGCGCGGCGCAACTCGGCCCTTCTCGCGCGTTCGATGGCCTCCCGACTCGATCAACTGATCCTGGATACCTCCCGCTTCGTGCAGTCGGTGGCGGAGGACGAACGCGTCATCGCGCTGTGCGCTGCGCCGGATTCTGCCCACAGCAGCGATGTATTCCTGTCGGCCATGCGACGGCTGGAGCTTGCCGAGCGCACGAATCCGGACTGCGCCTCGGCATTCATTACCGATGACAAGGCCATGGGGATTGCCAGCACCAATCCGAAGAACATCGGGATGGACTTGAGCTTCCGGACATACTGCCAGGCCGCGCTGGCGGGCAATCAGCACATCTCCGAGTTGCTTGTCGGAAAGACCACCGGTGAAGCCGGCGTGTACTTCGCCGCCCCCGTTCGCGAGGTCGCGGGCGATCGCCGGGTGATCGGCACAGCGGTGTTCAAGCTTCGGGGTGAGCTTGTGCAGAGCATCGTGGCGGAGATGCGTGTGGGAGAACAGGGCTTCGCGCTCCTTGCCGATTCACACGGCGTTGTCATCGCGCACCCCAAGACCGCACTTCTGTACCACAGCCTCGCCCGCCTGTCGCCGCAGCAGGAGGCCGCGGTTGATGCGCAGGCGACCTACAGCATCGACGCGATCACGCCTCTGGATGCGCCGGATCTGCTGTCCGCCGCGAGATCCCCCGCTGCTCTGCCGTGGGACTCGCACTCGTTCGAGGCCGCCACGGGCTTTGGAGACGGCAAGCCCGCCGAGTGGGTGTCCGGGGCTGCACGGCTGAGGATGCGGGACTGGACGGTATTCGTGGTGGAGCCAGCCTCGCAGTTCAACGCCGCCGCACAGGGCCTTGCGCAGCGGAACTTTGCCGTAGCGATCATCGTTGCCGCGCTCGCAGCCGGGCTTGCACTCTGGCGCGCCCGCGGGATCGTCCGCCCGGTGCTCGATCTGACATCCGCAGCGGGCAAACTGGCCGGCGGAGACTTCTCCACCCGGGCTCGGCAGCATTCCGATGATGAAATCGGCCAGCTCGCCGCGACCTTCAACACCATGGTGCCAAAGCTCCATGAGGCGGTCGAGTTCAAGCAGGCGCTGCAAGTAGCAACGGAGGTTCAGCAGAGCCTGCTGCCGGAGGGGAATCCGACCCACTCGCTTCTGGAGATCGCCGGGCGGTGCAAATACTGCGACCAGACGGGCGGGGACTACTTCGATTTCATCGACATCGCTCCCACCGGCTCGGCGGCGACCCTCATCGCCGTGGGCGATGTCATGGGGCATGGCCTGCCCGCCGCACTGCTCATGGCCTCCGCGCGTGCCGCGCTGCGCTGCCCGTTCGGGGCGGACGTTCGCTTGTCGGAGCTGCTCGGCCGGGTCAATCACGTGCTCAGCTCGGATCGAAACTTCCGGTTCATGACGCTGACGCTGCTCGTCGTCGACACCAGGGCGGCTGCGGCGCGATGGGCGAGCGCCGGACACGATCCCGCGATCGTCTACAAGCCCTCGAGTCAGAGCTTCGCGGAACTGGACGGAGGCGATGTCCCCCTGGGGGTTGACGATGCGACGGTGTACGAGGAGTACAGCCGCGGCGGCTTCGAAGCCGGAGACATCATCTTCCTGGGCACCGACGGCATCTGGGAGGCGACAAACGATGCCGGCGAGTTCTTCGGCAAGGATCGGGTGCGAGACATCCTGAAGCGGCACCAGTCATCAAGCGTCTCGACCATTGCCGATGTCATCGAGCGCGAGCTGAAAGCCTTCCGCGGCGCGGTGCCCCAGGCCGACGATGTGACCTTTGTCGTCATCCGATTGCGTCCCGATGTCGGCGCACCCCACGCATGACCACGCCGCGTCCGGATATCGCCAAGTCCGAACTGCTCCGCGAACTGGGGTTCGGCGGATCAACCGCGCTCTACGAGGCCGCCCTCCAGCGGGCCGGCCTGTCCAACCCACGCAAACCCCGGATCTCGATCAGCAAGCGCGATGCGGTCATCGAGGTGCTCGCGGCCGAGTTCGTGCGTGTGTGCTCTCGGGGAGATTGCTCGAATCGCGCGCCATCAATCGCCTGCGGACGCGAGGTCGTCCCCGCGGCCACGCAGGCTGATTGCGAGGTCTGCGGCGGATCGGTGAACCGGGGCGGGGTGGAAGAGATGCTCGCGGCGTTCTCGCAATCGGGATGGAGCAAGCTCTGCATCGTGGGTGGAAACCCAGCGACGCGGGAGGATGTCCTGCGACGAGTCGCAGGCAGGCTTGAGCTTCGGCTGATCGACGGCACCCGGGCACGAAACCAGTCCGATGCGGATGCCGATTGCGCATGGGCGGATCTGGTCGTGCTGTGGGGATCGACCGAGCTTGCGCACAAGGTGAGCGAGCGGTATCGCGGCAAGAACGTGATCATCTGTCCCCGCCGGGGGCTCGCGGAACTGGCACGCGAAGCGGCGATCGCCGCACGCAGGTTCAGCTCCCGCTGAGCTGATCGATGAACGAGTTGGCCTCGGTGATCGCGGCTTCCATCTCGCGGACAAGTGCGGCGACATCGTCCTGCACCTGCGTCACCGTGCCCTGCAGGGCCGCGATGGCGCGTGCGTTGAGATTGTGCTTGAGGAACAGGACCTGATCGCTGAACGCCGCGAGCACCGGGGCCATCTTGGACTCCGCGGCCCTCATCGCGCCGACAAGCCGATCATACTGCGCCCGGGTCTGGTCGAGTTGCCGCTGGCTGGCCGCACGCATGGTGCCGCTGGTGTACTGCGTGAGCTCTTCCTTCCACTCGCGGAACAGCGCCTCGCCGACGCGTTCGACGCTCGCGATGCGGTCGGTCACGGTCGCGGCCCTGGCCTTGCTGCGGTCATACTCCTTGCTGAGTTTGGAGTAGCGGGCCTCCAGCTCCTTGACATCGACCGACGTAACGGCAATGAACTCGGCGAGAGCGGACTCAAACTGCACCTTGGCCTCCTGCTGGCCGTCGCGTGCGGATTTGACCTTGTCGGAGAGCTGTTCTCGCTTGGCGTAGCCGAACTTCTCGGCAAGCTCGATCCGCGTCGAGGCGCACCCCGACAGGCAGAAGCTCATCGCAAGCAGGATCATCACTGAGAGTGTCATGCAGATTCGGCACATGGGAGAGTTCCTCGGCGATCAGGCTCCGGTCTGCTGCTTGACGCAGCGGAACACCCACGCCGGAGGGGCGTTCCCTGCAACGAGTCTATCCGACTCGATCGGGCCGACGTGCGCCACGACCTGATTTCGAAGTTGTCGTCCGGGCGCAAGCGCGGAAGGCCAGTAGGTCACCTGGGCGAAGCTGCCGCCGGGCCGGTGCGGCGCGGCCGCGGCCGCGAGAACCTCGCCAAGCGCAATCGGGGAGAGCAGCCGGAGCGGCAGCGCGCTGAACACCGCATCCAGATGGTCGATGCCGCGGGCGCGGCAGACATCGGCGAGGTTGGCCGCATCGGCCTCCACCAGCTCAAGAGCCGGCAACCGCTCGCGGAACTCCGCCGCCAGCACCTGGCTGATCTCAAGCGCGATGAACCGGCAGGAGGCAGGGAGTCCGGCAACCAGCGTCGGAGTGAGGACGCCGTTCCCCGGCCCGAGCTCGGCCACCGCTCGCCAGCCGGATGTCTCGAGACCTCGCAGCATGGCCTTGGCGACCGCGGGTGAGCACGGAAACAACGTGCCCATGTCGCGGGGCGAGCGAATGAACTCGCGCACAAACACCCATGGCGACGGCGCTGCCGAGGTGCGTGGGGAGGAGCGTGGAGTGCGTTTGGGGCGTGCCATCGACGTTTCAAGGATACGACATTCCCCCGATCAAGGGCGGCGGAGTTTGAGGATAAAGAGCTCGCTTTGCACGAATCTGCGGGCAACCGGCGGATCACGTACAATGTGCCGAGCAAACTGTGTTCGGCGCGGCCGCGAGTTCTCGTGTGACGCGACGAACAGGAGGTCTTCAAATGCGAACAACAATGTCCATTGTCCTGATCGGTGCGCTGCTGAGTGTCAGCGCGTGCGAGAAGAAGTCCGAAACCGGCACCGCGGGCGGCGCGGCGAACGAAGCCGCGGGTGCATTGGGGAACGCGCTGGATTCGGCCAAGAGCGCGGCCGGCGATGCATTCACGAAGCTGCGAGACCAGGCGGTGACCACGCTCGAGCCTCGCCTCGAAGATGCGAAGGCCCAGGTCGCGAAGCTGAAGGACAAGATGGCGGCTCTCCCGGATGCCATGAAGCCGACGGTCGAATCCGGGATGGCCGAGGTCGAGAAGCAGCTCGACGCCGCGGGCGATCAGTTCAGCAAGCTCAAGGATGCCGGCGCGGACACCTGGCAGTCGATCTCGACCGAACTCGGCAGCACGCTCGACAAGCTGGGAACGGCGATCACGGACCTGACCAAGAAGTTCCCATCCTGAGTCGCACAAACTTCCTGTACCAGATTCGTACTACACCCCCTTTGGAGGCACCAACATGGGTTTCGTCAAGGAGTTTCGCGAGTTTGCGCTCCGCGGCAATGTGATGGACATGGCCGTCGGCGTCATCATCGGCGGCGCGTTCGGCACGATCATCAACTCGATGATCAACGATGTGATCATGCCGGTCGTCGGAATCGCCGGCAAGGCCGATTTCTCGAACATGTACATCGGGTTGAACGAGGCGGCGCGGACGAAGATCGAAGCGGCGACAACCGCGGCCAACGGCGTGGCGCCCGCGCTCGCGGATGCCCGGGCGATGGGCCCCGTGCTGGCATACGGCAACTTCATCACCGTCGCCATCAACTTCCTGATCCTGGCGTTCTGCATCTTCCTGATGGTGAAGATGATGAACTCCGCTCGGAAGCGCTTCGAGAAGGAAAAGCCCGCGGCCGCGCCCGCCGGGCCGACACCCGATCAGGCACTGCTCATGGAGATCCGCGACTTGCTTGCGAAGCGCGGCTGATCGCCGGAAGAACCCAGATTGACAAAATGAGCGACCCCGCTTGCACCGTGCAGGCGGGGTCGTTTCTTTGCGCGAGCGTGCATCGAATCAATGCGAGGCGGGACTGCCCAACGCAATCACAGAGGCCATGGCCAGTGAATCTGTATGGGTGAGGGAAACGACCCACGACGTGATGCTGAGGCTCGCCGCGGCGGTCTGGGCAGACCCGCGGAGGGCAAGCTTCGGCGCACCGCTGGCAGTGCTTATGACCTCGATGTCGGTCCAGGCGATGCCGCCGGTGAGACCGGTGCCCAAGGCCTTCAGCACGGCTTCCTTGGCGGCGAAGCGGGCGGCAAGGTGCTCGATGCGGCGGCGGGAGTCGGCCCTGTAGACCTGCTCGGCGGGCGTGAAGCAACGGTCCAGGAATCGCTGGCCGTGCTCATCGAGCATCTCGCGGATGCGCGCGACTTCGACGAGATCTATGCCATGGCCGAGGATGGACATGGCCGATGATAAGCGCATGAGCGAACTACTCGCACGGCGACTTCGCATGATTGGCGCGATAACAACTCTTGTTGCCGTCATTCTGTTTCTGGGCACTCGCCAGCGTGAAGTCGGGTTCTATTGGAGCGGCGACTGGTTTGTCTGTATTGGCAACGGCTGCTTTCAGAGTGGATTCTCCAGCGATCGCTACTGGAAGGTGCCCGGAGCGCCGACCAGTTCCGGTTTGTACACACTGCCCGCGTACCACTCCGATTGGACAACGGCATGGCGTCCGTTTCGCGCAAAAATGCCGTGGGCGAGAGGATCGCCTGGTTACCATTTCATCGTCTTTCCCCTGTGGCCGCTCATGCCCCTGGGTACAGCGGTCGCGGCGTATGCCCACGGCGTACTCATCGGCATGCGGCGCGCGCGAACAAGCGAGTGCCACAACTGCGGCTACGACCTGCGAGAGACTCCGGTAGTGGATGGCAGGCGGAAGTGTCCGGAGTGCGGCGTCGCTACAGCGATCACGACGGCAGGCGGGACGCCTGCCCCACCAGATGCAAAGTGCTACTTCTTGGCCGCGGGCTTGCCGGTCTTCTTGGCGGCGGACTTGGTCGCGGGTCGCGGCGGTTCGACCTTGGCGGGCTTGGGCTCGGCTTTGACTTCGGGCTTGGCTTCCGACTTTGTTTCGGCGGGCTTGGTATCGCCGTTTGCAGACGGCTTGGTTTCCGCCGCGGGAGCGGCCGCCTTGCTGTCTGCCTCGGCGGACTTCTTGTACGCCTCGGAGCGGTAGTCGGTCTGGTAGAAACCTGAGCCTTTGAAGATCAGCGCTGCGCCGGTGCCGATCAGACGCTCCAGCGCGGCCTTGCCGCACTCCGGGCACTTCTTCAGCGGCGCGGCCTTGATCGACTGGAACTCTTCGAAGGCGTGCTTGCAGGACTTGCAGGCGTACTCGTAGGTCGGCATCGCTGGTTCACTCCGGCTTGGGGGCCACACCGACCTTGGCGGAGCGGATGACGCGATCGCCGAGCATGTAGCCGGGCTGCATGGTAAAGCTGACGCGGCCGGGTTCGACGCCGTCGGCGGCCATCTGCGTGATCGCCGAGTGCTTGTTCGGGTCAAACTCGTCGTTGGGCTGCGGGTTCAGCAGCGTGATGCCGTGGTTCTCCAGTGCGCGGATGAGCTCCGAGCGGATCACCCTCACGCCCTCCAGGATCTTCGTGCCGCTCTCATCGGTCGGCTTTTGTGAGAGCGCAAGGTCGAAGTGATCAAGCACGGGCAGGATGCTGCCCAGAACGCTGGTCACACCCTGGCGATGGGCTTCGGTCTCGTTCTGTGCGGCCCTGCGCTGGAAGTTCTGGTAGTCAGCGAGCGCACGCTGGTAGTCGGACTGAGACTGCTTCCAGCTCATGATCGCCTCATCGCGCTCGGCGGTGATCTGGTCGATCAGGTCGGCGGTCGCATCCGGGTCGCCCTCGGCGAGCGGTTCCTTCTCACCCCCCCCACTCTCGCACCCTCCGCCGCCGCAGCAGCCCCCGCCGTTGGGTCCGTGCTGGTGCGGCTGCTTCTCCTCGCCGTGCTGCTTTCGTGCGAACATCTCGACCTCGCTTCCTGATTGCGGTGCTGAATCCTACGGATGCACTTCAAACTGCATGCCAGAGATGCATCTCACCACGGAGAGCACGGAGGGCACGGAGGGCACGGAGAGAATCCAGAGATCGCACTCAACACCCCCTTCCCGGCGTACTCATCTGCAGTGATCTCAACGAAGTTCCATCTCAGACCCATTGATGGTTCTCTGTGATCTCCGTGTGCTCCGTGGTGAAGTTTCCACCTAGCCCTCTTTTCGCAGGGCGTCCTTCATCTTCTTCCAGAAACCCTGACTTTCCGGCATGACATCGTGATTCTCAGTCGCCGCGAACTCTCGCAGCAGCTTCTCCTGCTGCGCGGAGAGTTTCGTGGGGGTTTCGATCTTGATGACGACGATCAGGTCGCCGCGGCGGCCGGTTCGCAGGCTGGGCAGGCCCGCCTCGTTCACGCGCAGGAGCGTGCCGTACTGGCTGCCCTTGGCGATGGTGAGCTTCTGCTTGCCGTCGAGCGTGGTGACCTCGACTTCCGCCCCGAGCGCGGCCTGGGTAAAGCCGATGGGCATCTCCATGATGAGGTGGTCGCCCTCGCGCTTGAAGAGCGGGTGCGGCTGGACACGGACGACCACGTGCAGGTCGCCGCGCATGCCCTCGCCACCGGGCGTCTGAGCGGGCTCGCCCTCGCCGCGGACTCTGACGGCCTGGCCATCGGAGATGCCGGGCGGGATGCGGACGCTGAGCGTGCGCTTCTTTGGCTGGCGGCCCTTGCCGCGGCAGGCCTCGCAGAACTCCTTCACCACCTGGCCGCGGCCGGCGCACGCGGGGCAGTTGGTCACCATGCGGAACATGCCGCCGAGGCCGGACTGCTGGACGCGGCCCTGGCCGTCGCACGTCTTGCACTTGACGGGCTTGGTGCCGGGCTTGGCGCCCGTGCCGGTGCAGCGGTCGCAGATATCCAGGCGTGTGAACTCGACTTCTTCCTCGCAGCCCTTCAGAACTTCTTCAAGCGTGATGTGGACCTCGGTCTCAAGGTCGTAGCCGCGGGCCTGCCCCCCACCGCGACCTCCCATCCCACCGCCAAAGCCTCCGCCACCACCACCCCCTCCAAAGATGTCGCTGAACATCGAGAAGATGTCGGTGACATCCATGCGGGAGAAGTCGTGCTGGGCTGCGCCCCCGCCGCGAAGGCCCTCATGGCCGAAGCGGTCGTAGCGGGCCCGCTTCTCAGGGTCGGAGAGGATCTCGTACGCCTCAGCGCACTCCTTGAAGCGGGCCTCGGCCTCGGCATCGCCGGGGTTGCGGTCCGGGTGATACTTCATCGCCAGGCGGCGATAAGCGCGCTTGATCTCTTCACCGTCAACGGTGCGTTCGACGGAGAGAACCTCGTAGTAATCGCGTTGGGTGGAGGGCATGTGCAGGTTCCGAGGCCATCAAGAAGCGCACTCGCGCCCGTCGCCATCTTTGTGAATCGAGCCCGCGGACTTTCGGCCACGGGCTCGGGGGAAGTTCAGAGCGTCACGGGCAGGATGCCCGTGCCACGGAAATCAGGCGACAGCGCCGGTCACGGCCTCGGTTTCGTCCTTGAGTTCGGCGATCAGGCAGTCAGTCGTCAGCATCAGGCCCGCGACGCTCGCGGCGTTGATCAGCGCGGTCTTCGCGACGAGCGCGGGGTCGATGATGCCCATCTTGACCATGTCGCCGTAGGTGTCGGTCGCGGCGTTGTAGCCGAAGCTGCCCTTGCCCTCCTTGACCTTCTCAACGACGAGGTCGCCATCGATGCCGGCGTTCTCGGCGATCTGCTTCAGGCAGGCCTCGACGGCGTGCGAGACGATGTCGAAGCCGAACTTCTCATCGCCCTTGGCCTTGGACTTGGCCCTTTCGATCGCGGGCTGCGTGCGGACGAGGGCGACACCGCCGCCGGGGACGTACCCCTCCTTCGCGGCCGCGCGGGTGGCATGGAGCGCATCATCGACACGGTCCTTGGTTTCCTTCATGGCGATCTCGGAGGCACCGCCGACGCGGATGATCGCCACGCCGCCGGTGAGCTTGGCGAGGCGCTCCATGAGCTTCTCGCGGTCGTAGTCGCTGGTCGACTTCTCGTGCTGGCTCTTGATCTGCTCAGCGCGGGACTCGATGTCCTTCTTCTTGCCGGCGCCCTCGATGATCGTGGTGTTGTCCTTGTCCATCGTGATCTTCTTGGCGCGGCCGAGCTCGGAGAGCTCGATCGACTCGATCGAACGGCCGAGGTCCTCGGCGAAGAACGTGCCGCCGGTGAGGACGGCGATGTCGCCGAGCATGGCCTTGCGACGATCGCCAAAGCCGGGGGCCTTGACGGCGCAGATCTTGAGCGTGCCGCGGAGACGGTTCACCACGAGCGCGGCGAGCGCCTCGTTCTCGACCTCTTCGGCGATGATCAGGATGGGCTGGTTGGCGACGGCGACCTTGTTGAGCAGGGGGAGGAGGTCGGTGAGGTTGCCGATCTTCTTCTCGTGGATGAGGATCAGGGCGTTCTCGAGGTTGCACTCGGCGGTCTTCGGGTCGGTCATGAAGTACGGGGAGATGTAGCCCTTGTCGAACTGCATGCCCTCGACGTAATCGAGGGTCGTCTCGGCGGACTTGCCCTCTTCGATTTCGACGACGCCCTCAGCGCCGACCTTGTCGATGGCCTCCGCGATCTGCTCGCCGATGGCGGCATCGTGGTTGGCGGAGACGGTGGCGATCTTCTTGTAGTCCTCAAAGCCCTTGCACTTGACAGCCATCTCGTCGATGGCGGCCGCGGCGGCTGCGGCGGCGGCGTTGATCCCGCGCTGCACCTGGACGGGGTTGGCCCCGCTGGAGACGACCCGGAGCCCTTCATTGAAGATGGCCTCGGCCAAGACGGTTGCGGCGGTAGTGCCGTCGCCCGCCATGTCGGCGGTCTTCTTGGCGACCTCGTTGACCATCTTGGCGCCCATGCTCTCGAACGCACCGGGGAGGGAAACCTCACGGGCGACGGAGACGCCGTCCTTGGTGACGGAGGGGGCTCCGTAGGACTTCTGGATGATGACGTTGCGGCCGGTCGGGCCCATTGTCACTTTGACAGCCTTGGCGAGACGGCCGACGCCCTTCTTCATCTCGATCAGGGCCTGGTCGTCGAACATGATCTGCTTGGTGGCCATGGGGTTTCCTCTATTCGGGGGGTCTTGAAGCCAGACGGAGTGCAAAGGGCGTGCCCGGAGGAAAGCCCGGGGGCAACCGTCATTCTGGCAGGCGGGTGGGGGCTGTGGGCGCGAAAGTTCGCGGGAACCCCTTGATGGGGTGCCTTACCAGTCCATGTTCTGCTCATACCCCGTGGCGATCAGGGCTTCGCCGGCTTCGGCCTTGAACCACTTCTTGAAGTCGTCGGTGACGTAGTTCTTCCAGTCACCGATCTTGCCGGAGCGGTAGAACCACATGGGGTTGGACTTGGCAAAGCCGGCGGACGTCTTGGTCTCGGCGGAGGGGGCGGCGGCCTTGGACGGGTCGAGGCCGAGGAACTCGTACATGCGGTTCTGCTCGGCGGCGGTCTCGGTGATGCAGCGTTCGTAGCGGAGGGGGCAGATGGTGGTGCCCGGGAACTCGCCGTCTTCGATCCGTTTGATCATCGCCAAATCGGCCATGACGATCTGCTTCCAGCCGCGGGCGGCGGAGCGGACCCAGGCCTCCACCGAGAAGAGACGGTGCGGGTTCTTCGCGAAGTACTCGGGGTCCTTGTGAAACTCGGCGGTGAGCTCAGCCATCATCGAGGTGTAGGGCTCGCCCATGAGGAACTTGATGCGGAGCTGGTGGAAGGTCCAGCTCGTCAGCACATCGCGGCCGTCGCGGATGATGTTGAAATGCGGGCTGTTGGGGATGATGGGCTGGATGTGGCCGGAGGTGTGGTCGCCGATCCACTGAGCCTCGGGCTTGTAGCGGGCGAGGGCGAGGGTGTAGTCGTGGCCCATCTTGATGAAGAGCTGGTTCAGGACCTTGGGCATGTCATCGCGCGAGCTGGTCAGCCAGGTCGCCTTCTTGGCTTCGGCGACGGCGCGGGCGAGGAGCTTGAGCGGGCCCTCGGACTGCGTGTTGATGTCCGGGTGAAGGTTCATCAGGTTGCGCATCCAGGTGGTGCCGGAGCGCATGTGCCCGCTAATGAAGAACATCTTGTAGGGACGGCCATCGGGCGTGTGGGTCGGGACGTGGATCATGCGGGGTCTCTCTGCGGCTGTCGCGGCGGGAACGACAGCATAACGATTCGGCAACGACCGCCCGGGGAACGATGGCCGGGGATGCGGAGTTTCACGCCGCGGCCCCGGCGTGGGAATACCCCGCGAGCGCGAGCTCATCGCCCAGTTCGGACTCGATGATCCTCAGCACGCGATCATCGAGATAGTTCTGCCAGTCGCCCACGACGCCCTTGCGGAAGAAGCTCTTGCGGTTCTCGCGCTCGAACCCGGGGAGTGTCTTGGTCTCCGCGGAGGGCGCGGCGGCCTCGGCGGGGTTCAGGCCGAGGAAGGTGTACAGCCGGGCGCGCTGGACTTCAAGGTCGGCGTGGAGTTCCTCGTAGCGGACTTCGAGGATGTCGGTGCCCTGCTCGCGCAGCATGGGGATGTTCTGGCGGGAGAGGCGGGAGATGTCGGCCCACTGCCGCGCGTGGAAGCGAAGCCAGGCTTCATCGCCGAGCCAGCCGTCGAGCGGGTTGAAGCCGTCGGGATCGGCCTTGAAGCTGGCGTTGATGACCGCGGCCTTGGCGCGGAAGGCGTCAGCCATGAGGTTCGGATCTTTGAGGCGGAGGTGGTGGAAGGACCAGGAGACGAGCACATCCCGCGGGTCTCGCACGATGTGGATCTGGGGCGCGCCGCGGATGATGGGAACGACGGCGTGGGGTGTGCGATCGCCGAGCCAGGTGGCCGCGGGCTTGCCGCGCGTCGCTGCGTACATCATGCGGCGGATGGTCAGCTCCGCGCCGTCGAGCGCGACTTCGGCCAGGCGAGGCTCGCTGCCGATGAACCAGGACATGCCGGTGAGCTGGCGGATGCCGCGAGTGAGGACATCGAAGTGGAACTCGCCGACGATGTTGACCTGCGGGTGCAGGTTGAGGAGATTCTGGACCCAGTTGGTGCCGGACTTGTAGCAGCCGCTGATGAAGAAGAAATGGCGGAGCCGACCTTCGGCCTCGATGGTGTAGCGGTTGCCGACCCACCGATCGGCGACGGAGACATCGAGCTCCCACGTCTGGCGGCGGAGGTGCTCGGGGATGACCGTTCGGACGATGGGCTTGAGGGCGTGGCGCAGGCCGGGGGGCGTGGCGGATCGTGCGTACTTCAGCAAGCTGAGGAGCGCGGAGGAGCGGGGCGCACTGCTGGCGGAACCGCTGGGCGATCCGTTGTTTGGTCCTTCCGGCACGTCCACGCTCCCGCTTGCGCCGGTCGGCATTACCAGTTCAGGTCCTTCTCGTAGCCTGCGCGGATGAGGGCCTCGCCGGCCTCTTCCTTGAAGATGCGGGTGAGGCGATCGTTGAAGTAGTTCTGCCAGTCGCCGGCCTGGCCCTTTCGCGTGCGTGACTTAAGGTCTTCCTTCTTGAATCCGGGGAGGGTCTTGGTCTCCTCGGAGAGAGGATCGGCCTCGGCAGGATCGAGTCCAAGGAACTTGAAGATCTCCGCCGCGCCCTCGTGAGGCTTGGCGTGGAGCTGCTCGTAGACGATCTTCATCACGGGCGTGCCCTCGGCGCGGATGCGATCAACCGAGCCGAAGTCGTTGGCGACATAGCGGGCCCAGGCGCGTGCGGACTGCCTGACCCACTCATCGTCACCGAGCAGGCCGTAGTTCGGATCGCGGAATCGCTCGGGGTTGCTGATGTACTCCGGGCCGTATTGAGCAACGAGGCGTCGCGTCCATGGCTGCCCAATGGAAGCGTTGTTGGCGCGGAGCCAATGCCAGGAGTAGGAGATCAGCACATCGCGCCCGTCACGGATGAGCCAGTAGTGCGGCGCGCCCTGGAGGACCGGGCGCAGGTGTCGCGGCGAGCGGTCGCCGAGCCAGGTCGCTTCGGGCGCATCGCGACTGGTGGCGTACATCGTGCGTCGGATGAGATTCTCCATCGCCTCGGTCGCGGCACGCTTGCCGCGGGGACGATGGCCGACGAACCACCCGGGGGTGGTGAACCGGTCGAGAGCATTGAGCATCTGCTCGAAGTGGTACTCGCCGTGGATGTTGACCTTCGGGTGAAGGTTGAGGATCGCCTGGACCCAGTGGGTGCCGGACTTCCAGCAGCCGCAGAGGAAGAAGAACTTGTGCTCGATGCCGGTCTGCGGGTTGACGACCGTCCACTTGTTCCCGACCGGCTTGTCGCAGAAGGAAAGGTTCTCCCAGTCGAAGCCATTGGAGCGGGCGGGCGGCGTCAGGAGCGAGGGGGCAACCGCCTGGACGGCGGGCCGCAGCGCGACCTTGACGGGCTTGGGGAGAACGGACTTCACGGTGCGGAGCAGCGGGTTGGCCGGCTGGTCTGACATGGACGATCCTCGGGGTGGCGTTCGGCCGGACCCGCGGAGGGGCGGCTGTGTCGATGAAGGTTAGGTTCAGGCAAAACAAGGGACCACCGGCTGGGAGCGTTCGGTCGCCCCCGCGGCGGGTCCCAAGTCAGAAAAACGGTCGGCGATCGGGAGGCGTTCAGCCCTCAACGACGCCGAGGAGCTCGGATTCCCGGAGGATCAGGAGCTTGTCGCCCTTGAGCTCGACCTCGGTGCCGGCGTACTTGCCGTAGAAGACGGTGTCGCCCTTGCGGACGGACATCTCGGCACGCTTGCCGTTCTCGAGGCGCTTGCCCGGGCCGGTCGCGACAACCTGGCCACGGACGGGCTTCTCTTTGGAGGTTTCGGGGAGGTAGATGCCCGAGGCCGTCTTGGTTTCGGGCTCGGCGGGCTTGACAAGGACGCGGTCTTCGAGGGGCTTGATGGCCATGGACAGAGCACTCCGTGATGCTGTGCGTGGGTTGAACGCGAGTCCTGGTTCGCAGAACTCGGCGTGCTGTATGAGCTGCGATTAGACCTTGGGACGACGGCCGACCGGGGCCTTGCCGCCGCCGGCCTGCTGGTGGCCGGTGGTCGGCTTGCCGCCGAGCGCCTTGTTGGGGTTCTTGTGGGAGGCGGGGCCTGTGGACTTGATGGCCGCGGGCTTGAGGGGGTTGGTGTTGCCGAGACCGCCCGCACCGCTCCGACCGATCAGATCACTTGCTTTGGCCATTGCGAAACTCCTTCAAAGTCGTGTAAGCCTGGCTAGAGCAGGCGATTGAACTCATCAACTGTCAGCCCTGCATCGCGAATGAGCCCGCGCAAGAGCCCCTTGGCAAGCTCTCGGTGCTGCGGAACAGACAGGTGTCTGTGGGGAGGCTCGCTGCGCCGAAGAATCACATGGCTGCCGGTCTGGTGATTCACTTCGTAGCCCAGCCGCTGAAACGCTCGGACCGCGTCGGCACCCGAGATCACCGGGAGCTTCCCCATTCAGCCAGCCTTCCGCTTCAGCGAAACTTCGATAATCTCCTCGGTGATCGGCATGGGGATCGGGTCGCCACTCTTCTCAAGGCTCTCCAGATAGGCCTGGATCGCCTCCGCGATGTTGCGCATTGCCTCTTCGCGGGTCGCGCCCTGACTCCAACAGCCGGGGAGGGTGGGCGCCGAAGCGGCGAACATCCCGTCCTCATCTTGTTCGATCACGACCCTGAACTTCATTCGTGTGACTCCGGTGATTGCCCCGCTACGGCCTGACAGAGGGTAGTGCTGGAGCGGAGGTCAGAACCCCATGCCGCCCATTCCGCCCATGCCCGGCATGCCGCCCATCCCGCCCATGCCCGGCATGCCGCCGCCACCATGTCCGTGGCCATGATCGTGGCCGTGGTCATCCTTGTCCTTGGGCTTCTCGGTGATGATGCAGTCCGCGGCGAGCAGCATGGTGGCGACGCTCGAAGCGTTCTGGATCGCGCAGCGATCGACCTTGGCGGGCGTGAGGACGCCGGCCTTGAGCAGGTCGCCGTACTCGAGCGTCAGGGCGTTGAAGCCGAAGGCTCCCTTGCCCTCGCCGACCTTGGCGACGACAACAGTGCCCTTCTCGCCGGCGTTGTCGGCGATGGTCTGCAGGGGGAGGGCGAGGGCGCGGTGCACGACATCGAGACCCGCGGCGAAGTCGTACTTCGCCTGGCCGACATCGTCGGCGGTCTTGTCGTCGCCCTTGTCGCCGGGCTTGCCGTAGACGGTGCGGTACTCCTTGAGCGCCGCGATGGCATCGCGGGCGCGGATGAAGGAAACACCGCCGCCGGGAACAACACCCTCGGCAACCGCAGCGCGGGTGGCGTGGAGTGCGTCCTCGAAGCGGGCCTTCTTCTCCTTCAGCTCGGCTTCGGATGCCGCGCCGACGTTGATCTGGGCGACGCCGCCGGACAGCTTGGCGAGACGCTCCTGGAGCTTCTCGCGGTCATAGTCGCTGGTGGTGGCGTCGATCTCTCGCTTGATCTGCTCGATACGGGCCTTGATGTCCTTGACGGCGCCCGCGCCCTCGATAATCGTGGTGTTGTCCGCATCGACCTCGAGCTTCTTGGCCATGCCGAGGTGGGCGAGTTCGACCTTCTCGAGCTCGATGCCCAGGTCCTTCATGATCGGCTGAGCGCCGGTGAGGACGGCGATGTCCTCGAGCATGGCCTTGCGGCGGTCGCCGTAGCCCGGGGCCTTGACGGCGCAGACCTGGAGCGTGCCGCGGAGCTTGTTGATGACGAGCGTGGAGAGGGCCTCGCCGGAGATGTCCTCGGCGATGATGAGCAGGGGCTTCTTGGCCTGCATGACCTTCTCAAGCAGAGGGACGAGCTTGGACACGCTCTCGATCTTGTCCTCGTAGATGAGGACAAGGGCCTTGTCGAACTCGACGGTCATCTCGTCGGTGTTGGTGACGAAGTTGGGGGAGATGTAGCCGCGATCGAACTGCATGCCCTCGACGACATCGACGGTCGTGTCCTGGGTCTTGCCCTCTTCGATCGTGATCACACCATCAGCGCCGACCTGCGTGAACGCATCGGCGATGATCTTGCCGACGGAGGGGTCGTTGTTGGCGGAGATGGTGGCGATGTTCTGGATGTCGCCGCTCTTGGGGGAGCGGTCAACGGGCTTGCTGAGCTTCTGGATCTCGGCGACGGTGGTCTCGACGCCCTTCTTCATGCCGCGGATGAGCGCGTTGGCATCGACGCCGGAGGCGATGTGGCGGAGGCCTTCGCGGAAGAGCGCTTCGGCGAGGACGGTGGCGGTGGTGGTGCCATCGCCGGCTTCGTCGCTGGTCTTGCTGGCGGCCTCCTTGACGAGGCGGGCGCCCATGTTCTCCGCCTTGTTGCGGAGCTCGATCTCCTCGGCGACGGAGACGCCGTCCTTGGTCACGGTGGGGCCACCCCAGGACTTGTCGAGGATGGCGTTGCGGCCGCGGGGGCCGAGGGTGCTCTTGACCGCGCGGGCGAGTTTCTCAACGCCCGCGAGCAGGGCCTGACGTGCGTCAATGTCAAAGGTCAGTTCCTTCACGGCCATGGGTCGAGTCTCCGGAGCTTGGGTGCTTGGGTGGATCTGTGTGTGAACTTGGGAGATTCCCCACCGGTATCGGTGGAGAGATTCTGGGGGCTTCCTAGGCGGCGCAATCACGCCCTGCGGGTGTGTTGGCAAGCCGGGTGCCAGACGGTATGCGGACCTTGGGTGCCGAAACGCGTGCGATTTCGGTTCCGAGCGGGCAACCGGCACGGGAACGACGGTGTCAGGCTGGTACCGCACTCCCCCGCTGCTGCCGGAATGGCAGGCTTGGATGTGCTAACATGTGCCGATGATCGCCACCGCCGACCACGCCGTGCTCGCCGCCACCGACATTGGGTCGTACATCCCGCTGATGCTCCTGATTACGGGGGCGGTGGTCTTCGGCGTGATGAACGTCGTGATGTCGCAGCTCATCGGGCCGCGGCGGGATGGGGCGGTGAAGAGCCTGACGTACGAATCCGGCATGAACCCCGTGGGCACTGCCCGCAAGCGGTTCAACGTGCGGTTCTACCTGATCGCGATGGTGTTCCTGGTGTTCGACATCGAGATCATCTTCCTGTATCCGTGGGCGACGACGTTTGTGAACATCGATCACCAGAGCCCGGACGGGTTGATCTGGCTGGGCCGGATCCTGTTCTTCATGGCGACGACAGCCGTGGCATATGTCTACGGGCTCCGCAAGGGCGTGTTCCGCTTTGATTGATGCGCCGAGCCCGGTCCCGAGCCGCTGAATGCCGTTTGGTTATCGAGGTGCGCCCGATGGGGCATGGGGTGATTACTGCGCACGCGGGGCGAGACAAAAACCAGGTCCGATGCGTGTTACAAACCGGGATCGGCGTTGGCCGCAAGTGGCCAGTGGCGCGGACCGATACCACCGAAGCCGGGTGTCCACATGTCCCGGCGCATCGGACAAGGTCGCCACTTCGCGGATGAGCGGACGTCAGCATGACACACGCCTCGGCAAACCACCCCTCCAGCCGGCAACTGGTGCTGGATGTGATTGCCTCGCAGCGGGTGAGCGTGGCGTTCCAGCCGATTGTTGACCTCAACGACGGGATGATCATCGCGTATGAGGCGCTGACGCGGTTGAGCCCCGATTCCGGGTTTGCGAATCCTGGGGAGTTGTTTCAGGCTGCCGCGACGCACGGACTGCTGTGGGAGCTTGAGTCGCTGACGCGCACGGCGGCGATCGAAACCGCCGCGGGCTGGCCGTCGGACATCCGGCTGTTTCTCAACACCACCCCGGCGGTGTTCGCGGATGCTCGGTTCGGCGCTGCGCTTGGGGAGACGGTGGAGCGGGCCCAGAGCCTCTCGCCGGAACGGATCGTGCTTGAGATCACCGAGCTCTCCGAGGAGCAGGACTTCCCGGGCTTGGCCGCGCAGGTGGAGCGGCTGAAGGCCGCTGGGTATGAGGTCGCGATCGATGATGCGGGGGCGGGCACGAGCGGCCTGAACCGGATGATGGTGCTGCGGCCGAAGTGGATCAAGCTCGACCGGGAGTTTGTACGCGGGATCGAGGCTGACCCGTATCGTCAGAATCTCGTTCGGTTCTTTGTGCACTTTGCGCGGCTGAGCGGTGTGAGCGTGATCGCCGAGGGGATTGAGTCCAAGGCGGAACTGTCCACCGTGATCGGCCTGGGCGCGCGGTACGCGCAGGGCTACTACCTCGGACGGCCGGGTGAGCGGGCATTGACCTTCGATCCGCGATTCGTGTCGGAGGTTCGCGGCCGCTGGGCGGAAGTCGATGCGGTCGTGGCGTCGAACCCGTCTTCGGCATCGCTTGTGAAGGTGTGTCACCCGGTCCTTACGGTGGACCGGACGCTGTCGATTGGAGATGCCGCCGCGCTGCTGGATGCGGACTCGTCGATGGCGGGGGTGGTGGCGCGGGATGGCCGGCGCGTGCTGGGGTGGTCGAGCCGGCAGCAGGTGCTGGATGAATCGGCGACACCGCGCGTCAACCAGCCGGTCAGCGAGATTCTGCGGACGGGGACGTATCAGCTTCCGCCGACGGCGACGATCGAGGAAGCGATCGAACTGGCGTGCCTTCTTGAGGAAGAGACCATCGCGGATCCGCTCGTGATCACGAGCGGCGCATCGGTGGTGGGGATCGTGCGGGTTCGCGACTTGCTCAAGGCCGCGGCCCACGAGGGCCGGCTGGGACAATCGTGGCGTGCGCCGGTGACCGGGCTGCCTGCACGGATCCGGGCGGATCAGCATCTGACGGAGATGATCCGGCGGGGCGGGGATGCGTCGCAGCGGCTTGGGCCGGGGTATCACGCCGACGCCGCGTTTGTCGATATCCGCTCGTTCGCCGATTACAACTCGGCGTTTGGGTATGAGCTCGGCGACCGGCTGATCCGATCGCTCTCGGACCTGATCACTGCGACGGTCGTCGCGCCTGGGGGCGAGGTCTTCCTTGCCCATCTGGGGGAGGATCGTTTCCTGTTGACGGCGCAGCGGAGCGTGCTTGAACCGCGACTGCAGTCCATGATCCAGGCGTTTGATCGGCACAGCGCGCAGCTTCCGGCGCGCGGGCTCGTCGGTACACCCACGGGCTTTGCCCCGGGTTTGCCGTGCCCGCGGATGACGCTGCGGGTTTTGTTTCTGCCGGATGTGTTCTCACGCGTCGATCATCCGCGCGATGTGTACCGCCTCGAACAACAGCTCCGAGGCGTATCCGAAGCTCGGAACGGGAACGCGGCGGGCGGGTCGTGGATCGTGCGCGACTGGCGTCGCGAACCGATCGCCCGGCGATTGTCAGCGTGATGCGTCCGGGTCAAGGGGCCGGGAGCGGCGCGAGCCAGGGCTCGGGCACCTGATCCGGCTGGATCTGGGCCTCGCCGCGGACGGACCCGTCGAACCACGAGAGGTTGAAGCGTTTGGCTCCGCGTCCGGCGTGGAAGGCTCCGATTCGGAGCGTCACGTGCGTTGGCTGGCGGAAGTCGAGGACGCTGGCCGTCCGCGTCGGCGGCGGCACATCGGGATCGGCGGATGGGGCATCGACCGCTGAGTCGAGCATCATGGGGGTGAGAGTCGGGAACTGAACGCGGTCAAAGACCACGTGTGCACGCCGATTGGGCGGGGGCTCATCAAAGTTCCGAAGATCGCCCGGCAAGCCTGCCTGCCCGGTCACGTTCATCGCGTAGGTGCGTGTCATGGCCTCCGGGTAAACCCGGTCCACCGTCGGGCACACCAGGATCGACACCGTGGAGTACAACTCGCCCGTGGTCGTTCCTTGGCGGCCGGAATCGGCCTGGACCACAAGCGCCCAGTTGGGGAAGTCCGCATAGGGGTGCCCGAGGGCTGGCCCGACGCCGCGATTGTCGTCGGCATAGGTTCTGCAGATCAGGAAAGACTGCCGGAGGTTTGCGAGGCAGACGGACCCGCGTGCCGCCTCGCGGGCACCGGCAAGGGCGGGCAGGAGGAGCCCGATGAGCGCGGCGATGACCGCAATGACCACGAGCAACTCGATCAAGGTGAAAGCCGGGCGCTGTGAAACCCGTGGCCGACTTCGAGGTTTGAACGTCGTAGGCTTCATCTTCTCGCGGGCGCCGCACCGGGCGTGTGCCGCGAATGGTATTCGCACCGATCCCCTTGACCGAGTCGATCCATGATGTCATTCCGAAGACTGCTGTGCGTGGCAATCGCGATGCTCGCGACCGGAGCCCCCAAGGTGCTGGCGCAAGGCTCGGATCGCTCGGATACCCAGTACTGGATCGGCGACATGGACACGAGCACGCCGACCAACCCGACTCTGGGGTTCCTGGTCACGCTCTGGCGTGAGGGCGGGGTCTGGCGCGGCACGCTGGACATTCCTCCCACGACGGGGATCGGCGGAGCCTGGGGCGTGGAGTTCATCGATGTGCTGGTGACCGATGCGCAGTTCGAGCTGACCCAGCCTCCGGCCAACCCGGAGGCCGAGCCGAATGTCTTTCTTTTCTCACGCGATCTCGACAGGCCGGACATGGCGATCGGCAGGGTGATGGTGAGCGGCTCGGTGCCGATCAATGCACGGATGTGGAAGGTCTCGGATCAGGAGGCAGAGGGCTTCATGCCCCGCCGGCCTCAGGTGCCCGAGCGGCCTTTCCCCTATGAGCAGCGCCACGCCCTGGTTCCGAACACGCGGAACGGGGAACGGATGGAACTGCCGGGCATGCTGACGCTGCCGCGCGGTGAGGGGCCGTTTCCAGCGGTCGTGCTGGTCGGCGGCTACGGACCACTGGATATGGACCACGGCTCGATGGGCCACCGGCCGTTTCTGATTCTGGCGGATCGGCTTGCCCGCGCGGGCATTGCGACACTTCGAGTGCAGGATCGGCCGCTTGTCCGTCCGGGACTGGCAGCACGCACGCAGTTGACGATTGAGCAACTGGGTTCGGAGGCCGCGGAACGCATTGAGTGGCTCGCGCGACACAACCGCATCGATCCGGCGCGGATCGGGCTGCTGGGATTGAACGAGGGGGGGACGGCGGCGGCTGTTGCGGCGTTGAAGGCGGGCTCGGGGGTGACGTGCCTGGTCCTGCTTGCGCCTCAGGCGATCACCGGGCTTGAGCAGCTTCGCGGGGAGTTCTCCTCTGCCTTGAAACGAGAGGGAGAGAGCGCGGAGTTTGTCGCTCGGCGCACACAGAGCTTCCTCAAGCCGTATGAGTTGCTCGCGGCCGGTGCACCCCGCGAAGAGGTGGTCGATGCGCTCTTCGCCGAGATGACCATGCAGCGGGAAGCCCGTCGGCAGCAACTCGGCGAGGCGAGCCCGGAGATCGTCCGGGGGCTGGCCGACCAGCAGTTCCTGATCATGAACACGCCCGAGTTCCGCCATGATCTCAAGTACGATCCGGCGGACGTTTTCACCCAGCTCAAAGTGCCCGCACTGGCGATCTTGGGCGGGATGGACAACCGCTTCGATTCCTCCGTCAATGCGCCCGCGCTGGAGCGATCGCTTGGGGCGAGAGCCGGAGTCGAGACGACCATTCGGGTCGGACCGAATCTCAACCATCGCTTGCAGCCCTCGATGGGCGGAGGGATGGACGAGGTCGAGCAGATCGAAGTCACGCTGGATGAAGATGTGCTGAGCGATGTTGTGAAGTTTCTGACTCGCATGCTTCGTCCTGCGGGCAACGCCGCGGAGGGCAACCAGTGACCAGCATCACCGTCTCCATTGTTCTTGCCGCACTGACCTCTGTCGCAGCGGCCCCGACGGCCATGGAACGTCCGCGCGCCGAGCAGCCGCAGCCCCTACCGGCCGCGGGCCGCGCGGGGGACGAGGTTCAAGGCTTCACGGTCCGTGAGGGGTATGAGGTCACGGTGGCGGTCGAGACGCTTCCCGGCGCGAGGTTCATGGAGTTTGACGATCGCGGCACGTTGTATGTGACAAGGCCGAGCCGCGGTGATGTGATTGCGCTTCGCGATGAGAACGGCGACGGGCGATTTGAGAAGCGGGAGGTGTTTATCAGCGGTCGGCCCAGCATCCATGGGCTCTGCTTTGCCGATGGCTTCGTGTGGTTTTCGACTTCCGGCGCGATCGGGAAGGCCCGGGACACTGATGGCGACCTGAAGGCCGACGAGATTGTCGAGATCATTCCCGAGGGAACACTGCCTCGCGGCGGGGCACACTGGTATCGCTCGCTGCTGGTCACCGCGGACACAATCTACACCTCGATTGGCGACAGCGGGAACATCTCGGACCAGAGCGAAACGGAGCGACAGAAGATCTGGAAGTTCGCGCTGGATGGATCGAACAAGCGGCTTCACTCCTCGGGCATCCGCAACAACGAGAAGCTGCGGATGCGGCCCGGGACAAGCGAGGTCTGGGGCATCGACCATGGCGGCGACTGGTTCGGCGCCCCGCTGGGAGAGTTCCAGGGGCAGCAGGCGATCACGGACCTGAACCCGCCGGATGAGTTCAACAGGTATGTCGAGGGGGGCTTCTACGGGCACCCGTTTCTATGCGGCAACCGCGTGCCGCGGTATGAGTATCGCGACAGGCCGGACCTACTGGACCTGGCGGCGCAGACGATTCCGCCGGAATGGAGCATCGGTGCGCACTGGGCCGCGAACGCGTTCTGCTTCATCGAGCCGCCGAAGGACACACCCAACGGGGCGATGCCCGCGGATCACCACGGAGATGCGTTCGTCGCGTGCCGCGGCTCTTGGAACAGCACCCGGCCGGTCGGGTACTGCGTGGCACGGGTGCTCTTTGACGAGGGCAAGCCATACGGACAGCTCACGATTGTGAGCACGATCGAACGCACGGGTGGCGGTCGCGGACCCGCGGTTGTGCACGCGCGGCCGGTGGATTGTGTTCAGGCTCCGGATGGATCGGTGCTGTTCTCCGCCGATCAGCCCGGGCGGATTTATCGGATTCGCGCCGTTGGGGAGAAGTGAGCACACAGCGCGTGTCAGTTCGACGGGGCGGCCTCACCGCGATTGCGGCGTGGGCGGCTGCGTGTGCGCCTTTGGCCGGATGCCGAGAGGAAGTTCCAGGTCCACCGGCTGAGGCCGACCTGCCCAGGACCTTCGCGGCACTCCCGCCGGTCGCGCCGCTCGCGTTCTTTGAGCGCGCGTGCGCGAACTGTCACGGCCCGCTGGGCATGTTCTACGAGGAGTCATTCTTCGCGGAGCCGCACGATGATGCCGCGCTGGTGCACATGGTTCGCGAGATGCTTTCGGGCCCGGCGCGAACCGAGCTGGACCCTGTGAGCTTTGAGTCGATGGTTGCGTTCCATCGCTCGCTGCGGGGCGGTGCGGGGCCCTATTTGGTCGTGACCTCGGCGGGGGATGATGCCATCTCGGGAGAGGTGAGCCCCGATTCGACTGTCAGCGTTTATCTGGATGGCAAGGAGATCCCCGCGCGGATCGATGTGTTTGAGTGGGTCGCATCGCTGCCTTCAGGATGGAGAGAAGCGAAAGAAGTGCGGATCGTCGCCGCGAAAGCAGGCACCGATGCCGCGACGGAGTTGGAGCTTCGCGAGCAGTCGTTCTCGCATTCGGCTGCGCCGTAGGAGCGTCGAGGGAATCGGCCGCGGGCAGATGTGGGCTTCAGAACGTGATCGTCTGTCCGAGCGACGGGAGCGTCGACCGGAGGCCAAGGTGTCTTCGCAATGCACGTGAAAGCCCCTGTCGCTGCTGATCTTCGCCGTGCGTCAGAAAGACCTTTGGCCCGGACTTCTTCAGGGCCGAGGCCCACTCGACAAGGCCTGTCTGGCCGGCGTGGGCGCTAAACCCGCCGAGGGTGTGGACCGACGCCTTTACCGCGATGCTCTCGCCGAAGATGCGGACGCGTTCCGCGCCGTCGACGAGTTCGCGCCCGAGTGTGCCCTGAGCCTGGTATCCGACGAACACGACGTGGGTTGAAGGCTGCCACAGCCCGTGACGGAGGTGGTGGACGATCCTGCCGCCGGTGCACATCCCCGCGCCGGCGATGACGATCATTCCGCCGCGGATGGTGTTGAGTCGCTGCGATTGCTGAGGCGTGCGGGCGTATTGGAACCCGGGGAACTCCAGGGGCGGCCGCCCGGTGCGCCACAACTCCCCCGCTTCTTCATCAAAGAGCCGGCGGTGACGCTTGTACAACTCGCTGGTCTCGATGGCCATCGGGCTATCGAGGTAGACGTTCAGCGACTTGGGCCTGCCCCCACGCAGGGCCTGACCGAGATGATAAGTCACATCCTGCGTGCGCCCGACAGCGAACGCCGGGATCAGGATCTTCCCATCTTCGGCCTGCGCCTCTTCGATGATCGTGATCAGCTCCTCGATCGTTTGCGTTCGCTGGCGATGATCCCTGTCGCCATAGGTGGATTCGAGCACGAGTAGATCAGCGTGCTCGAGCGGGGTCGGATCCCGGAGCAGCGGGGAGCCCTTGACACCGATGTCGCCGGAGAACACGACGGTCCGGGGCTTCTCTTTGTCGGAGGCGCGGTCCTTCACCGTCATCTGCACGGACGCGGAGCCGAGGATGTGCCCGGCATCGACAAGGCGGATCTCGATGCCTGGGGCGATTTCCCGGTGCTCCTCATAGCGCACGGGCTCGAACAGCCGGAGAACCGCGGCGGCATCCTTGGAGGTGTAGAGCGGGCTGACCGGAGGACGACCCTGCCGGGCGCGGCGCCGACTCTCCTGCGTCGCATCCATCTCCTGGATCGCGGCGGAGTCTCGGAGGATGATGCCCGCGAGGCTGATGGTCGCGGGTGTGGCGAAGATCGGGCCGCGATAGCCCTGATGGACCAGCAGCGGGAGGCGGCCGCAATGGTCCAAGTGGGCATGCGTCAGGACAACCGCATCGAGCTCGGCAGGCCGGATCGGCGGAAGCTGGGCGTTGCGTCTGCGCGTGTCACGACCGCCCTGAAACATCCCATAATCGATCAGGATGCGGGCGCGGGGCGTCTCGAGGAGGTAGCACGATCCTGTCACCTCTCCCGCCGCGCCGTGGAAGGATAGTTTGGCCATGAATTCGACCTTTCTCAGAGAAGTCGTGAGGTACACGCGACGGTCCGCGGAGTTCGAGTGTACCGCGGATCGAAGGGCGGTTTGGAGAATGGGCGTCGAGGGTACGAACTTGCCCGAAAGTGCCCGCGTATCGTCTTTGTTTGCACAGGCGCGCCAGTTGCTCTCACCCTGCTGACCATGCCCCACCGCAAACCAAGCCGGGAAGTCGGGACCGACGGCCACATCGTCCGATCAGTTGGGGCGATGCAGACTTCCAAGGCGCTTGCGCGGCTCAAGCTTGCAACCAAAGCGGCCCAGTCGGGGATGCGGCGATATCCGCGGAACCTCTGGGAGTCGTTGCACCCCCCTTCGGCGCCGACCCCGGACTTCGGGGAATCCCCCCTCTGTCAGTTCGGCAGTGGGGAAGTATCCGCGATGTGGGTCGGGCACGCCACAGTGCTCCTGAGTCTTCAGACAGCGGGCCAGCGCCGCATGACCGTGCTGACGGATCCTGTGTTTTCGGAGCGCATCGGCATCACGCTCGGGCAGAGGACCTTTGGACTGCGACGGCTGACGCAGCCCGCGATTACCGAGTCGATGCTGCCGCCGATCGATCTGGTGTTGCTCTCGCACGCGCACTTCGACCATCTGGATCGGCCGACACTTCGGCGGCTCGCGGCAGGTCCGGCCCGTGGCGCGACCGTCATTACCGCCGCACGCACGCAGCGGCTGATCCCCGCGGGGTTCCGAGCGGTGCTCGAGCTTCCGTGGACAGGCTCGATCAGCATCGGGCCGCTTCGAATCGATGCGATCCGTCCGGCGCACTGGGGGGCGAGAACGGCGGTGGATCGACGCCGCGGGTTCAACTCGTACGTGATGCAGATGGGTCGGCGGAGGGTGCTCTTCGCGGGCGACACCGCCGCGACGGATGCGTTCGAGCGGGTTGGTCCGGTCGACCTCTCGATCTTCGGGGTGGGCGCCTACGAGCCGTGGGAGCAGGCACACGCCACGCCGGAGCAGGTGTGGAGGATGTTCCGCCACCTTCGGGGTGAGAACGGGAAGCTCATGCCGATGCACCACTCGACGTTTGACCTCGGGGAGGAGCGGCCGGGCGAGCCGCTGACTCGGCTTGAGGCGGCGGCGGGCATGGGCTGGAGCGATGTCGTTTGCCGCGAGCTTGGCGGTTGCTTCAACAGCGAGTGACCTCAGACCGCCGCGAGTTCTGGCTGGACTTGGGCCCCGAGTTCGCTGAGGAGCATGGATGAGGCGATCTGAGCCGAGAGGAAGATCACCGGAAGTCCGGAACCGGGGTGGGTCCCGCCTCCGACGAACCAAAGGCCATCAAAGCCATCAAGGCGATGCTGTACACGCTTGTGGAGCATCTGCCCGAGGTTGTGCGCGAGATTAAACGTTGCGCCGAAGTTGATGGGCCCCATCCCGTCGATCCCGCTCTGCCAGTCTGCGGGCGTGATCATCTTCTCAACAACAATGCGCTGCTCGATGCCATCGATCCCGAACCGTTGCTCGAGCTGCTCGAGCATGGTCGCACGGACGTTGGCGGCTTGGGATGTCCATTCGATTCGCCCGTCCTTGAGGTTCGGGGTCGGCAGCAGCACATAGAGCGATGCGTGGCCGGGTGGGGCGAGCGAGGGATCGATCGGCACAGGGTTGCAAACATAGAGACTGGGGTCTTCGCTGAGTGTGCCGTTGGTCGTGATGTCCTCGAGGTTGCCGCGGTAGTCCGAGGAAATGTAGATTGTGTGGTGTGGCAGATCGGCGGCTCCGCGGATGCCGAGGTACAGCATGGCCGTGCTGCAGGAGTATCGCATGGAGTTGATCTTGCGGTCGCTCGCGCTGCCGACTCCGGAGCCGAAACGTCGGCGCGCTTCTTCGGGGAGAAATCGCTTGATCGCCGCGGTCGCATCGGCATTGACCACGACGTGCGGGTGGCGCTCGATACGGCCATCGGGCAGCCGCACGCCCACGATCCTGGAGCCGTCGCGTTCGATCCCCGCGACGGGGCAAGAGAAACGGAACTCGACTCCCATCTCTTCGCAGGCAGTCGTCATCGCTTCAAGGAGTGCGGAGCATCCGCCGCGCGGGTGCCAGACGCCGTACTCGTACTCGATAAAGGGGAGAATCGTGAAGAGGCTCGGGCACTCGAGCGGGCTCATGCCGAGGTACTTGCTCTGGAATGACACCGCCATCCGGACGTGCGGGTCCTGGAAGTACTTGCGGAGCAGACCATCGACGGAGAGGTGCGGAGACAGATGCGGCAAGAAACGCGTGGAGCCGAGCGTGATGACATCGCTCAGACCTCGCATCGGGGAGCGGAGGATGGGCTCCATGAGGGAGAGCTTGGCGCGGTTGTCCGCGATGAAGCGCTCGAACGCAGCGCCGTCCGCGGCGTTGATACCGGCGAGCCGGCGCGACATTTCCTCAACGTCCTGTGTGGTGTCGATTGAGATCGGCGCCTGGCCTGACCGTCCCATGATGAGCCGGTACATGGGGTCAAGACGAGTGAGGTCGGCGTAGTCTGTCAGGCGTCTGCCGGACGCCGCGAAGATCTCCTCAAGAACATACGGCATGAGAAAGAAGGTGGGGCCACGGTCGAACCCGAACTTCCCGACAGGCGAGTCCAGAAGGATGCGGCTGGTGCGCCCGCCGGGCGTGGCCATGGATTCATAGACCCGCACGGGCACGCCTCGCGCCGCGAGCAGCATGGCCATGGCCAAACCACCCGGGCCTGCCCCAACGATCGCCACCGGGCTTGAATGCGTTGTCATCATGCCATTCGCTACTTTCCGGTCCGGATGCTCGCCCCCCAAGCAGGGTGCTCAATCACGCTTACCGATTGAATTTGGATTCTGCGGACGTGAATCGCTCGTAGCCTTGATATCGAAACACCCGTAACGGCCGGATTCACCTCGTGGTGATGTTGGAGCTTTTCGGGATAGAGCGATGCCAGCGGTTGTCGAAACCACCATACCACGTTCCCGTTTCGAGGCGACGGGAGAACGCCCCGCCGCCGCGGG
Source organism: Planctomycetota bacterium (assembly GCA_023432465.1). Lineage (GTDB taxonomy): Bacteria > Planctomycetota > Phycisphaerae > Phycisphaerales > UBA1924 > JAHBXL01. The sequence goes on along the minus strand of JAEYUO010000072.1, from coordinate 85,519 downwards.
CATGTCCGCGTCCCCGACCGACCCGATCGCTGTCGATTCTCTGATGCCATCGGAATGGGCGGGAACATCTGCCGCGGCTCGCTGCGCATGGGTGCGGCGATTTCGGGACGTGCTTGTCGCGAGAGCGGATGAGCTCTTGCAGCATGTCGAGGCGGAGGTCCACAAGCCACGATGGGAGGCGTTGACGTCTGACCTGCTCCCTTTGCTTGCCGCGTGTAAGTGGCACGAGCGCCATGCGCCACGCCTGCTCCGCGGCCGCAGTTGTCGGGGTGGAGCCTGGTGGTCCCTTGGACAATCGCATCGCATCGGGCGTGCCCCGCTTGGACGGGTGGGCATCATCGCGACATGGAACTACCCGGTACAGCTTTTGGGCGTGCAACTGGTTCAGGCTCTCGTGGCCGGGAATGACGTCGTCGTCAAGCCGTCGGAACGATCGCCACGCACACAGGCGATGCTCCTGGAAATTGCTCAGCAGGCGGGGCTTCCCGCGGGAACGCTGCGCACCTATGCGGCGACGCGTGAGGCCGGTCAGGAAATGCTGGCCCATGAGCGGCTTGATCACCTGATGTTCACCGGATCAACCTCTGTCGGCAGGGAGATCGCCGCAATCGCCGCCTCCCGGCTGCTCCCCACGACGCTGGAGCTCTCGGGGCGGGACTCGGCGATCGTGCTGGCGGATGCGGACCCGTCGCTCGCCGCGCGGAGCATCTGGAACGCGGTGACGATGAACGCGGGGCAGACCTGCATGGCGCCGCGTCGTGTATTGGTCGAGCGATCGGTGTATCACGCCTTTGTATCGCAGCTTGCCCGGTTGGCCGCGGGTGCAGGGCCGCGCAGGCTGATCGACCCTGGTGCGGCCCGGGAGTGCTACGAACTCTCGTGCGAAGCGGTGGCCGCGGGCGGGCGCAGCCTTTCGGGCGTGCTTGAAGCGCCTAGGGCAGACGCTCTTGTGCCGCTGGCGATCGCGGACTGTCCACGCGATGCCGCGCTCATCAGCGGACGGCACTTTGGTCCCGTGCTCGCAGTTGCGCCGGTCTCGGATGTTGATGATGCCCTGCGGCTCCACGCCGAAGCGAGCGAGGGGCACGTGCTCGCAACTGCCGTCTTTACTCGGGACGTGAGGGGCGCCGATCGTCTCGCTTCCCGCCTTGGCTCGGCGATTGTGACCGTGAATGACTGTGTCGTGCCGACAGGAGACCCGCGTGTGAGCATCTCCGGGCGCGGGCCGAGTGGATGGGGCCCAAGCAGGGGCGAAGCGGGACTGCTCGCGCTCACCCGGCCTGTACACATCGCGCGGACATCGACGTGGTTTCGACTTCCTTTGACTGTCCCGACCTCCGCCGCGGCGGATCGCATCGGCCGGTTTATGCTCCGGAGATACGAGACGCGGCGCTAATAGTCGCATTTCAGCAACACCATGCACAGAACACCTACCTATGACGTTGTGATAATCGGCGGCGGCCTTGCGGGACTTTCGTCGGCCGTGGAATGCGCCGCGAGGGGACTTTCGGTCGCGATCATCGACTCCAACGAGCACCTCGGCGGCAAGATGAACGTGCTCTCGGTGCCGTTTGCGGGGAATGCCGCTGCGCCTGCCGGGCGGTTTACCTTCGACATGGGCCCGACGATCATCACGCTCCCGCAGGTGCTGCGCGGCATTATTGAGCGGTCGGGCCGCACCGTGGCGGACTACATCGACCTTGTGGATCTCGACCCACAGTGGCGGTGCTTCTTTGAGGATGGCACCACGATCGATCTGTTCAAAGATGTCGCGAGGATGAGGGCACAGTTCGAGCAGCTTTTCCCCGGGAGCGGCGCGGGGGATGGCTATGCGAAGTTCGTCGAGTACTCGCGGCGCATGTACCGCTTGAGCGAGAAGGTGTTCTTCTACAAGGACATCGGCAGCGTCGGCGACATGATGCGGTCCGGCCCGCCGCGGGATGCCGCGCTGCTCCGCGATGTGCTGGCGATGCGCATGCACAGCACGATGGCCGGCACCGCGCACGCGAAGATCCCCGAGCCCCACACTCGCCAGCTTGTCGAGCACTTCCTGCAGTACGTGGGTTCGAGCCCTTTTCTGGCTCCGGCGATTCTCTCGCTCATTGCCGCAGCACAGGTGGATCATGGGTGCTGGTACCCGCGTGGCGGGACGCGGATGGTGGCACGTTCCCTTGAGCGGATCGCTCGCGAGGAGGGCGTGGAGTGCATGCTCGGCGTCAGGGTGAGCCGGATTCTGACCTCCGGTGATCGAGCGATCGGCGTGGAACTCGCGGACGGGCGTGTCATCAACGCTGCGAACGTGATCTCCAACTGTGATGTGCAGCGGACATGCCGCGACCTGCTGGACACGCCGCGGGCGAATGCCCGGCTCCGCGCGATCGCGAAGACCTACAAGCCCGCGTGCTCGGGCGTGGTGCTGTATCTTGGCCTGACCAGGCAGTATCCGCACCTGGCACACCACGACTTCCTGTTCTCGAGTGACTCGCAGCGGGAGTTCAATGACATCTATGCCCGCGGCATCCCGACCGAGGACCCGACTCTGTACCTTGCCGTGCCCAGCCGCACGGAGCCGGAGGGTGTGCAGGCGCCGCCGGGATGTGAAGCGATGTACATTCTCGTTCACACGCCCTACCTGCGGCCCGAGCACAAGTGGCTCGAAGCCGATGGTTCGCCGGGGCCTACACTGCGGCACTATCGCGAAGTCATCCTCGCGAAAATGCGACGGTTCGGCATGGGGGACATCGACAATCACATCGCGGTTGAGCGGTACCTGACACCGACACAGATCGACCGGATGTACAACGCGGAGGGCGGAGCGATCTACGGCCTTGCCTCGCACGGCCGTCTGGCGGGCGGCTTCAAGCCCCGCAACCGCAGCATGGTGCTCAAGAATCTGTATCTGGCGGGAGGATCGGCGAACCCCGGGCCTGGCGTGCCGATGGTGTTGATGAGCGGTGTGACGGCGGCGAACGCGCTGATCGAGGACCTGGGTGGCACACCGCGGACGGGGCGGAAGGAGGTCGAACCGGTATGCGCGGCGGCCGCGAGCAACTGATCCCGGCAACCCCGCGCGAGGGCTTTGCGCGGGTGTTTACGTGGTACACGCGTCGGCTGCTCCGCAAGCGGTTCCATCGCGTGCACGCGACGCCCCGGACGCTCGAGCTTCTGCGCGAGATGAATGCGTTCGCAGGGCCAGCGGTGATGTGCTGCACACACAGCTCGTGGTGGGACCCGCTGGTTGCGTTGCTGTTCCAACGCGAGCGCATGCCCCTTCGACAGCATTACTCCCCCATTGAGGCCGAGCAGCTCGCGCGGTTTCGCTTCTTCCGGAAGCTCGGGCTCTTTGGCATCGATCCCGACGATCCGCGAAGTCTGGCCGCGATGGCGGAGTACATCGACGAGCTGCGTCAGCGGAACCCACGCTTCACGCTCGGCATCACCCCGCAGGGCAGGTTCGCCGACCCGCGCGAGCCAATCCGACTGCGCCCGGGGGCCGCGGCCATAGCAACGCGGCTTCCTGAGGTTCGCGTACTTGTCGCGGCGATCGAGTATGCTTTCTGGCAGGACTCGCGGCCCTCGGTCTTCGTTCATGCGATCGAGGTTCCCGCGCCGGTGCCGGCGAGCACCGCGGGGTGGCACAGGAACATCTCCGCCCATATGCAGCACGCAGCGGATGAGCTCTCGCGGCTGGTGATCGCCAGGGATGCCGAGCCGTTTGCGGTTGTGGTGGGGTCTGGGTTGGGCACTGCGACGAGTGTCAATCCTCTGCACGGTCTGTGGCTTCGTCTGCGGGGGCGTGCGGGAGAGATCCAGTCGCGGCGGGGCTCGTCCATGCCGGTTGATGCCGCGTTTACCAGCCCTGCGACACCAACCGGCGGAGGGTCGCGATGATGCTCGTGATCCTGCTGTGGATCGCCTTCACAGTTAGCGCTGGCGCGCTCGCGATGACGATCTGGAATCTCAGGCTGTATCGCCGTTCATCACCGGATGCTCCGGCACGCGGCGATTCCGTCACGGTGTGCATCCCGGCCAGGAATGAGCAGGAGAACATCGAGCCCTGCGTTCGTGCCGTGCTGGCAAACGATCACACGGCCCTCCGGGTGCTTGTGTATGACGATCACAGCACGGATGAGACGGGTTCGATCGTGCGACGGCTCGGCAAGGAAGATCCACGCGTTGTCGCGTGTCCGGTACGGATGCTGCCGGAGGGCTGGATCGGCAAGCAGCATGCGTGCGACCAACTCGGGCGGCATGCACAAGGGGATTGGCTACTGTTCATCGATGCGGATGTGCGGCTGTCGCCGGATTGCATCAGGCGGGCTCTTGGTGCCGCAACGGGCCTCAAAGCCGACCTGCTCTCGACGTTTCCGCGGCAGATCACCGGCACACTGGCGGAGTCGCTGCTGGTGCCGATGATCCACTTTGTGCTGCTGAGCTATCTGCCGTTCGTGCGGATGCGACGCTCGAACGACCCCGCAGCAAGCGCTGCGTGCGGTCAGTTCATCCTGGTGCGCCGCGAGGCGTATCTGGCAGCGGGCGGGCATGAGCGCGTGCGCGACTCAATGCACGATGGCGTCAAGCTCCCCCGGGTTCTTCGCAGGGCGGGGTTCCACACCGATCTGTTCGATGGGACCGATGTCTCGTCGTGCCGCATGTACACCGGCCCGGTCCACACCTGGCGCGGCTTTGCCAAGAACGCGTACGAGGGACTCGGTTCAGTATGGCTCCTTCTGTTCCTGACGGCCCTGCACTTGATCGGACATGTGCTTCCCTGGGGCGTGCTGGTGCACGCCGCGGCATCGCTGGTCGGTAGCGGCGAGTGGTTGTGGCCGCTGCCCATGCCAATCGTGCTCGCGCTGGTGTGCGTGGCGATGCACCTGATTCAGCGCGCTGTGCTTGCGAATCGCTTCCAGCAGGGCTTGACGGCGGTGATGCTCCATCCTGTGGGCATCGCTCTGATGACGCTCGTCCAGTGGCACAGCTTCGTGCTGCACCTTCTGGGGCGGCGATCGTGGCGGGGACGCGATGCAGCGGTTTCGCGGCTTTCAGGCGTCCCTGCCGAGGGAGTCCGGCGATGAATGAAGCGGGTCATCGTGCTGTCGCGGTGGGTGATCCGGCACCGGACTTCGCACTGCCGGATCAATCCGGCATCGTCAGACGATTCTCCGAGATCCGATCGCGCGATGGCGTGCCGGGCCCCGCGGTGCTGTACTTCTATCCCGGCAACTTCACACCCATCTGCACGAAGGAAGCGTGCGCGTTCCGCGACGCTTACTCGGATTTCGTTGACGCTGGTGCGACAGTGATCGGTGTGAGCTCCGACACGGCGGAATCGCACGCTCGCTTTGCCGGGGCGATGCGGCTGGACTTCACACTCCTGTCGGACTCAACAGGTGATGTCCGTCGGCTGTACGGCGTGCCCAAGTCGTTCGGCCTGTTTGCGGGCAGGGTGACATACGTGATCGACGCCGCGGGCATTGTGCGGCTGGTTTACAACGCGCCGCTGCGTGCCGGAAGGCACGTGCGCAGCGCGCTTGAACTGGTGCGTTCGCTCGCCTTTCGGTAAGTCGTAATCACCAATCGGTGTGGCGATAATCGGACCACGTTCGCGGGCCGCGGGAATACTCCTGCGAGGCCCGGCGTTCGTTCTGGTCGCCGATGACTCCCCCGCCGAGTGCGCCGCCAACAGCGCCAACGGCCGCGCCGGTCCCGGCGGAGCCAAAGAAGCTGCCGATCACCGCGCCCGCCCCTGCTCCGAGGGCTGCGCCCGAAAGCGTTCCCTCCGCCGCGTTGTTGCAGCCAGCGGCCGCGAGCGCACACACGGCGGCGAGGCTCGCACAGCCGACTCGTTGCAGACGGGATCGTGAGCACTGAGAAGTCGTGGACATGGTGTCATCCTTTCCGGCCGCGAAACGAAGAACCCGGCGGCCGATGTTTATACCCACTAACCGCTGGGAGGGTTGCAGACCGCGCAAGACGTGTGTCCCGTAAGTGCCTTGGCTGACGATACTTACGCGATTGATTCAGTTCCAACTACAACCCTTGGGCGCGGGATGCTCGACCTGCGGTCGCGCCATGCGCAGGAGCCTGGCAATGCCGCGGAGTTCCTGCGAGACGATCTTCGCGCGTTCGGTGGTCTCGCCCGTTGCGAGCAGGCGATATCGGGTCTCGATGTTGTCGATCAGGACCATCGTGACGAGTTCGAGCACGGCCGCGGTGGGCAGGTTCTCATCGCGGAGATGCTCCGCAAGGGATGACGCGTTTCGAAGCTCGCTGAGCGGCGCTGTCTCCAGAGCATCGGCAAACGTGTCGCGCAGAGAGCCCGCTTCCGAATCGTCGGCACCGAGGCCGACAGGCTCGAGCATCACCCTGCGATAGAGGCGATCACTATCGGCGGGGAGTTCGCTTGCAATCTTCGCGCGGCAGACGCCCTGCAGGATCACAAGGTAGGTGCCGTCGGGCTGCCTCATGTGCTGCATCATGTGCCCGATGCACACGGCCGGGCGCACGGCGGGCCGACCGTGGTACTCACGCCGCCAGTGCGTCCCCGCGAAGACGGCCATCGCGATGAGCCCGGAACTGTCGATCGCATCGGTCACCAACTGCCGGTAGCGCGGCTCGAAGATGTTGAGCGGCGCGACGCCGTGGGGCAGCAGGACGACCCGATCCAGCGGGAACAGCGGCATCGGCTTGGAGAAATCCACCTGAACGGTCGTCTCGGCAGACATGGTGCATCCCTTGCGACGAGTCGCGAAGCCCGATCAATCCGCGAGCGGATCCGGCCGGAAGAGCTTGGTTTCGAGCGCCCACTGCTTTTCGGTAAAGTTGCCGCGGAGCGTCTCACCGGTCTGGTCTGCCGCATCGGAAACGGCCCGGTCCGGCCTCGCAGCGGTGAGGGCCATGAACATCTTGGCATCGAGGTTGTCGAGCATCGAGACCAGGATCGCTTCGGGGCTCATGGGGATCTTCGCCGCGCCGAACTCCGGCACACCGTGGTGCGAGAGAATGATGTGCTGAAGCACGAGGACCAGGTTCCGGGGCAGCCGCTGGCCCGTCGCCCGCATCACCTGCTGGGCCTTGTCGTGCAGCATGATCGTGCCCTCGACGATGTGGCCGATCAGTTCGCCGCGATCGCTGTACGAGAAGCTGCGGTCGTACACCAGTTCCCGAGTCTTGCCCAGATCATGCAGGAACAGACCGAGCAGCACCACATCGCGGCTGACTTTCGGGTACAGCGGGCAGACGACGTTGGCGAGGTTGAGGAGGCTCAGCGTGTGTTCGAGCAGGCCGCCGAGGTAGGCGTGGTGCATGCTCTTGGCGGCGGGGCATCGCTTGAACGCGTCCATCAACTGTTCATCGGCGAGGTAGATGCCGGCGAGCGCGCGTGCGGCCGGGTGAGTCAGCGTGCCCAGGATCGCGGTGAGCTCCTTGAACATCTCCTCCGGGTCCCGCGCGGAGCAGGGGATCAACTCTCGGAGCATCTCCGGCGTTGGCTCGACGGCCTCAATGTTCTGAATGATGAGCTGCAACTCGCCCTGGTAGGGTTGGGTCTCGCCCTCAAGCCAGACGAATCCGTCGGTCGGGAGCCGTTTGAAGTACTCGGGGTCGATCGACCACATGCGTGCCGGGAGCTGGCCTGTTTTGTCGCTGATGAGGCACTTGAGGAATGCCTTGTCCTGCTTTGTCCGGCCGAGCTGGGCGTTGCTGATCGCAAACGTCCCTTCGATGCGTTCGGAGGGGGCGAACTGCGCGATGCAGCGGCGGGAGGGCGTGGCGGGTGCGGATTGATCGGTGGCGCTGGGCATCGAGTCTCCTTGAAGTACCGTCGTCTTCCATCGTAGGTGCACACCCGCCCGGACAGGCCCGATGTGGCACTACGATGTGCCGACATGGGCGAAGCTCGAAAACTCCACGATCGGTTCTTCAAGCAGGCCAAGGAGGAGGGGTATGCCGCGCGGTCGGCGTACAAGCTCAAAGAGATCAACCAGCGTCGCCAGGTGCTGCGTAAAGGGGACCGGGTGCTGGACCTTGGGTGTGCGCCCGGTTCGTGGCTGCAAGTGGCATCCGAGTGCGTCGGCGGCAAGGGTGTCGTGGTGGGGGTGGACCTCAAGCCGGTCGAGATCACGCTGCCGCCCAACGTTCACGCCCATGTCGGGGATGTCTTCAGGCTCACCGCTGCGGATCTGCTGGCCGGATCAACCGGCAAAAAGGCCGCGTTCGATGTGGTCATCTCCGACATGGCCCCCAACACCGAGGGCGGCGGTGGAGGCTCGGGGGACCATTTCCGCTCGGTCGCGCTGTGCCGTCGCGTGCTGGAGCTCTGCCCGGCGGTACTGAGGCGGGGTGGCCACCTGGTCATGAAGGTGTTTGAGGGAGAGGAGTATCCGGCCCTGCTCCGTGAGTCGCAGAAACTGTTCGCGGAGGTGAAGGGGCTGAAGCCCGAGGCCAGCCGCGACGCCTCGCGGGAGATGTTCATCGTCGCCAAGGGGTTCCGCCCGCCGCCGGCATCGCCCGCGCAGGCCACAAAGGCCTCTGAAGAGTCCGTCGGTTCCGCCGGAGCAACTGCGCCGAGCGCGAAGCCCCCCGTGCCGGGCCGGTCCAGCGGCGCGGGCCAGAAGAGTTCAGGACAAGGGTCCGCAGAATGACCTTTCTGGCTCCGATGGCGGGGATCATCGGCGCGGCCGTCGCAGTGCCGCTTCTTCTCGCGCTGTATCTCCTGAAACTGCGCCGTCGCCCGATCCGGGTGAGCTCGACCCTGCTGTGGGAGCAGGCGGCTCAGGACCTGCAGGTCAATGTGCCGCTTCGGATGCTCCGCTGGTCCTGGTTGCTCCTGCTTCATCTGGTCACACTCGCGTGCTTCCTTCTCGCGGTCGCAAGACCGGCCATGGGCGAAGGCGGGGTTGTCGGCGAGCGGGTGGTCATCATCATCGATCGCTCCGCTTCCATGAACGCCACGGACCTCCCTCCCGCTTCGCCCGAAGGACCGCCCCGGAGTCGGCTTGATGCGGCGAAGCGTCGGGCAAACGAGCTGATCGACGCGATCGGGCGGTCCGGCGCAGGGGGCGCGAGGCCGCGTTGCCTGGTCATGTCCATGGCCGCGACACCACGCGCACTCACCGCGTTTACACCGGATTTGCGGGCCTTGCGAGAAGCCGTCGACGCAATCTCCCCGACCGACCAACCCGATGATCTCGCAGCGGCGCTCCGGCTCATCGATGCGATGACGGTGGAGGCGTCGGCCGGTGATGACGGGCTGGCCGCGAAGCCGACGGTGTACCTCATCACCGACGGCGTGGTGATCCCTCCCACACCCCTTCAAAGACGCGGGCTGAATCCGATAGTACTGAACATTGCTCCGCTGCCGGTGACGGAGCCCCTCGATCCTCGGATCGACAATGTCGGTATCGTCGCCGTGAGCGCGGTCTACGACATCGATGACCAGGAAGTGATTCGAGTCTTTGCGAGGTTGATCAACTCCGGACCGACGGACGTGATGCTGGCAACCCGCTGCACGGTCGACGGACAGCTCCCCTCCGGAGGTGTCGGGAGCGTGAAGGTGCCGGGCGCGACGCTGGATGCCGATGGGCTCACCGTGCCGGGAGAAGCCGCCGCGATCTTCTCGATTCGGCCTTCGCCAAGCACGCAGGCACGCACGCTGCTGGTCTCGATCTCAAGACCGGACACGCTCGCTGCGGATGATGCGGCGGGCATCGTGATCTCGCCTCTGTGGCGGCCGCGTGTTCTGGTGGTGGTGCCGGACCCGCAGCCGCCCGCGACCGCGCCCGAGGCGGATGTCTTCCTCCTGCAGGCCTTGGATGCGGCAGAGCCTGCAAGCCTGAGGGTGATCGCCGCGAGCGATGTCCGGCCGAATCCGGATACTCCTGGGTGGACGACAGCACCCAGCCCCTGGGTGGGCGCCGACATCATCGTGTTCGACCGCGTCGAGGCGCCGGGGGACACGCTGCCGAGCGTCCCGACGTTGAGCTTTGGCGCAGGGCTTCCGCAGGTTGGCCTGACGGTGATCGCTCCAGCAGAGATGGGGTCTTCCAGAGCGCTCTCGTGGGAGCGTGACCACCCGTCACTGCAGTATGTCAGCCTGGACACGTTGCTGGTCGCGCCCGGGATGAGCATTCGATCGGTGCCGCCGCCTGCCTCGGCCCCGCCCATCGCTTCGGTGGTGCCGCTCGCAGAAGGCACGAACGGCCCACTGATCGTTGAAGTGTCCCACCGCTCGACGGCCAACAGAGCGATCCCTCGCATCGTCGTGTCGTTCGACCTGGCACGCTCGAACTGGGGACCGGATGTGTCGTTCCCGCTGTTCATCGGGAACACGATCCAGTACTTCAGCGTGGGCGCCGATGGTCCACACGCGGCATCGACGAGCCGTTCCACGATTGACACGGTTTCCGTGGAGGTGCCGGACGAATCCCGGGGCATCATCGCGACTGGCCCGTTGGATACCGAGTTTCAGCTCCCGGGCAATGGCGCGGCCAGTCGGAGCGTTCGAGTCGGTCCATTCGAGCGGGCCGGCGTGTACGTGCTCAAAACGACCGATGGCAGGCCGGCATCGCCGGGAGTCGCGGTCATCAACCTCGCGAGTGAACGCGAGAGCCTTTTGCAGCCGCTGCTGGCCCAAAGCGCTGCCCCATCGGGAGGGGGTGTTTCGGATGGCCAAAACGGCGGACCGCGGGAAGTGTGGCACTGGTTCATCCTTGCGGCGCTCTTCCCGCTCACGGTCGAGTGGTTCGTGTACGCTTGGCGGATGCGGGGTTGACCCCGCGGAGAACCCGCTCCCTGATTTGCACACACGGCATCAAGCTCAATGAGGAACACGACCTTGAACCGATTCATTCCATCCCTTGGCGCCGCACTGGCAGTTGGCGCAATCATCGGCGTCTCGGGGGCACAGACTCAACCGCCTGCCAACACGGAGTCGCCCGCACCGCCCGCGGCACAGGAACCCGCGGATCGAGCGACCGTGCCGCCGGTAGAGAGCCCGACGCAGTTCGTGCCGCGGCCGTCTGCGTGGGGCGACAAACTGACCTTCGAGGTCCGCCCGAGGTTCGAGTACGCCTTCGAATCCTCGCTCGACGACTCTCCCACGGATGTCTCGGTGACACGCACGGGCCTGATCGTCGACCTCGGCTTTCCAGTCTCGGATCGGCTCAAGCTCTCGCTCAACACGGACTTTGAGGCCTCGTGGTACTCGTTCGACTCCGGCTCCTCGGCGGGGCTCTTCGCCGACCCGTTCAACGATGTGTACCGATTCCGTGTCGCGCCCGGCTTCTTCTATGCGATCAATCAGCAATGGGGCATCCTCGCCGGCGGAATCGTCGAGCTTGCGGGCGAGTCCGATGCGGATGTCAGCGATTCGGCCACGTACGGCGGCTATGTCGGCGCGCGGTATGCGTTCAACCAGGACTTCGCCCTCACCGCCGGCTTTCAGGCCAAGACCCGCATCGAGGACAATGCGCTATTCCTCCCCATTCTGGGCTTTGAGTGGCGTGTGACCCCGCGCGTCACGCTCGCGACCTCTGGTCCGGGGATCGGCCTCAGGCTCACCGCCATGCTGGATGAGGAATGGTCGTTCTCAATCGGGACATCATGGGAGCCGCGCGACTATCGGCTTTCGGACGATGCGCCGATCCCCGACGGCATCGCCCGCGACGAACGCATGCCTGTCATCGCGGGATTCACCTGGAAGCCCACGCCCGGCATGTCATTCAACCTCTATGGTGGCGCAATTGTCTGGCAGGAGTTGACTCTCGACGATGCCGACGGAAACGAGATCGCCCAGGACAACACCGACCCCACCGGATTCGTTGGGTTCACAGCCGCGTTCCGATTCTGAGGCCGCCATGACCGAGACAGCCCCGAGCCCCGCCGCCGACTCACCCCGCGAGCCCCGCTACAGCTTCCGACTCCTACGTGCCGGGCAGTTCAAGCTCGATGGCGGCTCGATGTTCGGCCTGATTCCTCGCGTTGTGTGGTCGCGCCAGGTGAAGTTCGACGATCTCGACCGGATCACGGTCCAGCACAACTGCCTGCTGCTCGATCGGGTGGACGACGGCCCGGCGGATGCTCCCGCTCGCATCCTCATCGAGGTCGGAACCGGAGACAAGCTCGACGCCAAGATGCGAGCGGTCTTCGATCTCGAGGACAGGTCGATCCTCACCGCGCTGACCGAGATCGGCGTTGCTCCGGAATCGGTCGAGGCGGTTGTCGTCTCACATCTGCACTTTGATCACGCCGGCGGGCTGACCCGGCTCTGCCGCGATGGCGAAGCTCCTGACTGGCGCGGCGAAGATGGCGGCGGCGGTTCGACCGCCCGCGGCGGGTGCAAGCTCACGTTTCCCAATGCAGCTGTGTATGTGCAGGAGCGGGAGTGGCACGATGCGCTGTCCAACCGATCCGTCATGACCAAGACCTACTACCCCGACCACATCCTGCCCATCGAGCGGCAGATTCGCCTTGTCGACTCGCCGCGGCCGTTCGTGCCGGGATACACACCCGATCGGGCGGAACTCCCCCCCACTCCCGTCGAGCTTCGCGAGAGCCGCCTGTGGCCCGGCGGCGGAGTGACAGTCTTCAACGTCCCCGGGCATACATGGGGGCAGCAGGCCGTGAAGTTCCGCGAGCCCGATGCGCCCCGCGGCAAGGGCCGAACAATCGTGTTCACGCCGGATGTGATGCCGACAGCGGCGCACGTCGGCGCGGCGTACTCGCTTGGGTACGATGTCGAACCGTACACATCGATGATCTCTCGACGGTGGCTGCTGACCGAGGCTGCGTCGCGCGACTGGGTGCTTTGCCTGGATCACGAGCCGGGCGATCCGCTCTTCCGCGTCCGGGCGAATGCGAAGGGCTGGTTCGACCTAATCCCGGAACCGGCCTGAGCGGGCGTGGCGGCATCGAACCGGGGCCGAACCGGAGGCGCCGCCGGATCGGATATGATCTGGAAGGTTCTGGAGGATCCGACACGGTGAGTTCAACCGCGACAACTCAGGGGACCGACGATGCCGCCGCCAATGGCGACGACTCGATCTCGTCCACCGCGGGAGAAGCCGCCGCGACGGGCTCGGGTGCCGCGGCAGTGCCGGCGGTTGAGATCTCCGAGCGCGCGATCGCAGACCCGACGGCCCGGGGGCGCGGCAAGGTCACGCTGTACGATCGGATCGAGGCGTTCCTGTCGCGACTTTCGACCCGGAACAACTTCTGGCACCGCGTGTGCAGCCTGATCTGGCTCCCCTTTGCCTTCCGCAGCGGCATCAAGATGAAGCGGATGGATGGGAACACGTTCCAGGCGGTGCTGCCGTTCCGCCGGTTCAACCGCAACTGGTACAACGCGATGGCCGGCGCCGCACTCCTGGGAAACTCAGAAATCGCGGGCGGGATGTATGTCTTTGGCGTGTGCGGTGGGGACTACACCGTGGTCTGCAAAGAGCTCACCTACCGCTTCCTCCGCCCGTGCTTCGGTCCCGCGCTCTATCGCATCACTCCCAAGGAAGACCTGCAGGCCCTGCTTGCACACAAGGGCGAGTTCAACATCACGGTCGATCTGGACATCGTTCAGATCATCGGCAAGGCGGGCAAGCTCGGCAGCACGCCCGAACGCGAGCGACGGGTCGGCCGGTGCAGCGCGACCTTCCACGTCACGCCAAAGGCCCATCACAAGAACAAGGCCGAGCGGAAGTCCGACTCCAAGCCCGAGTCCGGTGCGGATTGACGATACACTCGCCGCGTGATTCAGCTCGTGCCAAGTCCATCTCCGGGTTCGCCGCGGGCCGTGTGGCTGGATGTCATTCTGTGGGCCGCGTATCTCGCGTGCTCCTGGACCTGGTGCATCGGCATGTTCCTGCCGGTGCTGCTCGTGCGAGACTACGGCATCATGGGCTGGGTGGTCTTCGCGATTCCGAATGTGATCGGCGCGGCGGCGATGGGCTGGGTCCTGCGCGACGGGATGAGCGAACGGATCGTACGTGACCATCCCGGAGCGATCGAGACTTTCCGGCTGGTGACGGTGGTGTTTCAGTTGTGGTTCCTGCTTGTCTACCTCGCGCCACCGCTTGGAGGGCAGGATCTCATCGGGGTGCAGCTCGAGCGATCGGTCGTCATCGCGGCCGTCCTGCTGGGCACGGTCCTCGGGCTCAGATCGCGATGGTCGCTCTTCGCGTGGCTCATCTCGTTGGGATGTGTCGCGATCGCGTTACTTCGACAAGGACCCACATCCGGCGGAGTGGTCGAGCCTCCTTCCGGCACGGCCCTTCTCTGGCTTGCGCCGGTATGTGCATTTGGGTTCGCGCTCTGCCCCTACCTTGATCCGACATTCCACCAGGCGCGGCAGTCCATGAAGGCTTCGAGCGCCCGCGTGGCGTTCTCCATCGGCTTCGGTGTCTTGTTCCTCACCATGATCGCCTTCACGCTGCTCTATGCGAAGTGGCTGCTTGAGGTGCCGCTTGGTGGGCCGGGTCCGGGCGGGCTCATCCTCTCGGCAGTCGCCGTCCACATCGGCCTGCAGCTCGCGTACACAAGTACGGTGCACGCCAGAAGCCGTGTGGGCTCTGGAAGCTGGTCTGCCTCTCGTGTCGCGTTCGCCATGGTGCTCGCGGGGCTCGCGGCACTTGCCGCTGCCTTCCTTCCCTCGCATGCCGGGCTCGAAGCGAGGGAGGGTGTCTACCGGGCGTTCATGGCGTTCTACGGCTTGGTCTTCCCGGCCTACGTCTGGCTGTGCATGATCCCATTCGGCTCTGGCCTCGACGGCGACGATGCTCCGCCTGCGCGATCGAGCACAGTCCGCCTGGCCGTGCCGTCAGATCGCGCGCGGCGGGTCTTCTTCGTGACGATCGGCCTCGCCGCGCCCTTCTACTGGATGGGTTTCATCGAGCGGCAGGAACTCTGGCTTGCCCCGGGCCTGGCGATTGTTCTGATCGCCCGGCTGTTGATCCGGCCGCGGCCAGCATCCGCCCCGGCTTCTGCACGCTAAGCCTTAGCCGAGTCGTTCTGCTACCTGTGCGGCGGTCTGCCGCACGACCGCGTCTTCGCTCTGGTCGGCCGCGACCGCGTGGATACGTGTGCGGATTGCCGCGGCATGACTGCCGGCTCTTCCGGCCGCGACGGCGTTCCCCACCGCGATCAGTGCGTTGCGCCGGAGCATCACCAGCGACGCCCGCTTGGCCGCCGAGAGTGTCATCACGCGCGTCCGATCGGCCTCTGTCCAGCCGAGCACTTCGAGGAGCGGCAGAGCGTGTCCAGTTCCTCTTCGCGATGAATAGGCCTCATTGACCCGCATCGATCGACCGCCGGATTCGTCTGCGATCGCATCTGTCTCGCTCGGCTCGTGCCCATTGAAGGGACACACTTCCTGGCACACATCGCAGCCAACCAGCCGGTCGCCGATTCCTGCGTGCAGCGATGGATCGACAACACCTTCGTGCTCGATCGTGAGATACGACACACACCGGCGGGCATCAACGGAGTATGGTGTGATCGCCTGCGTTGGGCACGCATCGATGCAGCGGGTGCACGTTCCGCAGTGATCGGCGACGGGCTTCGCGTCCGGTTCAGGCGCGATGTCCAGCGTCGTGGCGATCCCGCCGAGAACGAACCAGCTCCCCAACTCAGGGTTGATCAAGAGCGTGTGCTTGCCAACCCACCCCAGCCCGGCCCGCATCGCGTGCTCACGCTCCATCGCCGGGCCTGTATCGACGAAGGATCGAAACCCTGCTCCCCCCGTTCCCCCCGTTCCCGCCACGGCGGGCAACGCTCGCAGCCGATCCGACAGCCGTTTCAACCGCCGCTTCAGCACGGCGTGATAATCCTCACCGCGCGCATACCGGGCGATGGAACCCATCGGGCGGGCGCGAACACGCTCGGCCTCCGCGCTCACATCGGAAGTACCGGGGTCTCCCGGCGCGGCATACGCATCCGCCACCACGATCACCGCCTTCGCGCCGGGCAGCAATCGCGTCACATCCAGTCGCTCATCGAGGTACTCCTCCATCCACGCCATCGTGCCGTGCTTGCCTTCTGCCAGCCAAGCGTGCAGCTCCGCCCCGTGCGAGGACGGCTCGGCGCGGGCGATCCCCGCAGCGGCAAAGCCGAGGCCCAGACACGCGCGGATAACCTCGCGTCCCAGATTGACGGGATCGTGCTGCGAAGGTGTCACGTTGTTGCTGGGCACGGTGTCATCGTTGGCGCGTTCGCGGCACTGGTGCGTGGCGGGACCTTGCCCGACGGGCGCAGAAAGAGGGCCGACGATGGTCGCCGGCCCTCAAGAACATCTGTTGTGCAATGCGCTTCAGCCACTCAGGCCGACTCGGCACGCGGGTGCGCCTTGTTGTACGCATCCTGCAACCGGTGGGCGGTGAGATGGGTGTAGATCTGGGTGGTCGAGAGCGACTGGTGACCCAGCAGTTCCTGAACGCTCCGCAGGTCCGCACCGTTGTCCAGCAGGTGCGTCGCGAAAGAGTGCCGCAGGGTGTGCGGGGAGATGTCGGGGTCCAGACCGGCCTGCACGAGGTACTTGTCGAGCTTGCGGCGGACCGACCGCGAGCTCAGTCGCTGACCGTGCTTGTTGATGAACAGGGGGCGGGCGCGGTTTTCATCCTTCCACCACTGGGCGTAGCGGGCATCGGCTCGCACGAGGGCGGCATACTTCGCAACGGCCGCGAGCGCGTGCATCCCCAGAGGGACCATGCGTTCCTTCTTGCCCTTGCCGCGGACGCGAAGCGCCTCGCCGCTCTCATCCATATCGTCGACGTTGAGCCCGACGAGTTCGCTCACTCGGATGCCGGTCGAGTACAGCACCTCGAGCATCGAACGGTCACGCATGCCCAGCACATCCTTGTCGCTCGGCGTGGCGAGAAGTTTCTCGATCTGCTCGACCGTGATCGCCTTGGGAAGACGTTTGCCCTGTCGGGGCGTGCGGATCGCCGTCATCGGGTTTGTCCGGGTGACACCCCGACGGTTCGCCCACTTGTAGAACGAACGGAGGGTCGCGATCTTGCGTGCCATCGTCGCGGCGGAGTATTCCTTGTTCCCCAGGTGCTCGAGGAACTCCCGGATGGTGTCCGGCGTCGCGTTGATCACCATCTTGGTGATGGTGTTGGGCGTGATCGTCGCCGCAACCGGCGTCTCGGCGTTCCCGCCGGGCGTCCCCTGATTGCTGGCGATGTTCCAGGCCTGGAGTTCCGCGGCATCGTTGGGCTCGAGCCCGGCTTCATCCGCGATGAACTCGGTGTACTGCCGCAGATCCGCGCCATAGCACCTCGCGGTGTAGTGCGAGAAGTGCCGCTCGTTGGTCAGATAGTCGGTGAACCCTGCGATGATGGGTAGCGTCGTCATGTTCCGTCACTCCGATGCACACGTGCGCGGCTTGCTCGCCGCGCGTTGGTTTTCGTTACGATCCATCCGCAAAGCGTCCGTGCCCTGCGTTGCTCAGGACGCTCTGGTCCTAGTTCCCCGAGGTCCCGGGCTTGGGCGCGGGTCGAGATCCGTCGATGCGTTGAAGACCGGGCTTGAGGCGTTTGGAGAGCTGGTGGCTGACCAGTGCCGCATCAAACCAGTCGAAGGGCACTCCGCGATCCGAGGCGAGTTCACTGAGCCGCTTGAGCAGCAAGGACTCCTCGCCCGCATCGCAGGCAAACGTCCACCGGTGCGGCCCCTTGACCAGCGTGACGGGTTCGCGCAGAGAGGGGGCGTCCGCATCCGCCACTTCGGTCGGTGGCGTTACAGTGCGGGCCTTGGGTCGTTGTCGTTGCGGACGGTTGTACATTCTGGACTTCTCCGCGCCGCTCGCGAGCGGCCGGGCGGGAAGTCCGCACAGCAACTAGCGAGAGGCCTGTCTGGCCTCGACCGGTTGCGCGAGCCGGAGTCTTTCCTGCTCAAGCAGCCGGCTCACGGCTTCGTGGGCCGCGAACTCGACGTACAGATCCATGCTCGCGAGCATGCCACGCCAGCCGAGGGCGGAGGCAGGTTCATGTCTTCCGTTGGAATAGCGTTGAATGGCCATCTGCACTTCGTGGTTGGCGCCGTCGAAGTGTTCGCTCATGGTCGCGATGGGCCGATCGAGGAACTGCGTCTGCACCCCCGGATCTCGATCCGTGTAGGCCATCTGCAGCTTCATCGGGTCAACCCCGTTGGCCGGGCGGTTCTCGCGGGCAAAGACCGCGAGGGCAACGCCCAGCTTCGGCGGGTTGTATGGGTCATAGGCGGTGATGCTCCCGATCACCAGGGCGTCGACGCCGAGGGCGTTGGCAAGCATCCGTGCATCGCCGGGTGAGCGAACCGCGGTCATCCCGCGGGCCCGCATCGCCGCGATCGTGCGATTCAACGGGAGGCAGGCCACTCCGCGGGTCTCATTGATCTTGGCGATCAGTGAGTCCGCAACGAGGTCGGCGTTCGCAAAGGACACACCTGATTCGTTGGCGAGCGGCACGACGGCCCACAGCGCATCTCCCTGCGAAGAGTCGTAAGGAGAGACGAGCACCTGGGGAGGAACTCGCGTGTCCCTGTTTGGCGTGCACCCGCCGGGAAGGATGATGAGCAGTGAAGCCGCAACGAGCGCGAAGCCCGCGCGGCATGTTCCGAGCATGGTCTGTACGGTTGTCATGGCGTCCTGCCGTAGGCACGGAGACTCCGCTCCGTGCGGTTGAAAACTGTGAATCGCCCGCGGGGCCTTTCGGCCTCGCGCGGCGGGAAAATCGGGCTTACGGCGCGGTCGCCGGGGTCGTTGAGTTCGTCGGAACGTTGGTGATCTCGGTCTGCTTGCCAAGGGACATCGGCTTGCCGGTCGCCGCGACGATGGCTTTCTCCGTGCCCACGGACCAGATGTTGCTGACGCCCGTCCTGTCGGAGACAAAGTAGATGCGCTGGTCCGGGCCCCAGGTCGGCATCAGGTTCATGAACCGGCCGCCCGTCAGGCTGACCCGTCCCGTGCCGTCCACGCCGACGATCCAGAGATCGCTCGCAGGCGTTCCGGAGGGAGTCGGGTCGGCATCCAGGTCGCGGTGATTGAGCGTTGCAAAGACAATCCGGGAGCCATCCGGGCTCCACGAGGCATTGATCAATGCGGCATCGCGGCTCGATGCGATCTCGGTTGGGCTGCTGGTATCGCCGGGCTGATAGTCCACGGTCCAGATGCTGAAGGCACGATCGCCCCGCTCGCGGCTCCGCTGGAACAGGATCTTGTCGCGTCCGCCAAAGCCGGTTCCGGGCACCGGGCACCAGTCGGGGAACATGCCGTAGCCGACGAACTCGGTGCTCGAAGAGCCGTTGGCATCCATCACCCAGAGCTCCCACCGGCCGCTGATCTCTCCCAGTCGGCAGAAGACGATCTTCGTGCCATCGGGCGACCATGACGGGTGGAGTTCGTGCGCAAAGTCGCTGGTCAACTGCACCGCCTGGCCACCGCCCGACGACATCACAAAGATGTCCCAGTTGCCGGCGCGGTTGCTCGCGAACGCGATGCGTTGACCGTCCGGCGAAATCGTCGGCATGACATCGTGGGCAGGATCGGCGGTGAGCTGCGTCACTGTACGGCCGTTGACATTCTTGACGTAGATATCCGCGGTCTCGCGGTGCTGGGTGCTGGCGAACACCAGCTTCGAGCCATCCCGAGAAATGCAGGGGTCAAAGTCCGCACCCTGCGCCGCGTACGTCACATGGATCAATCCGTCGAGGGCATCCCCCATCGGGGCCTCGTTCGTCGCAACCGGCATCTCAATCGGCGCGGCTTCGGAGCGATCCCCCTCAGGCCGTGGAGCAGGAGCCAGCGTTGGGTCCTGCGGCTGGCCGCGGCGGGCGGCCCAGTTCTGCTCAGCGGAAGCCTCAAACCAGAATGGGTTGAACCCGGTCATCCGGGTCTTGCCGGGCGGCACATACAGCGGCGTGCCTTTGATCCCCTCTTGCGGGGACACGACAGCCTTGCTTGTGGATGCGACAGGCGTGGGGCTTGCCGAGCGGTCGGCCGCGCATCCCGCGAAGGCGAGGGTGGCGACGACTGCGGCGACAGCCTTGGAGGTCTTGGCGATGTTGGACGGGATGCTGAACACGCGGAGCTCCTCGTGGGGGCGTTTGGCCGCGTGCATGGGGCTTCCAGCCCGCACGTGGCCCGGCACGTTCCACGATTGAGCCGACCTCCGGCCGCCTCAACCAGACCGAGTCACCCGTCCAAAACCATCCGAAGGAAATCCCGCGGACGATCGGTTTATCGGACGACCTTGTCAAGGGCCTTGAGAGCCAGTTGGCGGGTCATCCGATCTGGGGCGAGTTGCCCGGTCCGGAGAACACATCGTCCGGCCGAGAACCGGACATAACCGGAAGGGACACTTTTTCTGCGGGTTATCGGATTGGCTGCCAAACAGGTCGAGCTCAGCGCGCACCGCGAGCGCCGACAGGGCTGCCACGTCCCGTCGACGCTGCGGTGCTGCGAGAGAAGAAGACTGAGGAAACAACCTTCGCCGGGCTTGAGACCGGCCGTTCGGGCTCACCCGCGCGCTTCATGAACGACGATGCCCGGACTCCCCTCCGGCCGGACCCATCGGGCGTTCGCTCCGCGGGGCTTGTGGCTGGACTCGAGGTGTCCCAAGTAGGTCGCCAGGTCGGGCGTGCGGAACCGCTCCAGGAACGATGCCGTGGCTGTCGGGTTGATCGCGATGATCTGCTCCATCAGTCGCACCCGCCCCGGATCCTGCGGCGACTCCCGCCGCGGCTTGGGCGACGGCTTGGCTTCGATAAACGCGGCCACAACTCGCGGAAGGGTCAGAGTCAGCATGATGGGGAGCCTCCGTGCAAATGCCTGAGCCGGCTCCGCCCGCCATGGCGAGGTCAGGTATCGGTGGCCCCTCAATGGAGCCATGAAGGTGTAACCTTGGCGGACGTGTGTCGTCGTGCCCCCCCACCCCTCCTGCTGGCGCACAGCCCTCAAACCGGGTTTCCACGTTTGGAGCCGAATTGAACCCCCACTCCATTTGCTTTCCGATGGCCGGCGTTGGCGATGTGGTCTCTCGAAATGACCGCACGGTCATCGCGAGATGCTTGTCGCAATCGGTTCTGGATGCCGACCCTCCAGTAAGCGCGATCCGGACCGTGCTGTGGTCGGGAGATCTGCGGGCGGGCGACGGTGAGTTCGACGCATCGTTGGGCGAACCACCGACCCCACGCAACTGGGGGGCTTCGGCGTGGGCCTCGCTCGATGCGGCCGTGCAACGGTGGATCGATGCGGATCGCGGCTCATCGCTCCTGATCCGCACGCACGCCTCGCACATTGTGTCCGATGCGCCCTCGGCCACACGGTTCGCCCGGATGTGGGCGGATCACGGAGTTCGCCTCGTGTATGACCTCGCCTCGATGATCTCGCCGGCGACGGTGGGAAACCCCGGCATCTCCGATCTGTACGAACGGCGGGTCGATGCGTTGAGGAATCCTGAGCTTGCCCGCGGGATCGCCTGGGTTCTCATCTCCAACATTCGCGCAGCGGACGGGGTGCTCGCCCCGGCCCTGGTTGACGACGGACTGATCGCGACGCCGCTGATCCGGGAGGCTGTCGGTCTCGCCGCGGAGCTTGGCATCGCTGTGGCCACCTTCGAGACAGAGCCGGCGGGCGACCTCCCCGTGGGCTGAAACCGGCCGCCACCCCGCCCGCCGTCGTTCCTACACTCCGCCTCGCGTGGACCAGTCACGCCCGCTCAATCGAAGGAACCTGTCCGTGACCGATACCCACAAGCCAACGCTCGATCATCCGGTCTTCCAGCTCGTCAAGGAGCAGTTCCCCGGGAAGCGGTTCCGTGGCACCGAGTACCGCGGCCAGAGCACCCTGATCGTTGAGCCTGCCGATCTTCATGCCGTCATGCGGTTCCTTCGTGACGACGATCGGACCCGGTACAACTTCCTCTCCGACGTCTTCGGAATCGACTATCTCGGATATCCGACGAAGCAGATCGGACGCTTCGCGGTCGGGTACAACCTTGTCTCGCACGCGAACGATGACCGGCTGTTCGTCAAAGTGTTCCTCGACCCGACTCTCCCCACCGACGGGATCGCGGAAGACCCGGCCCTCTCCATCGACAGTGTCGTTGACCTGTGGCCCGGCGCCGAATGGCCGGAGCGCGAAGTGTTCGACATGTTCGGCATCCGCTTCCGCAACCACCCGGACTTGCGGCGAATCCTGACGTGGGAGGGGTATCCGGGGCATCCGCTCCGGAAGGACTACCCGCTCCGCGGGCGCGGCGAGCGCGAGCAGTACCGCATTGTCGACCGCACTTCCGCTTGATCCACCGGGGCCGAAGCTACCGGGGCGCAACGATGGTTGCGGGCTCGAGAATCTCGATCTGATCGTTGAGCAGATCCCACCGAAGCCGCCGGGCGGTGAACGGTGTCGCACGCCGATCATCGTAGAGCGTCACGGCGCCTCCCTCGGGCGCTGTGGCGACGGCGGTTCCGAGTCGAGCATCATACATGACGCGATCGCCGATGAGCCTCTGCGAACCGGACTCTGCATAAACCGCGCCGATTGCTTCCGCCGAGATCAGCTTTCCGCCGCGACCCGCGTTTGCGCCGCCGCTGGTCAGGTCCAGCCTGGCGAGGAGACGATCGCTGGTCATGCGAGTGAGGGGCCGGTTCTCCAGCGGTTTGTGCACCACTTCGATCTTCTCGAAGAGTTCGAGCAATCCGGTCTGCCGGGTGAAGACCATCGAACTCTCCCACCGGAAGCTCGATGTGCCGCGGGGTGAGGCGGAGACGAGCCCTTGCGCTGCGGCCCCCTGCTCACTCTCGGATGACGGATCCGGAGATCGCTGATCGAACACCACGGCTCGGCCGGCGACGGGAGTCTCGATCGTGCCCTTGACATCGTCGGCGATGAGCCTGGCCGACTCGATGTAGCTGATCGTTTCGAGCGTGCGGGCCTCGCCTGGCGCGAGCGGCGCTGCGTAGCCGCGACTCTCGACCGTTGCGGGCTTGCCATCGGCTCGGTCCTCGATCGAGCCGAACGCGGTAGCGCGAAGGACGCGGCGGTCTCCAAGGTCCGCCGACAACGATGTTCCGGCGGAAACCGATCCGGCTGTGGGCACCTCGGCCGTGGCAAGGGCCGCATCGTTAAGCGTGGAGAGCTCCACCCGGATTCGCTCGCCCCGCACCGTGTCCCGCGTCAATGGCTCATCCTTGATGATCTGCGTATCGCCGCGGCACTCAAGCACCCCTGAGGGGTCGTCGAACGACATGGAGGTCGCCCACGTCGCGGTCACTCGGACCACGCCGGCACCGGGTCCGGTCGTGGCAACCGTCGGCTGCTCATGCGTGAACGTGCCCGGCGCGTAGACGTCCATCGTTCCGGCCAGGCCGTCGAGTTCGACGATTGTGGTGTCGATCACCGATGGCCCACGCGCGACCTGCACGCGCGGCCCGGTGACGGATGCGGTCTGCCGCTGTGCGTGCCCCTTGATGCGCAATCCGCTCGCGCGCACGCCATCGCCACGGTCAAAGGCGGCGAGCTGTTCGCCCATGCCGCGGGCCTCGAAGTCGGTCACAACGATCTCGCCATTGGCATCGCGCACCATGGACGCTTCCAGTTGCGGCGCCGAGAGGGACGCGTCATCCTTGCCGACGAGCGTGCCTCCGCGTGCGAGCAGGTACGTCGGATCGATGTCTCCCTCAAGCAGGACGGAGGGAGCGAAACTGACTTCAACCGTCTCGGCCTTGAGCATTCCTTCTCCAAAGCCACCCCGACTCAGGTCGACCTCGACGCCCGGAGGTTGCCGCCAACCATTGGCCAATGCCCAGGCGCTCCCCTCGACCGCAAGCTTGCGCAACACGGTTGTCTGTCCAGCCGCCTCGACGAACTCCGCGCGAATCAGATCGCCGGAGAGCGAGGCCGTGTTGTCGGTCGCAAACGCCAGGCCGACGAACTCCGCCCATTCGAGCGCATCGCGAATCTCGCCCTCCTGCGTACGGAACTGGAAGTCGGCGCGGCGCTGCCAGTCGATGACCCTCGTGAAGAACTCCGGCCTCGGTGTCGCCAGCCACGCGGGCATCCCGCCCGAGTCTTCCAGCATCGCCGTCTGGCTCAGGTCCTTCGTAAGCGTCGCGAGCAGGCCGATTCCCGGCATCTCCGCAGCACCCGTCGCGAGATTGACTCGGATCTCGTCGCCCGCGAGACACCCTGCTTCCGGCGCACCGATCCACACCCGCGGCGAGCCCGGACCAGATGTCAGTGTCATGTCCCGCGTCGTCGCGAGATACTCGAGTTCCTCGCACCCGCCACGAGCGCCGAGTGCTTCATCACTCAACCGGACAAACTGCTCGCCACCATCGGCATTTGCTGAAAAGCGAAGGGCAACGTGATTGCCGCCGGAGAGCTCCCGCGGCGGGGGCGAGACGGCGATCGGACGAAGAGACAGCGGCCCGGACCACGTCAGCAGCAAATCGTCATCGCCATCCCGGAACAGCACGGGCGGCCACTGCGCCGCCGTCTGCATCGATCCCAGAAGCACGGCTGGCACCGCCGCGCCAAGCGGGAGCCTCGCCCCGCCTGCGTGAGCGGACGGGCTCGCGTTGAGCTCAGGCTCGATGGGCGAACGGGGGATGAGCGACACCTCGCGACCGAACGCTTCCTGAGGGAGCTTGTTGTCGATTGTGCGCAGCCAGACGAACAGGGTGTCCGCGGCAAGCCGCCGCTGACGCTGCGTCACACGCACGTTGTCCGCGAACACGGCTTCGTACAGATCCTCCTTGATCCGCGGCGTCTGCCTCGCGGGTCGAGCCGCCACGACCGGCGCCTCGGGCTGCTCGGGAGCGATCTCATCGGCCCGGGCCGACTCCACCTCTGCATCCGTGCTCGGCTGCGGCGTGTGGGCCTCGGCGGGAACTCCTGCGTCCAGGATTGTCAGGGCGTCCAAACTCGGCATTGGAAGGACTTCCCAACCCGTCTCAAGCCCCGACATCGACATCCCATCGCCCTGGGACGCATCGGCGGCGACGACCGGGTTCTTTGGGGACGCGTTGACACCTCGCGCGATGCGGTAACGAATCTCGCCATCGCGAGACACCTTCATGTACTCGATCCGGTCCAGCACCTGATTGCCGCGGACGACGACACCGGTTCCCTCAAAGCGGGCATCGGGCGTTTCGATGGTCACGTGATCGTCGGATGCGAACTCCAGGAGCTGGGTATCGAAGCGGATTGCGTTGGTTCGCGCGACCAGGCCGGGCGAATCCGTCATCGGATCTCGCGGCCGGCCCGCGGACGTTGCATCCCGCGGCGCGAACAACAAGGTCACGACATCGCCGACAAACTGCCCCGACTCCGGGCTCTTGGTCCGATTGGGCATTTTGACACGGCCGGTGTTGGCACGGATGTACAAGGCCCGCCCATCGGCCAAATAGATCCAAGCCTGGGGCGCATCAAGCTCGTAGAAGCCGCCGCCGACCGGGTTGATGCGCCGGTAGATCAACTCGGCCTCGACCCGGCTCGGATCATCCTTGTCCACGAACTGAACCCGCCCCTGATCGAGTGTCCCCAACGGCGTGCCGTCTGGTCCCTGTCCGGAACCGAGCGAACCAAGATCGATGTCCGTGACATCTCCGGTGATGGGTTGGGTGGGAGTCGCCGGGCGCTGGCTCACCGCGACCACCAGCACCACCCCGGCAATGATCAGCGCAACGGCTCCGGCAACAATCAAACCCGTTGTGCGGGCATTGGGAAACTTCTTGGACGGCATGCCAAGATGGTACGGTATCTGAACCTGCCAAGCGGCGATTGCCGCCCGAGCAGCGGCCGGAACGGTCAACTCGCGGACAGGAAAGCACTTGCTTCAGGGACTGCTCATCGGATTCGGTATCGGCGTGCTGCTGGCCTCGGGGGCGGTCTGGCTGCTGCTTCGTCGCCATTCGCTGCGGGTCCGGGCAGCCGAGCGCCGCGCACGCGCGGCGGAGCGAATGGCCGAGATCGGTGCCATGACGAGCGGACTGGCCCACGAGATCAAGAACCCGCTCTCGACGGTCGGGCTGAACGCTCAACTGCTCCTTGAGGGGATTCAGGAGCTTCCGATCGAGGATGCAGACCGCGTGCCGCTCATCAACCGCATCAGTTCGCTTCGACGGGAGACCGACCGGCTTGGCGGCATCCTGCAGGACTTTCTGCAGTACGCGGGTCAAGTTCGGCTGGACGTGCGCCCGACCGACCTCAGCGAGACCGTCTCGGAGCTCGCGGACTTCTTCATGCCCGAAGCCGAGCGGCACGGCGTTCGCCTTCGGACGGACACCGCAGGGCAGAACGGGACCGCGGCGCCAATCGCGAAGATCGACGCCAAGCTCGTCAAGCAGGCGCTGCTCAACCTGATGCTCAACGCGACGCAGGCGATGACCGCCGCCGGGATGAAGACCCCCGATGCGCGTCTCGCCAAGGAGTTGATCCTTCGGACGGAGCTGCGCCGCGAAGCCGATGGCCATCCCGCAGTACACGTGCACGTGATCGACACAGGACCCGGGATCGACGCGGAGACGGTCGGCAAGGTGTTCACGCCCTATTTCACCACCCGGGCCGGGGGCTCCGGACTGGGGCTGCCAACCGCCCGCCGATTGATCGAGGCGCACGGCGGGCGAATCGATGTTTGGTCCGAGCCCGGCAAGGGTTCGGATTTCTGTGTGGTGCTGCCGGTCGATGGCCCCGCGGTGAGCGCTCAATCCTGACGTTGCGGCTGGACGGCGGAAGCAGACTCACCGCTTTTCGATGGCCGCATCGCCGCATTGCGAGCGGCGCTTTGCCACCGAGACGGAGGAGGATCCAGCCAAACCGTGGGGTCGCCCGGCCGGGGCGTGACGGCGATGCCTGCCGGATCGAACGCGTTCCGCCCGCCGGCCGAGCACGCGCCCAGCGCCCAGACGGCGCCAACCACGAGGGCTCGGGACAACACAACTCGGAGTTTGCGGGCATTGCCCATGAGGACGGGCACCCATGGCCCGGTTCAACAATGTTGCAATCCAGACGCATGCCGGAGTCCAGGGTTGTGCGTCCGCGGGGAATCGCGGTCACGGCTGCGCGGATTGTGCTGCCTGGAGGAGCGTCGAAGCCCCCCCCCACCCTCGCGGCCGAGCATGGGGATCGAGGGAGTTGAGTGACCACCTGCGCAGCCTTACCATCGCATTCGATCGTTTGCTGCTTCCCGCGTTTCTGGCCGCATCTCCTCGCACCTCCGAACGAACACACTTCCCATGCTCAAGCCAACGCTCAGCACTGTTGCCTGCCCCGAAGCCTCTCTCCGCGAGGTTGCCGACCTGGCCGAGCGCTTCGGCTTTGAGGCTGTCGAACTGCGGACGTTCGGAACGGATTCGAGGAAGTTTGCATGCGACCCCGCGATGAGCAGCGAGGACAAGACACGCGAGCTGTTCCGAACACGCGGAGTCGAGATCCTGTCGCTCGCGACATCCTGCCGCTTTGACGCGACGATCTTCCCGCCAGTCATCGGCCACGTGATCATGGACACCGAGCGGAGCGTTCGAGAGGCGAAGTCGGCTGTTGATCTGGCGATTCAGTTGGGTTGCCCATATGTCCGCGTCTTCGGTTTCGAGATCGCTGCACGCGAGCAGCCCAAGGCGGCGATCGCGAGGATCTCCGAGCGGCTCCGGAAGGTCTGTGACCATGCCGACAAGACGGGGACGAAGATTGCGGTGGAGAACGGAGGATCGTTCGAATCCGCAACACAGCTTCGCGACCTGATCGATCAGGTTGGTCACCCGCTCCTCGGGGCTTCGTACTCCGTCGCTACAGGATTCGCAGCGGGCGACCACCCGGCCGCGGCGGTTGCCGCGCTGGGTTCGCGGCTTTGGATCGCACGAATCAAAGACCTGCGGAAGGGCGTGCCGGTTGCCCTGGGCGAGGGCGAAGTGCCGTGCGCCGAGTTTGTCAGCGATCTGGCGAACGCGAAGTTCGCGGGTCCGCTCGTGTATGAGTGGGACCGTGCCTGGATGCCGCAACTCGCGCCCGCCTCTGTGGCGCTGGAGGGGGTCGCGTCGAAGCTGGTCGGCTGGGCGAACGGTTCGGCCGCGAAGCCGAGGCCTGCGGCCGTTCCCGCGCACGCTCACTGACGCGGCCGTCCGGCGGTTGTACACTCCGCCCCATGAACTTTGACCCCGATGCAGCGGCGCAACCCGGAAGCGGAATCTTCGGCCTTCCCTTCAAGCGAAGTGATTCAAGGATCGTGCTGATCCCCGTGCCCTTCGATGCGACCACCTCGTACGGCGGGGGGACATCCGCGGGGCCGAAGGCGATCTTTGACGCATCCTCGCAGGTCGATCTTCTCGATCACCAGTTCGGGCGCACGTTCGAGAACGGAATCTTCATGGAGCCGATACCGGCGAATATCGCGTCGATTTCACGACGCGCCAGGAAGCTGGCTGTACCGATCATCGCACGCGGCGGCGCGGGACCACGTGATGCGAAGGCGATTCAGGCGGTCAACGATGCGGGCTTCGCCGTCGTTGAGCACACCTACGACCGGACGATCGCCGCGATGGAGGAGGGACGCATCCCGGGGCTGCTGGGTGGGGACCATTCGACGCCGTTCGGCGCGATCTGGGCCGCATCGGACCACGTCTCGCACATCAAGGGCAACCGCGGACTTGGCATCCTGCAGATCGATGCCCACATGGACCTGCGGGTCGCCTTTGAAGGCTTTGCGTGGTCGCACGCTTCCATCATGCACAACGTGATGTGGCTATTGCCCGGGGTTTCGCGGCTGGTGCAGGTCGGCATCCGCGACTATGGCAAGGGCGAGCTCGATGCGATAAAGGCCTCAAAGGGCCGCATCCGTACGCACTTCGACTTTGACTGGTCTCGCAAGCTGGATGCGGGCGCACGTTTCGAGTCCCTTTGCCGCGATGCCATAAAGCCGCTGCCCAAGCACGTCTGGGTGAGCTTTGACATTGACGGACTGGACCCTGCTCTCTGCCCGCACACGGGCACGCCCGTTCCGGGTGGCTTCTCGTTCCACCGGGCGTGTGCATTGCTTGAGCTTCTTGCGCGATCAGGCCGCACGATCGTCGGGTTCGACCTCAACGAGGTTTGTCCCGGGCCCAACCCAAAGGAGCCGGAGTGGGATGCCAATGTCGGAGCACGCTTGCTCTACAAGCTGTGCGGTGCCGCGGCGGTCTCTCAGCGGTCACGGTGAGCTTGGGCTTGCCGCCGCGGGAACCTCCGGGACGATCTCGCGGAGAGTCGATGCGGCCGACTCGACCGTGTCCGCCATCACAAAGAGCGTGTCAAGCCGGGCCCTCCGGATCGCATCGAGCAGCATTCCCGAGGCGCCCGCGACAGCGACACGCCCTTTGCGAACTTTGATGCCGGATGTGAACTCGACGAGCGTGCCCATCGCAAGGCTCGCCATGAACGTCACGTGCGCAAGGTCGATGATGACCCGCTGTGGGTGGGCGGAGCCGATGCGTCGGAGCTGCAACTGAAGTCCGTCAACTTCCCGCAGACTCGCTTCGCCCACCATGCGGATGAGCAGGCATCCGGGCAAGGCCGCGGAGTCGGTCGAAATGTCCAACATTCAGGGGCTCCTCGTGGCCGTAGGGCTGCCGCCGGATTGTCTTCATCCACGCGCGCGGAAGCGACCCGGTGATACGCGCGCTTGCGCAATCTTCACAACTCCTGGCTCGCCGTCGGGGATGCTCAATCGGCCGGCAGCAGTTGCCGGCTGATCATGGCCGCGCACCGCGCTGCGGAGCCTCGAATCGCCGTGGGCTCGCCGGGTTCATCGAGCGACAAGATCCGTCCGGCAAGCCTCACATCCGGCTCAACCCGCCCCGCCCGGAGCAGCCTCTCGACCACCCAAAGCCCCGCCATCCGGTGCGCAGGCCGCGAGTCCCCCAGCATGGCGAGTACCGCGGCCTGACCGTGGGCATGGCCAGCTTGCACCAGTGCCCGTGCCGCCGCGGCCCGGACACGATGACGGGCATCCTCGGTCGCCGTGAGAAGAACGGACACGACGGATTCAAATCGTCCTTGCGCGATCGCCACCATCGAGAGAGACTCGATGGCCGTCGCGGCAACGCGATGATCGGCGGCTTCGGCAGCGCAGAGCAAGGCCGCGTAGGACTGGTCGTCGGCGCACCCCCGAAGCGCTGCGCAGGCCGCCGCGGCGGGTCTCGCGTGTCCCCCCACTGCGATTCGGCCCAACTCCGTCGCAAGTTCGCGGCACAGACACATCCGCCGAACACTGTCCACTGCACAGCCGACCGTCTTCGGGTCCGCACTGAGGAGTTCCGACCGAAACTCGCGGATCGTCGCATCCCGCCCGATGCGCGTGCGGCGTCGATGTCCGGCCCGCAGATCTTCGTGGGCCGCCAGAACGGCCGCGGCAGCGACCAGCCGAGAAGGATGCGAGCACAGCCCGAGGATGCCAGTTTCGCGCGCCTCGCGAGCCGCGGCATCGCTCGATCTCGCCATCGCCAGGCCTCGCGCTGCCGAGGCGGCGAGCCGGTCATCCGCCTCCCGGGCGAGTTTCGCAAGCGATGCGACATCGCTCTGCTCCGCGGCCGAGGCAAAGGCCGACGCGAGCGTCTTCGCCTCCGCCAGCCTTGCTCGACGCGGGTGCAGAGCGAGGTGCGAGGCCGAGAGCAACGCCGCGCGTTCGTCTCGCGTGAGACGACCGGTCAGGTGTTCACGACACGCCGCGGCCCACGCCGGCTCGACCATCACACGCCACAGCAAGGCGACATCATCCGCAAGGGCGCCCCGCCGGATGAGGCCCCGGACGACCATGTGGATCGGGTGACCGGGATCGCGCAGCACCGGCGCAAGCGGATTCGCCTTGAGCACACGCCACGCCAGAGATGCACGGAATCGAACGAGGACTTCCGCGACGGCCACGCGGCGGTGTTCCACGTACCGGTCGATCGCGACCGCAAGAAGCTCGGCGGACTCCTCGACGTTTGAACCGTGAAGAACGATGTCGCGGATCGCGGCCTCGGCTGTCCGCGACATCTCCGGGTCACGATCCGCGAGAAGCGATACAAGCGCATCCGCGCCGGCGGACGGCGTGGGTGCGACTTCGGCTGCAAGTCGGGCTTTTTGACGGTCCTTTGAGAGGCCAGCGGTTGAACGGGCCATCCGAGACAGAAGCCCCCGCCACAGCCCTATTTGCGTCAGAAACTTGCCCATGTTGACAGGCGACGACGCGGCGGGCTTCCCCTCATCCGATCCCGATCGGGACGGCATACCCCTACCTGTTGTGGGTGACTTGCCCATTGTTTATACTGCTAGTATACTCTTGTTCGAAAATTGCTCTTGCGAATCAGACGCGATCTTGGAACAATGGCCCGATATCCGTGAAGCAATCACGAAGACCGGATGTCGGCTGACGTTTGGTATCGATCCTGAAGTCTCCAAATGGCCCTCTTGGGGCTTGCATCGGTGAAGGCGCGAGGAATCCACGAATGAACCTTCCGACCAAACCGAACGGTCTGCAAACCTATCAGATCTTTCTGTACCGCAAAGCCCTGCACCCAGAGCTCTTTCCGCTCAAGGGTCGCCGGCAACTCGTCCACGGCGCGTATGAGATCGAGGCTTGGGTCATGCCCGGTGCCCACCTCCTGCGCTTTCAGCACGCAAAGCTGTGTGCGTGCGAGCTTCTGACCGATCAGGAGGGCGCGCTGCCCGTTGACGGCGCGGTGACGGGCTTCCAGTGCGCCGGCGAGCATGAGTTTGAGCACTCGTTCGACGCCGAGAAGGTCAAGTACATCACTTCGGTCCAGACCGAGCACTTGTCCGACAACTTGTATCAGGCCACATACGACGAAATGACCCAGTTTGCTCAGGAAACCGGCGCGTTGATCCATGTCTGGTCAGACACGCACGCCCCGCTGAACGGCCACAACGGGGCCTTGGGTCTGAACGGGAACGGTCGGGCTCACGGGCACGCCGGCAATGGGGGCCGCAACCTCTCGATGCTGGATGTGCAGCGGCTGACCAAAGAGGTGCACGCCCAGTCCTACCACCTTGTCGCAGCTACAGGCCTGGTGATTCGGACGCAGACCATCTTCGAGCACGCCTGATCTTGACCCACGCCGCGGCCGATGTAGGCTTTGGCCGACCCATGCACCGCGCACGTTTCATCCCCCGGATTCGAATTACCAAGCCCCGCTGAGGCTTGGCGTGCGGTCGTCTGGTCCATCCAACCATTGACGAGTTGACGCCGGGCCATCGGCCGGGGCATTGTGGCTGCGCTTCCGGCGCGGCCCGACACCGTACCATCCCGTCCCGATCCCGATTCGAAGCGCACCGCCGCGACACCATCAGGTGTCCCGTTGCCAAGGACCCGTTTCATGAGCACCGAATCTCACCCCCACACCACGCACGCCGCCGCCGAGAAGCCAGCCAAACCTGAGGGCGGCAAGGTGAAGTATCCCGTCAATCTCCCCAAGACCTCGTTCCCGATGAAGGCGAATCTGGTTCAGAACGAACCGGCCACGCTCAAGCGGTGGAACGGATTGGCCGCGGGCAGGGGATTGCACACGGCGGTGGATGAAGCCAGGATCGCCGCCGCGCCGTTCCTGTTTCACGATGGGCCGCCCTACGCGAACGGGAACATCCACATGGGGCACTTGATGAACAAGTGCCTGAAGGACTTTGTCGTTCGATCCAAGACCATGTCGGGCAAGCGGTGCGCATTCGTGCCTGGGTGGGACTGTCACGGGCTGCCGATCGAGCACAAGGTGATGACCGAACTGGTCGAGTCGAAGAAGTGGGACAAGATCGCCGCACTGCCCGAGGGCGAGCGGAAAATGATCGTCCGGCGCGAGTGCCGCAAGTACGCCGAGAAGTTCGTGAAACTCCAGGGCGAGCAGATGCAGCGCCTGCTCACGATGGGCGACTATGCGCACCCGTACCTGACGATGGACCCGGCATACGAGGGCGCGGTGCTGGAAGTTCTGGCGGACCTCGTCGAGCAGGACCTGCTGTACCGCGCGCTCAAACCCGTGCACTGGTCGATCGCGAACGAAACCGCACTCGCCGAGGCGGAGCTTGAGTACGAGGATCGCGAAGACCTGTCCGTGTATGTCGATTTCGAAGCTGTCGATGCCGATGCGGTGTACGACGCATTCGGACTGCCCAAAGCTCTGGCCACTGAACTCACAGAGTCGGACACGGAGGACACCGAGGACGATGAGGCCGAGGATCCAAGGCCGACGCAGCGTCCCTCGTTCATGATCTGGACGACGACCCCCTGGACCCTCCCCGCCAACGTCGGCGTTGCGGTGAACCCGAAGCACGAGTACGCGCTCGTGCGTGTTGACGGAAACGTGTCGGTCATGGCCGCTGCGCTGGTCGAGAAAGTCACGGGGCTGGCCAAGGCCGAAGATGTGGCCGTCCTGGCGACGACGACGGGCGCAAGGCTGCTCGGCCTGCGCTACAAGCATCCGTTTGTGACCAATCCGCCGGCGTGCGGGCTCGGGCGCGTTTGCGATCCGGCCAAGCTCTGGTCCGTCGTCGCGGCGGACTACGTGACACTTGAAGATGGCACGGGCATCGTCCACACCGCGCCCGGACACGGCGCGGAGGACTATGCCAGCGGCCTCCGCGAGCACCTGCCCATCTATTGCCCGGTGCAGGGCGATGGCACCTACGATGCCACCGCGCCCGACTGGCTTCGCGGCGTGTCCGTCTGGGATGCGAACAAGAAGGTGACCGAGTGGCTCCGAAGCTCCGGGCATCTCTTCCACGACCACACCTTCACCCACTCCTACCCGCACGACTGGCGGAGCAAGACACCGACGATCTTCCGCTGCACCGAGCAGTGGTTCGTGGCTGTCGACGGCCGCCACGAGGGTTCGGCCGCGCTCAAGTCCAAGGGCGAGGGACGCAACCTGCGCACGATGGCACTCGATGCGATCGGCTGTATGGCTGGACCTGGGGGGCAACCGGGCACGAAGTCGCAACAGCGGCTCGATCGCGAGATATCGCAACTGCGAGATGACGAAACGGGCAAGACAGGCGTTTCTGTTTCTCGAGAGCGTGCTTGCGAGCTCCTTGCGCAAGCAGACCAGCATGAGTCATTGCCGCTTCCGCTTCACGGCAGTGTTCAGTTTGTCCCGGCCTGGGGCCGCGATCGCATGCGCGGCATGCTCGAGTCCCGCCCCGACTGGTGTGTCTCGCGCCAGCGTGCATGGGGTCTGCCAATCCCCGCGTTCATGACACCCGAGGGCGCAGCGGTCATGACGCCGGCGAGCGTGCGGGCTGTTGCCCGCGTCGTACGCGAGAAGGGCTCCGACGCGTGGTTCATGCTGACCCCTGAGCAGTTGCTCGAGCATTACGACGAGAGCTCCGACCCCGCGCTGCCCAAGTCCCTCGCGCCCGCGTTTGCTCGCGGCGCCCGCGCACAGTTGAAGAAGGGCGGCGACATCCTCGATGTCTGGTTCGAGTCGGGCTCATCCTGGAACGCCGTCCTGCGCGAGCGCAAGCTCGGGTTCCCGGCAGACCTCTACCTCGAAGGCTCGGACCAGCATCGCGGCTGGTTCCAGAGCTCGCTCCTGCCTGCGCTGGGCGCGACGGGCCAGCCGCCGTTCAAGACCCTGCTCACGCACGGCTTCATGGTGGACAAGCACGGCAAGAAGATGAGCAAGTCCCTCGGCAACGACATCAAGGTCGAGGATCTGCTGAAGGACCACGGCGCGGATGTCTGCCGGTGGTGGGTCGCGTCGTTGTCGTACGAGAACGATGTCAAGGTGGACATGGAGTTCTTCGCGCTCGCCGGCGAGAGCTACCGCAAGGTCCGCAACACGCTCCGGTTCATGCTCAGCAATCTTGACGACTATGACCCCGCAGCAGGGCAGCAGGCGCCAGCCTCGCCCGATCCGACCAGTCTGGACGCATGGGTGCTCGGTGAGTTTGCACGGCTCACGACCGAAGTCTGCCGCGCCTACGACAGGTACGACTATCGCGAGGTGCACTCGGCGTTGTACGACTTCTGCAGCCAGACCCTCAGCTCGACCTACCTCGCCGCCGTGAAGGACCGGCTCTACTGCGACAAGCCGGACTCACCCCGGCGCCGTTGCACGCAGGCCGCGCTCTGGCAGATGACCGACGGGCTGTGCCGCCTGCTCGCCCCCCTGCTGCCGCACACCGCCGATGAGGCGTGGCGCGTGCTGCACAAGGCCGGCCCGCAAGATGAGATGTGCGTGCACACACAGTCGTTCCCCGCTCCGCTTGCGGCAAACCCCCACGCATCGTGGTCCGATGCCATGAAGGTCCTTGCCGCGGCGGGAAAGTCGCTCGAGGATGCCAAGTCGGCTTTGAACATCCAGAACCCGCTCGATGCGGGCGTGCACCTGCCCGCGAGCGACCCAGCCCTAGCTCACTTTGATCCTGTCGATCTTGCCGACCTGCTCGGCGTCAGCAAGGTGTGGCTCGATGAGACCGGCTCCGTCGCCCGCGCGGAGGACCTTCGAACCCGCGGCTGGGAGGCCTGTGCCCGCTCCTGGAAGCGCGACGGAACGGTCAAGCCGCGATCCGACGGCAATCCGCTCTCCGATCGCGATGCCGCGGCGGTCGGATTGGCCTGAAGCCCGTTGCACCATCACAACACGCCCCGGTCCGGATAACCGGCCGGGGTGTTTCGTTTTCTCAACACACGCCCTTCAGCGACGGGGGATCGCCGCCGATATCCGGTGGCGATGTCCACTCCCCCTGACCCTTCCTCGAGCCCGCCTCCTCCCCCGCCAAACGGGCGGAAGAAGGATGCCAAGCCCGCCAAGACCGGGAAGCGGGAAGCGTCGCTGAAGCGCACGATCGTGCGCCCGGCGCAGATCGCGGTGGATCCCATCGATGGGGCATACATCTCCGACCGGCTCACCACGCTGACCCACGAGCTTGCCAATCTGCTCGACGGGTCCATGCGCTGCCTCTCGCTGGCACGCCGAAGCGTCGGCAGCGAACGAACCCAGACGCCCCCTGTCGCGATCGGGGACCTGGTCAAGCATCTTGACACCGTTCACGCCGCGATGCTGCAGATGTCCGACCTGGTGAAGTGTGCGATGCAGGGGGTCTCGCTCGCCCACGCCCGCGGCGTCGCCACCGGCACCGGCAGCATGGCCGAGGCAATCCGCCACGCGATCGAGGTCATGACGCCCCTGACGGATGAGCATTGCCTTCGAGTCAGCGGAGAGATCGCCGAGGACCTGGCGGACCTGCCCGACCGATTCGTCTTTGCGATCATCACCAACGGCATTCAGAACTCGATCGAGTCGATCGAGCGAACCGGCCGCGCCGACGGCTACATCGAGATCCACGCCCGCACGGAGCCGGGCCGCACCGGACGCTGTGTCGTGCTGGAGATTCTCGACAACGGAGAAGGTCCGCCGGAGATGCCGCTGCGGAGCGGCGAGAGTGTCTTCCGTCTCGGCTATTCAACCAAGCACGGCGGAACCGGTGTCGGCCTTGCCTTCTGCCGCGAACTCGTTCAGGAACTGGGCGGCACCATCGTGCTTTCGTCGCGGGAGCTCGACTCCGCGAACGGTCGCGGCGGCGCATGCCTCAAAGCAACCTTTCCGGTGCCTCAGTGGCGTGACAAGCCGGAGACTTCAACCGACGTTGAGAGAGGGCACAGCGGGAATCCAGCCTCGGGAACGTGAGGGCCCCATCGGCGCTCGAACCGACCGCCGATATGACCACCCCGCCCCGACGAAACTACGGCCCGCTGGTCCGAGAGACCGACCCGTCCCTCGCTGTGCTCTCTCTCATCGCCGCGAAATGCCCGATCCGAGGCAGGGTGACCAGCATGGTGGGGGGACTGAGGATGCTCAGCATCGCGACAGCAACCGCTCGGGGACTCGTGCGTGAGTAAAGAAAGACCGCGAATCCTGATTGTTGATGATGACCCGATCACCGCGGAGTCGCTCGCGGACTTTCTGAGCCAGGAGGGCTTCGACACCGCCACGGCGTTCAACGGCCGCGAGGCGCTGAGCGCGCTGGAAAAGGCTGAGCAGCCCGCGATGGCCTCCGAGCCGCCCCGACCGTTCGCCGTCGCGATCTGCGACATCGCGATGCCGGAGATGGACGGCATCGAGCTTCTCAAGCGGATCGTCAAGGAGCATCCGACCACCGTCGCGCTGATGCTCACCGGCTACGGTTCGATCGAATCCGCCGTCGATGCCGTGCGCATGGGCGCTGTGGACTACATGACCAAGCCGGTCATCGACGGCGAGCTTCGTGTGGCCCTGCAGCGGGCTCTCCGGCAGCAGGCTCTGGTGTCGGAGAACCGGGCCCTGAAGCACCGGCTCGACGAACGCTGCGGCCTGGATCGCATCATCGGGGCGGACCCGCGGATGCTCAAGATCTACGACCTCATCAGCGCGGTCGCACCAAGCAAGACCACCGTCCTGATGACCGGCGAGAGCGGCACGGGCAAGAGCATGATCGCGCAGTCGATCCACCATCTCTCGCCGCGCAAGGCCAGGCCCTTTGTGCAGCTCTCGTGCGGATCAATCCCCGAAACGCTGCTGGAGAGCGAGCTCTTCGGGCATGTCAAGGGCGCGTTCACCGGCGCGTATGCCGACAAGATCGGCCGCTTCCTGGCCGCCGATGGCGGCACCATCTTTCTCGATGAGATCAACTCCGCCTCGCCGGCCATGCAGCTCAAGCTGCTCCGGGTCCTGCAGGAGCGGAAGTTCGAACCGGTGGGCAGCAGCCAGACCATCGAGGTCGATGTCCGCGTGATCCTCGCGACGAACAAGCCGCTGGAGGACCTGGTCGCGCGTGGAGAGTTCCGGCAGGACCTGTACTACCGCATCAACGTGGTCACGGTCGAACTCCCCCCGCTGCGCGATCGCCTGAGCGACATCCCCCTGCTGGCCGCTCACTTTCTCCAGCAGCAGGGCGCGGCGGTCGGGCGGACCTTCGCGGGGTTCTCGTCGGAGGCCGTCGAAGCGCTCAGACGGTACACATACCCCGGCAACGTGCGCGAACTTGAGAACATCGTCGAGCGTGCCGCGGTGCTCTCCCGCGGCCCCACGATCACGGAGACCGATCTGCCCGAGCATGTCCAGGGCACCGCCCCGAATCGCCTCATCGCCGGGCAAGCGCCTCTCCGACTCGTAGGCGGTGAGCTTGATTCCCCTGCCGAGGACACGCCGTGGTCGCCTTGTGCGCTCGAGGATGCCCTGCGCGAGCCGGAGAAGCGCATCATCCTGCAGGCGCTGCGAGCCAACAGCTGGAACCGGCAAAAGACCGCCGACGATCTGAGGATCAATCGCACCACGCTGTACAAGAAGATGAAGGTGCTCGGCATCGACGGCGGCGAGGAGCGGCTGGCGGGCTGAAGCGGCGTTGGCGGTACTCGCCCCAGAGCCATGTCCCATCCATCGCGGAGCCGATGGATACGTCGAGGAAGATCGAACGAGCTGCAAACTGCGCGGTCGGTTACTCCGTACGGATTGGTATGATGGGCGACGTGACGGATGGCATTCCTGATCCCGTTCCCGAACCCGCGGTGCAGACGCCGAGCCGATACATCACGGCGGGCATCGCAGTTCTTGCCGTAGCCGCGGCCATCTTTGCAAGCTTCATGACCTTTCAGGCGCTCAACAGCCTTGAGAACTCGCCTGAGGAGTACAAGGTGTATGGAGAGCGGATTACCCTGATGGCCTTTGTCGCCACCCTTGGTGTTGCCGCCGCGGGTGCCCTTGGCTGGCAACACCCGCGACCCATCTTCGGGCGGGCCTTCCGCTTTGCCGCCCTTGCGGGGTTGGTGGCCTTGGTATGCAGCGGGTGTCCGGTCCCCGGCGGTATGGTGGCGGGCTCGGTGCTGCTGATCGCGGCTGCGAGGCTGTTCGTCGCCGCGCTCACACCCATCGCGTGCCTGGTAAGGCCCAAAATCGATGTACCGCCCTCCAGCGTCGTCCTCGCAGCAGCGCTTACGGCGTTCGCCGCATCGGCCGGTGCCCTCCTGGCGCTGAAGCGAGACGGGCTCGGGTGGGCCTTCGGGATCGACTGAGCCCCGGCCAATAGACCATCGCAGCACGATTGGATATTGTTCGGTGTATGCTCGAGCGTGATGAGATCAAGGATGGTCTGCCACAAGGCGTCGCGCGCGGCCGCGGGGCTGGGCTCAACCCCGGCAATCGCTTCGAGCCGGTGCGACTCCACGTGCTCGGCGAGCATCTGGACAATCAGCTTCGCGAGCACCCATGCGGGCAGCAGGTCCGCACCGAGGTGTACGAGGATGCGAGCAGGTCGGTCCTCAACCACGTGGACAGCCCGGACCTTGGGTTCAACTGGACGGTCAATCCGTATCGCGGCTGCGAGCACGGCTGCATCTACTGCTATGCGCGGCCCGGGCACGAGTATCTCGCGCTCTCCTCCGGGCTTGACTTTGAAACTCAGATCTTTGCCAAACCCGATGCGCCTCGCTTACTGCGCGAGGCACTCACCAAGCCACGATGGCAGGGCGAGGTCATCGTCTTCAGCGGCGTGACCGATTGCTACCAACCGATCGAAGCTCGCCTGGCGATTACCCGCGCGTGCCTGGAAGTCTGCGCGGAGCTTGCCCAGCCCGTCTCCATCGTCACCAAGAATCGGCTCGTGCTGCGCGATCTGGACCTGCTTTCTGAGCTGTCGCGATTCAACGCGGCGAGTGTCGCGGTGAGCATCACGACCCTTGACAACACACTCGCCGCGAACATGGAACCGCGCGCCAGCGCCCCCAGAGAACGCCTGGAAACCGTGCGGCAGCTCGCGGCGGCGGGTATTCCGGTGCATGTCATGGTCGCACCGATTGTCCCCGCCCTCAACGAATCGGAAGTGCCGGCGATCCTTCAGGCCGCCGCTGATGCGGGTGCACGCGATGCGGGCTACATCCTCCTGCGCATGCCGCACCAGATCAAGGCGCTCTTCGAGGACTGGCTGCGGCGGCACTTTCCGGAGCGCGCGGACAAAGTCCTCAACTCGATGCGTGAGACTCACGGAGGAGAGTTGTACAAGTCGGTGTTCTTCGAGCGGCAGCGAGGGACGGGCGTCCGCGCGGAGCATCTCGCTCAGGCCTTCACACTGTTCAAAAGGCGTGCGGGGCTGGGCCACGCAGAAGGGCCGCGAACCTCGCCGGACGGCACGCGGCACACGAATGCGAGCCGCGGCGGAGGCTGGTCAAGGCTCTCAAGCGCGGAGTTCCTGCGGCGACGATCGCTCGGCAGTGGGCAACTCGGTCTGTTCGGCTGATCAGGCGTTCAGCGAGGACGCTCTTTGGCGGGCGCGTGCTTCTCGACATGCGCGATCGCGGCCTCAAGGAACTCATCCCTGTCGGCCGCGATCCCCCCGATCGTGCGTTCAACCGGGATCGTGGGCTCGATCCCGATGCCATGATGAACCGATCCATCGTGCTTCAGCACCCGCATGCCAGTGAAGCCGATGCTGTACCCACCGGGCAGCGTGAAGGCGGTCACGTTCCCGTTCGTGCCGGCGGTCGCCTCGCCGACAATCGCCGCGAGTTTGAAGTGTTCAACGATGCCCATGTAGGTTTCCGCGTAGCTGATTGCGCGACCGTCGATGATAAAGGCGGCGTTGCTTGTCCAGCGCGGCTCGGCCGGCGGCACCGGCCACCCGCCATTGGCGTGGCTCATCCCCTCGCGATCCGGCTTTGGCAGATAGGGCGCGCACCACCTCGCGCTGCGCAGCGGGGTGTCCGTCAGGTGCGCAAGCACGATCGTCGAAAGCCGGCCGGGATAGCCGCGAAGGTCAAACACCAGCCCCTCGGCCGCGGCAAGCTTGTCCATGTTCGAACGGATGTCATCGTCGTTCACCCGGTCGATGTCCACGTACCAGATCCCCGGGCGGACCTCGCAGACCTTGTCCGGCCGCGGCTCGGCGGGCTGGGCGTCGGCCGGCCCGCACTCAAGCTGCTGCGTGTACATCTCGCCGCTCATCCGGCGCAGCTTCAACTCCCGTGTCTGCCCGAACTCGCCACGCGCCAGTTCGTTCGCCGTGCGATACCTCCGGAACTGAGGCGTCGAGGCGCTCATCCGTCTCCCCGCCGCCGTTGCAAGCTCAGCGACTGCGATGCCGTCGATCTCAAGCACCTCGTCTCCTTCTCGGATCTGCTGGACCGCGGTTCCGACTGCTGTCACGATCAACCGTTCGCCCACGAAACTCCATGCGATCGGGAGCCTTGCCCCGCCGGACGCTTGGGTATAGCCGACGTAGCCGTGCCCATCCTCGAGAGACGCGACGAACCGTTCAAGCGTCCGGTGAAAGCTCACCCCGTCAGGGTCCGTCGCCGCATCCCGAAGCGCCCTCGAGAGCTGCTCCTCCCAGTTCACGCCTACCACGTCAAAGTACGGGTAGTGGTGCTGAAAGACATTCCACGCCAGAATGACGCCCGCCAGGCGGGTGGTCCGGTGGTCTCCGCTGGGACGCACGTAGGCCGGGTCCGGCGTCGGCATGATCGACAGCCTTGCTCTCGGCAGAGTTCCCGAATCGTCGCGATACAACGCCAGCGGAATCCGCACCCACACACCGGGTGCAATTTGCGCCGTCTTGTGCTCGCCGATCCCCGCGACGAACTCTGGTGGCTGCTCGCCCGTCTGCCACACCCTTCGCTGAGCCTGATAGATTCCATGCTCTCCCTTGTGCGCGAAGCCATACCTGAACCACGCCGTCTCCTGCCGAGGCACATCGCCTTCGGCCAGCATCGATCTCGGATCAAACGCCCCGCCGAACGGTTGCATCTGAACGATCGCGGATGGCGCAAGGGCGGCGAGCATGCCCTCAAACTCATCCGCCAGAGCTTCGGAATCCGGCGCAGATTCGACGGCCGTAACCCGTGCTCGAACGAACTCCTCCCAATCGCACGCCGCGGCCTCCTCGCTCGGGTGGTAGTACCGGACGTAGCCGACCAGTTTCGCGAACGCCGTCAGGTTCATAAGCCCCTGCTCGGTGAGCGGCCTCGGAGGATCGTCCACCTGAACCGCGTCGCCGATGACATCAAAGGTCACATCATCGATCCATGTCGTCGCGCCGAAGGCCATGAACCCGACGGCGATGCTTTGCGCATCCTGATCGATGTCCGCGATGACCTTGTACTGCTGCCAGTCGGTGCTCGTCGCCGGACTCTCGGATGAGTTGTCGAAGAACCCAGGTTGCCCGTTGGGACGATCCGCGCGGAACCACATCTGCGCCCGTCCCCCCGCTTGCGGGTTGTCGGGCTTGACACGAATCCACGCCGTCATGCTGATGCGTTTGCCCTGAAATGGTGTGGCATCGAACTGCTGCATGAGATTGCCGAACGCGCCGGGCTGCCCCCCGGTCCGTGCCGCAGCCTTGCTCAGCACCACGCAGTTGCCTTCTCGCCGGGCGATGCCGCTGCGGATCGAGGCTTTCCACCCTGCGCTGGCCGCGGGACCGGGGACAAACCACCCCGCCGGCGGTCTGCCGAGCGTGTCCTGCTCGAACGTCAGGTTCGTTGGCCCGTCCGCTCTCGCCGGAAGGGCCAAAAGTACGCACAGGAGAAGCGCGGCAATCCGGGTCATGCGTTCACTCCTTCCGGTTGGGCAACATTCGTGCCGCCCTAGCGGGGTCGCCGGTGCAAGGCCTCCACGCCCGGTGAATGTACCAGCCAATCGCCAGAATGTGTCGGATTCAGCGCCACCTCGTTTCGGCTGTGCAGAGATCGCCGCGAGCCGGTAGTCTCCGCATCCGCGGCGGCCCCGTGTCGACCGGAAGTCGCTGGATCAATGGCTCACCGAATCCGAGGCTCGAACCTAATGGCAACCACCCGCTCCGGAATCAGCTTCAATCCCCTCGACCTGATCGAATGGGCGGGGAACAAACTCCCCGACCCGGCGATGCTCTTTGTCTGGGCATCCCTGATCGTGATCGCGCTCTCGGCGATCGGCACCTCTATGGGGTGGAGTGTCCAACCAGTCCGGCCCGAGGGGGTGATGCAAGAGGTCGCCGATCCGAACACCGGCGAAGTCCGATTGGAACCTGTACTCGATGAGAACGGTCGCAAGACGGTGCGGCTGGTCGATGTCGGCAGTCCGATCGTCGCGCAGAGCCTCCTGACGAGCGATGGCATCTTCTGGATGCTCCGGACCATGGTGCGGAACTTCGTGGACTTTCCTCCGCTGGGTGTGGTGGTCGTCACGATGCTCGGGGTCGGTCTCGCCGAACGGGCGGGGCTCGTCGGGGCGCTGCTGAAGGCCGTCATGCTGATCATCCCGCCGCGGCTGTTCACACCGATGCTCGTTCTGCTGGGCATTCAATCCTCGATGGGCGCCGACTCGGGATATGTCGTGCTTCCGCCGATCGCCGCGCTCCTGTTCAAGTCCGTCGGCCGGAGCCCGCTGGCCGGCGTCGCGGCGGTCTTCTGCGGGATCAGCGCGGGGTTCAGCTCGAACCTGCTCATCACCTCGCTGGACCCCCTGCTCAGCGGTTTGACCGAGGCCGGGGCCCGGGTCATCGAACCGGGGTACGAAGTCAACGCGGCGTGCAACTGGTGGTTCATGATCGCCTCGACGTTTCTGCTGACGTTGCTGGGGTGGGCGGTGACTGACTGGTTCGTTGAGCCGCGGCTTGCGCGGCGGGCACCCGACGACGGCGGTGCGGCCGTGGGCGACACATCCGAGCTTCGCGCAGAGCAACTCTCGCGAGGCGAGAAGCGGGCGCTCGGCTACGCCGGACTTGTGTTTGCCGTCGGCCTTGCCGGAGTGCTTGCCCTGATCTTCACCAAGGGCTCCCCGCTTCATGGCGA
The DNA here is from genome assembly GCA_023432465.1 of Planctomycetota bacterium. Lineage (GTDB taxonomy): Bacteria > Planctomycetota > Phycisphaerae > Phycisphaerales > UBA1924 > JAHBXL01. The sequence goes on along the minus strand of JAEYUO010000072.1, from coordinate 41,786 downwards.
TGCGATTCCGCACAGCAAGTCTGCACGCTGGATCGTTGCGATCGTGCCGATCATCATGGGCTTGTTCCTGTTCCCCGGGATCGCCTACGGGGTCTCGGTCGGTAGCATCCGAAGCGGCCGGGACATCGCAAGGCTCATGAGCGACTCCCTTGCGACGACAGCGCCCGTCATCGTGCTCGCCTTCTTTGCCGGGCAGTTCATCGCGTACTTCAAGTACTCGCAGCTTGATCAACTGCTGGCATACTCGCTGGGCAAGATGCTTGCCGAGAGCGAGTTGAGCCCCCTGCTGCTGCTGGCGGCGTTCATTGCACTGGTGATGGTGCTGAACATCCTCGTCTCGTCGGCTTCGGCGAAGTGGACACTGCTTGCCCCGGTGTTCGTGCCGATCTTCATGTTGCTTCAGATCAGCCCCGAGACAACCCAGGTCGCCTACCGCCTTGCTGACTCGTGCACGAACATCATCACGCCGCTCAACGCGTACCTCGTGCTGATTCTGGCCGTCTGTCAGAAGTACGCGCCTCGGTCCGGAACCGGCACCATCATCTCGATGATGACACCGTACTCGATCGTGTTCGCGATCGTCTGGACACTCTTCCTGCTGGGCTGGCTCGCGCTCGGATTCGACCTCGGCATCGATGGCGGACTTGAGTATGCCCCGCCTGCCGGTGCGGTGTCGGGCGCAACGAACTGAGGGCCGCCTAGAGGCCGCGTTCCGCCGCACGCGGGATGAACAATCCCAGCACGCTTGCCAGGAGCAGACTGACCGCGACGACGAGGAAGGCGCGTTCCAACCCGTAGCTCTCGGCGAGCCACTGCGAGATCGGCGAGCCCACCGATGCCACCGCCCACGCTCCGCCCATCATCAGCCCGGATGCGAGACTGGTGCGGTGCGGGATGAGCCGCTGCGCCATGGAGATCGTCATCGGGACCACCGCGCCATACCCGACCCCCGCGATAGCACAGACCAGGAGCGCGGTCCAGCCTGCTGTGTAGGGCAGTAACGCCACCGTCGCCGCCCCCAGCAGCGGCATCGCCACCAGCAGCGCCCGCTCGTGCCGCACATGGAACCACCACCCCAGCGCGACACCGCCCAGGCCCATCCCGATCTGCTTTGCCGCCTGGAGCGGCCCGTTCAACTGCGAGGCGTCGATCCGCACCGCATCCGTCAAGGCCCCGCCCACACTCCGATCCATCGCCATCAACTCGGTCCACCTGATGATGAGCTGGATCAGGCATACATCGACACCGAACCGCAGCACGTTGCCGGCATACAGCAGCCACACGCCCGTCCAACGCTTGCGACGTTCCCGCTCCGGCAGCGCACGGTGAATCGTGTGAGCATCATGAGTACGGTGCGGCATGCCGTGGATCGCCAGACCCAGGGCGATGACGAACGCGATCCCCACGGGCGTGAGGTAGAGCAGCGCCTTCAGACCGGCATCCGTCGATCCGCCGATGCGTGCGAACCGCTCGACATAGTGGCCGGCCGACACGTTTCCGAGGATTCCGCCCAGCATCCCGGCGAGGTAGAACCACGCAATGCCCATCGAACGCCGCGGACCGGCGAGGTGGCCCACCGCGGCCGCGGCGACCGGGTGAAACGCACCGATCCCCGCAGCGCCGACAATCTGCAACACCAGCAACTGCGTGAAGGAATCGGCATAGCCCACCAGACCGATGGCGACGACTGCTGCCAGGAACCCGAGTGTGCCAAGCCACCGCGTGTCGAACCTGTCGGAGGCCAGCGCGACGACGGGCTGAATCACACCGCTGGCGACCTGCCCGACCGCCAGCAGCGCTGCACCCTGGAGGTGCGACAAACGCACCTCACCCTCGAGCACCGAGAGCAGCGGCACGATGAGGAAGGAGAAGAAGTCCACCACCGTGTGCGTGGCGATGGTCGTCCACATCCGCAGACGAGAGCCTGCCAACCCAGTTTCGCTTGACGCGCTCATGGAGTCCGTTCCAGCCTCCCCCACTCTTCCCCATCCGCCCCCAGTTGCCCCGTCCGCCGCTCGCGGTTTCGCTCGCCGACACGCCGAGGCGCTGAGCGACGCTCCGCAAACGGGCCGAGGGCGCCACAGGGCGGAGGAAGATAGGCGGCTTGGCTCAGGCTTAGAATCGCCCGGCACACGGACTCTTCCCCGACAGGTTCGCTCGCGAATCACCATGCGGCTTGCAATCCAGATTCCCTGTCTGAACGAGGAGCGGACGCTCCCGGAAACACTGCGCGACCTGCCGAGGCGGGTTGAGGGCTTTGATGAGGTCCTGTGGGTCATCATTGATGACGGCAGCACCGATTCGACCGCCGCGGTCGCGAAGGAGCACGGCGCGGACCACGTTGTTTCGCTCTGCGGCCATCAAGGGCTTGCCCGTGCAACCATGGCCGGCATTGATGCCTGCATCGCGCTCGGCGCCGATGTCATTATCAGCACCGATGCCGACAACCAGTATGATGCGCGTGATGTGCCGGCCCTTGTCGGGCCGATTCTGTGCGGACGGGCGGATGTTGTCGTCGGGACCCGGCCCATTTCGGAGATCGCACATTTCTCGTTCACCAAGAAGCTGCTCCAGCGCATCGGCTCCTGGGTTGTCCGCTCCCTGAGCGGCACACGCGTCGAGGATGCCACCAGCGGATTCCGCGCCTACACCCGAGATGCCGCCATGCGGCTGAACATCTTCAACTCCTACACCGGCTCGCTGGAGACGCTCATCCAGGCCGGACGGAGTAATCTGCGAGTCGCATGCGTTCCGATCCGGGTCAACGGCCCGACGCGGCCGAGCCGCCTGATGCGGAGCAACTTCCACTACATTCGACGCAACGGCCTGGCGATGCTGGCGACCTACATGATCTATCGCCCGGTGCAGGTCTTCGGCGTGCTTGCCTCGCTCATGCTTGTACCCGGAGCGGCGCTTGCGGCGAGGTATCTCTGGTTCATGGCCCGGGGCGAGGGCGCGGGCCATGTGCAGTCGGTGATTGCCTCGGGAGTGCTGGCGATCTGCGGGTTCCTGATGATCGGGCTCGCCGTGCTCGGCCACCTGCTGGCGATCAACCGGCGGCTGCTTGAAGAACTCCGCTATCAGCAGCGGAAGTCCGCCGCCCCGGACCGCCCAGGCCAATCGGCCTTGGGGCACACCGTGGTCGTACGGGAGTTCGCCGGTGCGTCTGCCGCGCACCGCGGCTGATCACTCCTCGGAGAGTTCCTGAGCCGGAACAGGCGGCTTCGCCGCTCGGAGCAGCAAACTCCGGCCATCCTGCGCGAGACGGATGCCATCGGGGAGCTTCAAGGTGCCCTCATCGATGCGAAGCCGCGAGCGCCCCCCACCCGCGCGGGTGAACCACACCTCGATCTCGCGGCCCTCGGCGGATGGGGGCTCGATCAGGTTGATCCAGATCACGGCGGAGTCTGTGACCGCCGCACACTGTTCGGCGAGCGCGGTGCGCTTCCAGATGAGCGTGCCGGCTGCATCGCGTACGCGTGCGTGAAGAACCAGCCCGGCCGTTCCCTTGCCTGCCGGAGCCTCAACGGCCGCACCCACGATCACCCCAGCGCTATCGAGTGTGGACTCCATCCAGAGCCGAGAGACCCTTGAGCCATCGCCAAGCGCGACTGTGCCGGCCTCAATCTCCTGTCGACCCGGGAAGAAGAACGCGAGATGCGATGCGGGCTCGGCCAGAAACCGCGGCGGACCCGCCCCTGCCTGGCCATCAAGCATCGCCCGGGGCACGCCTCGCCAATCGAGCATCTGCGCCTCACCCTTGGCCAGCGGGATGTGCATTCGCCCTGTGTCGTTGTCGAATGCCACGTGCAGCTTGCGTCCGAGCTGTGCATCGTGCGAGTACATGTACATCCGCTGCACATCCGCAAACGCCGGTCTTGCCGCGATGAATCTGGACTCGAACTTCTCGATGGTGAGGTTTCGTTCATGCACCGCCGCATCGAGCTTCCATTCCAGGTTCAGCACGTGTGCGTGCCGCATCTGCGAAACATGCGCGATCAAGAGCACGCACCCCGCGACTGCGCCCGCGACTCTCACCGGTGCGCCCCGGGGTTGCCATCGTCGCTGCCACCAGCCGAAGGTCACCAGCGCACCGATCGTCGCGGCGATCCCCGGAAGGAAGAGCAGGACGGTGTACGCGTGCACGAACGCGTGCTCGCGCATGGCGATGGGCCACATCGCACCGGCGACCAGGAGCGCCAGAGCCAGCCCAGCGGCCTTCCGGGCGGGCTTCATGCCTTCCAGGTGCCAGGTCGAAAGAGCGATCACCGCGAGGACGCTCGCAGGAAACAGGAACGCGGGAGAAAGCACGCCGATGCGGGCCTTGGCGTTCTCGGAGTCCGCGCCGGATCGCGCCGCTCGCCATCCGAGTCGGTCCAGCAGCTCATGCCCGACTTGCGCCCAACCGGCACCGCCCGAGGCGCCGGTCCGCTGCCGCAGCTTGGCCTGCATGACCGCCCAGACGTCGCTGACCCCGCCCATCGCCGCGGCGTTGATCGCGAACCGAGCGGACAACACGGCAACCGGGACCAGCCCAAGGAGCATGAGCGGGAGCAACAAGCCCCACCTGCGGGAGAGGGCGATCCGCACGAAACCGAACGCCGCGACGAAGAGCGTGTGCTCAAAGGTCACAAGCGAATCCAGCATGAACATCGCCGCGGTGAACAGCAGCCATCGCATCCGGGATGCCGCCGTGCCGGCCTGTTCAATCCCCACCCATCCGAGCACAGTCGCGAAGAGCGTCACCTGCGAGAACGAGAGATAGTGCAAATTGTCGGAGTACTCTGCGAACGGGCGCGACAGCATATACGCGGTTGCCGCGATCGCGGCGGGCAGCACCGCCCCGCTCACACGCGTGCACACCACGAAGAACAGCAATACGGCGAGCGACGACCAGAACACCGAGACCAGCCGGAAATGCCACAGTTCCTGTACGCCGACAAGCTTCATCGCCTGATGAAGCCAGTAGCAACCCGGGGGATAGGTGAGGTAGTAGTCCGGCGTCTTGCCGTCAGCCCGGAAGGTATCAAGCGCGGGCACACCCCAACTCGACCAGAACCCCTCCCGGTCGAAGTTCTCCCCGGCATTCAGGATGTTTGAATCGGTGGTGATGTCGCCGTGATCAAGCTCCGGGTGCGAAACGCGGAGCCAACCAAGCGCGCCGCTCCATGCAACCCATAGGGCGAGAAACACGAAGAGCACGCCGCGCCCACGACGCACGGAGGCGGTCTGAGACCTGCCCGCATCGGGAGTCGGGAACGGCGAAGAATCGGTCGGCATCATCAACCTGCTCAGGCCGGGTCCGCGAACAGAGGCGTTGAAAGGTACCGCTCCCCGAAGGAGCACGCGAAGGTGACGATCCGCTTGCCGCGGAACTCCGGCCTCGCGGCCACTCTTGCCGCGACGCAGACGTTCGCGCCGGTGCTGATTCCGCCAAGGATCCCCTCCTGCTTCGCGAGCCTGCGTCCCCACTCGAACGCCTCATCGTTGCTGACCAACTCAACGCCGTTGAGGAGTTGCGTGTCGAGGTTCGTCGGGACGAAACCGGCGCCGATGCCCTGGATCTTGTGGAGCCCCGGCTGGCCGCCGGAGATGACCGGCGAGGTGATCGGCTCCACCGCGATGGCCTGAAACTCCGGCTTGAACTTTCGGATGTATCGGGTCACTCCGGTGATGGTTCCGCCGGTGCCGACCCCGGCCACGATCGCATCGACCGCGCCATTGGTGTCCGTCCAGATCTCCGGCCCGGTGGTTGCCTCGTGGATCGCCGGGTTCGCGGGGTTGTCGAACTGCTGCGGCATCCACGAGTCCGGAGTCTCGCTGACAAGTTCACCCGCTCGGGCCACCGCGCCGCGCATGCCCTTCTCCGCCGGGGTGAGCACCAGCTCCGCCCCGAGGTGCTTGAGCAGCGCGCGTCGCTCGATGCTCATCGACTCGGGCATCGTCAGCGTCAGGCGATAGCCCTTCACAGCGCAGACAAACGCCAGCGCGATCCCCGTGTTTCCACTAGTGGGCTCGATGATGTGCGTCCCGTGATCGTTCGGACCGTTCGCCCCGCGGGGACGGATGGTCCCCGCGCGTTCCGCCGCGGCGATCATCGCGTGGCCGATGCGGTCCTTCACGCTGGCCAGCGGGTTGTCGAACTCCAGCTTGAGCAGCACCTCGGCGTGGTCCTGCGGGATCACCCGCTGCAGCTTCACCAGCCGCGTGTTGCCCACGCACTCGATCATGTTTCCGTAGACACGACTGTGGATCGATCCGGTCATTCGCGATACATCCCTCTGTTTCAGACACTTTGCGACGGCGTCACCGATCCGGCGCGCTCTAGCCCGATGGGTGCGGTCATTGAGCCTGGTTTGCCTGGTCGATCGGCAGCCCGTTGGCCCGCCACTCGTCCAGCCCGCCGAGATACAGCCTCACGCCCTTGTGACCCGCAACCATCAGCCGCTTGGCGACAACCCTACCCACCGCGCTTCCGGGGTTGTTGCCATAGACCACCACATGCTTCGCCCTCGCGACCGACGGCTCCATGTCGGTCTTGAGCTCCGTGACCTGGGCGACTTGGAGGTTGATCGCGCCGCGAATGTGTCCTTCGGCAAACTCCTCGGAGGATCGGGGGTCAACAAAGCGCGAAGCGGACTGGGCGTGGAGCCGTCGAGCTTCGGCGAGATCGATCGTGACGAGGTCTCGATCGCTCACCTTGTTCTGGCATCCGCCCAGCGCGAGCATGGCTGCCAGACCAAGACCGAACAAAGACGTGCAACGTTGGAGAGTGGTGGCCATAGAGCAAGGATACCAAGTGCAGCAGTTCCTCGCGGCATCGGTACAATGTTCGTCGCATTTTCGGAATTGCACCCACGGAATGGTTGTCCATTGATGATCGCTCGATTCTTCGCCATCCTGCTCGGCATGCTCGGCACGGGCCTCGCAAGTCAGGCTTCCGTCTCGGAAGTCGTGTCGCGGAGCAATGAGCCGTATGTTCGTGCACGCTTGATCTCGGAGCACCTCCATCTGGCCCCGGGCAAGCGGGCCTGGCTCGCGCTTGAGTTCGCCATCACCCCCGGTTGGCATATGTACTGGAAGGGCCAGAACGACACCGGCATGCCGCCGATGCTCGATATCTCGCTGCCACCCGACTACAAGGTCGGCGAGATTCTGTGGCCCGCCCCCGAGCGTCATGTCGCACCGGGAGACCTGCTCGACTCGATCGTCCACGAGCAGATGACGTTGCTGATCTCTGTCGATGTTCCCGTCAATGCCAAGCCCGGCACGACCGCCCGAGTCGCCCTCAAGGCCGAGTGGCTGGTGTGCCAGGAGGCCTGCGTTCTCGAGGAGACCTCGCTGGAACTCGTGCTTCCGATCCGCGATACAACGCCTGCCGCGGTTGCGGACCCCAAGCACGCTGGGGTCTTTGCCGCGGCACGAGAGCGCCTGCCGCGAAAACTGCCGAAGGAGAACCCGCCGGCCACGATTGAATGGAAAGACCAGACGGTGGTCATCAACGCCCCCGGCGCCACGACGCTGACTTTCCACGCGGAAGAGGACGGGGTTGCCCTTACATCGCCATTGACCGAGGCAACCGCCAAGGCGTCCAGGCTTCAGTTCCGGCTCAAGACTCCTTCCGACCCGGAGCAACGACTGCTGGGTGTGCTTGAACTTCGTCAGGAAGGCAAGAAGCCGGAGTTCTACACCGTTTCGCTCCCACAACCGACCCCATCCAAGGCCGGATGAGTCTGCTCACTTGTTTGATACGTACGGCTGAACCGCCACGCGGCGTGTAACCGCGAATCCGGCGGGTCTGCCGAGACCCAAGTCCACACGAAGGAGAACTCGAAATGATGACCAAGACCCTCTTTGCTCTGATCGCTGCCGGCGGCATGTTCATCGCCGCACCTGCCGCATTGGCGCAGGCCGATGCCAAGAAGCCCGCCTCGACCGCCGCCCAGCCCGAGAAAAAGGCTGAGAAGAAGATGACCAAGGCCGAGGCGGCCAAGATCGGAGAAACCGCCCCGACCTTCACGCTCACGGATACCGACGGCAAGACCGTCAATCTCGCGGACTACAAGGACAAGATCGTCGTCCTCGAGTGGTTCAACCCCGAGTGCCCGCACGTCGTCAAGCACCACGCCAAGAACACGACCTTCAATGATCTCCACAAGGAGTTCAGCGACAAGGGCGTCGTGTTCCTTGCGATCAACTCCGGCGCTCCCGGCAAGCAGGGCGCGGGCAAGGAGCTCAACGCCAAGTACGCCAAGGACTGGAGCAAGGCCTATCCGATTCTGCTCGACGAGAAGGGCACCGTCGGCAAGGCCTATGGCGCGACGACGACCCCGCACATGTTCATCATCGGCAAGGACGGCAAGCTCGCCTACAAGGGCGGCATCGACAACCAGAAGGCCTTCGACGCGAAGGACTACAAGAACTACGTCAAGCAGACTCTCGATCAGTTGACCAAGGGTGAGACCGTCACCGAGCCCGAAACCAAGAACTACGGCTGCGGCGTGAAGTACGCCAGCTGAGCCCGCGTTCCACGAAGCGATGTTCAGGTTTCTCAGGGCCCGGCCGAGCAATCGGTCGGGCCTTCTTCTTGCGCTCGCCCACCCCGCACATCCCTACACTCTGCCCATGCCCACCGCACTCGTTATCCGCACCGCCGGAACCAACTGCGACGCCGAGATGTGCCGCGGCTTCGAACTCGCCGGCGCGACGGTCGAGCTGGCTCACGTTGACCGCCTCATCGAGAATCCATCACGGATCGACGCGGCCGACCTGATCGGGTTCCCGGGCGGGTTTTCCTACGGTGACGATGTCGCCTCCGGACGCATCCTCGCTGTCAAACTCCGCGAGCGTCTCTACCCCGCGCTCCGCGATGCCGCCCGCCGCGGAGTCCCGATGATCGGGGCCTGCAACGGCTTTCAGGTGCTGGTCCAACTCGGCTTGCTCCCCGGGCCTGTGCAGGGGCAGGACTGGCCGCAGGATGCTCCGCCGCCGCAGACGGTCGCCCTTACACACAACTCCGGCGCCCGCTTCATCGACCGCTGGGTCCCTGTGAAGCCTCTCGCAAGCTCGCCGTGCATATGGACGCGGTCGCTCTCCGCTCTCTGGCGTGAGTCAGAACACGATCCGGCGATGCGAGAGTCGGCGCTTGTGCTGCCTATCGCGCACGGTGAAGGTCGTTTCGTCACGGCCAACCCGGAAGTCCTGGCGGCCCTGCAGGCCGGTGCCCAGATCGCCCTCACGTACACGGACAATCCAAACGGCTCTGTGGCGGACATCGCGGGCATATGCGATCGATCAGGCCGCATCTTCGGCCTGATGCCGCATCCGGAGCGATTCCTCAACTGGACGCTCCACCCGTGGTGGACCCGGCTGGATCGGACGTTGACCGATCGCGACGCACCCGGCCTGCTGCTGTTCAAGGATGCCGTCGCCGCCGCGACATCGACCGTGCGGATATCGGAAAAGGCATCCGTGGCGACGATTCGGTAATCTTTGCGAGGGCAACACCTCGCGATCCGTCGCGTATCGGATCCGGCTCAGGCGAGTTCCATCGCACGGGAACAGTCTCATGTCCGCAACCGCACCCGGCCAGACCGAATCGGCGCATCCACCCGACATCATCCTGAACGAGCGAAGCTGCATCGGCTGCGGTTACAGCCTGAAGGGTCTGCGTCTTGGCGGAAACTGTCCGGAGTGCGGCCTGGCGATCAAGGGACGAAAGCGGGCGCCCCGCTACACCGATCAACTGGTTCATGCACCGATGGAATGGCTGGAGGTCTTTGCGACGGGTGCGCTCCTGATGTTCCTTGCCGCGACGGCCGCGCTCGTGATGTTCCTCACTCTTCTGTTCGTTCGCAATGTCCCGGTGCTTGTGGTGCTTGGCGGCATCACCCTGGGTTGGGTCGTGGGCGTCTGGCTCTGCAGCCGGCCGCGGCCGGTGATGCCGACGACAACAGTCAATGTTCTCCGAGAATGGCGCGGGCTGCGCATCGCCGCACGCGTCACACAGTGCTTCTGGCCGCTCAGCGTGCTGCTGATTCTGTTCGCAATCTGGGTCTACAACACCACGGTGTCGACCGCCGCGCTCTACGCCGCGATTTCGGTCGCCGGCGTTTCACTGGTGGTTGCAGTCGGCGGCCTGGGGCCCACGTGCGCGTTCCTGGCGCACCTTGCCGATTGGGCCGAGGATTCTTCGCTGGCACAGAGTCTGCGCGGATGCGCGTGGACGATCGGCTTCTGCGGGCTGGTGATCTCGCTGGCGGTTCTCAACGCGTACACGGGCCTGCTCGGAAGAGCGATGGGCGGCGTTCTTGCAGTTTGCCTGATCGGCATGGTCTTTCTGCCCCCCGGTTACTTCCTCTTCTGTCTCTTCCGCATGCAGAGCATGGCCCGCTGGGCTGTGTGGAACCACGTCGCGGCGGAGGCGAAGCTGGACCGCTTCCGGGCACGCGCGGAGGCCGCTGCAAGGCGGCCCGCCCAGGGCTCATCGCCGCGCCACACGCCGCCCCCTGCTCGCTGACGGATCAGTTGCCCCTACGCTCTCCCGCCATGCGTCTTGTTGTTCTTTGCAACTCGATCTCCGGCCGCGGCAAGGGCCGCCAAGCCGTTGAGAAACTGCTACAGGAACTCGGTGGCGCCGGCCACGAGGTCACCTCGCTCGACGTCAACCGGAACACATCTCGCGATGAGCATCTCCTCGCCGCGCTCCGGGGCGCCGGAGCGTTGATTGTCGCCGGTGGCGACGGCACAATTCACCATGCCGCGCCTCTGGCGATCGAAGCTGGAGTGCCGCTTCTTCACTTTCCTCTCGGCACGGAGAATCTCTTCGCCCGCGAGTTCGGCCACCTGCCTGATACAGCTTCCGCCATCGCCGCGATCAACCTGGCGAAGCCGCTCCGGGTGGACATCGGTGTCTGCGGGACCCGCCCCTTCATGCTCATGGCGAGCGTGGGATTCGACGCATTCGTTGTCCAGCGACTCGCCGCCGCGCGAACGGGCGCCATCTCTCGGCTGACCTACGCGCGGCACATCATTGCCGAGTTTCTTCAAGCACGCTTCATCGCCCTCACTGTCTGCATCGACGGGCGCGAGCGGGTCCGCGAACGCCCCGGCATGGTCGTCATAGCAAACTCGCGGCAATATGCCGGACGGCTCGACCCCGCCCGGAGAGCAAGCATGACCGACGGCAGGCTCGATATCGTCTTCCTGCCGATCCGAAGCCGATCCGACATCATCCGGCGATCCCTGCAGGTCATGCTGGGGAACCATCTCAACGACCCGAGTGTTGTCTACGCGTCCGGCACCGAGGTCCTGCTGCGCCCGGCCACCGAGGCACCAATCCAGCTTGATGGAGAGTACTTCGGCATACTCCCCGGCCAGACGGACGTGCCGTTCTCGCTTCGGACCGGTGCCTTGAACGTGCTCACCGGATGACCGCTCACTTCTTTGCAGCCGATGCGCGATCCTGCGCGGCAAGCCACGCCTCAATACGAGCATCCACCGCCCCCGCGCTGATGTCGCCCTCGAGAGCGACTGACAAGCCGCGGCCCCTGCACCAGTCCGTCACCAGGTCCTCGAACTCCGCGTTGGAGAGCCTCTCGATCGCGATCGACACCCGCTTGCGGACGATCTGCTCCAGTTCCTGCGGCGCGACCCGATCGATCACCTGAACCAGTTTCGGCGATACTTCGCGCCCCTTGTCCTTGCAACTCTTCATCCACTCTCGCTGGCGGGCTCGGAACTGGGTGAGCCGACGATCCACCCGCGACCGTACATCCATCTCTCGCTGATACGCCAGGAAGGCCATCGCCGCAGGGAAGATCATCTTCTCCTGCGCCTTGCTCGCCAGTTGATCCAGCCCCCCCACTCGCCCCTGCTTGATGTCCTCGGTCATCTCGATCACCGCCTTGTCGATGATCGTCACCAGCGACCGGATGATGTCCCACTGCGGCTTGGACCGCGGCCACCCCAGGCTCAGAGGCGGCATGCTGGTGGGTAGCGACACATACCACTTGCCATCGCGCTCGATCATCGGCAGCCCGACAACAGGAATCAGGGGCTCACCGTCGAGAAGGATCGTTGCCTGATCATCCGTGATCTTCTCCGCGGAGAGCCGCGACGCGTTCAGATCCAACCACCCATACGGATCGGCGAAAAGCCGGTTGATCAAACCACGCACCGCGCTCTCGTCATCCTCGCTCGGTGGCCCCCCGCGCCCACCGCCCGGTCGAGCCGAACTCAACGCGCTCAGGATCGGATTGGCCCCGCCCTCCGCGGCTTCCTTCTCCGCCTGCGCGCGGATCCGGGCCATGTCTTCCGGGAATCGCTCCTGCGCCGCCGCGGCGAGTTTCTGCATGTTCCCAAACAACACCCCAAGCCGGTCGAGCATCCGGCGCATCTCGTCGTTGTCCGCGGCAATCAGGTCCGGCAGGCGCTGCGTCTGCCCGTCTCGCACCATCTCCACGGCCGAGCGGATCACGTCGTTGGGGGTGTCCTGGCTGTAGTCTTTGCGACGCTCGCACCCCACCAGAGATGCCAGCCCGAACGCAAGCACTCCCACCGCAAGCCATCCTCGATATCGACCCATGGCCATCGCCGCTGCTCCCGGGCTTCCTGCCGCCCCCGTGCCCTTGATACGTCCGGGCAAGCCAAACGTTACACGACCGGCGTGCCAACAATCCGAGCAATGACCACCATTCGGATTCAGATCAACGGCGGGGAACGAGAAATCGCCGCTGGGACCAGCATCGCCGACCTTCTCCGCGAGCTCAAGCTCGATCGGCAGGCCTGTGCAGTCGAAGTCAACCGCGTGCTCGTCCCCAAGGCCAGCCACGCACAGCACGAGCTTGGAGAGGGCGACACGCTCGAAGTGGTCTCCCTCGTCGGCGGCGGCTGACACCGTACCCTTGGACATGACCACCACCGCCGCCCATACGCCGATCGCGGACCCCGCCGCGGCCCCGCTGATCATCGGAGGCCGATCCTTCTCCAGCCGCCTGATTCTCGGGACCGGCAAGTACAAGACCTACGACCTCATGCGAGACTCGCTCGATGCCAGCGGTTCGGAGGTCATTACCGTGGCCGTCCGCCGCGAGCGGCTTTACAACGAACGGAACGAGTCGCTGCTGTCGTTCATCGATCTGTCACGCTACACCATCCTTCCGAACACGGCGGGGTGTTTCTCAGCAGACGATGCCGTTCGCGTTGCCCGGCTCGGCCGCGAGATCCTCGAACAACTCGGCAATCCCGGGGCAAGCTGGGTGAAGCTGGAGGTCCTGGGCGACAAAAAGACGCTGCTGCCCGATCCGATGGGCACGGTCGAAGCGACACGCGAGCTGGTCAAGGACGGGTTTCACGTCCTGGCCTATACGAGCGATGACCCCATCGCCGCGCTGCGCATCAAGGAGGCCGGCGCAACGAGCGTCATGCCCGCGGGCTCGCCGATCGGCTCGGGCCAGGGCGTGCTCAACCGGAACAACATCCTGCTCTGCCTGGAACTTCTCAAGCAGGGAGACCCCGCATACCCCGTCATCGTCGATGCCGGGGTGGGTGGCGCATCCGACGTTTCGACAGCGATGGAGCTCGGAGCCGACGGCGTGCTGCTGAACACCGCCGTCGCCCACGCCGCCAACGCGCCGCTGATGGCGCACGCCATGCGTCATGCATGCATCGCCGGCCGACAGTCCTATCTCGCCGGACGAATCCCTCGCAAGCTCTACGCCTCGGCAAGCTCCCCTTGGGAGGGCGTCATCAGCTATATTCCCGGGGAGTAACCCCCCAAGTTCACACCCTCCCATGACGTTTCAGGAGCCCGTCCATGCGTCAAAAGAACCAGTTGATGATGCGTCTGGCATCGGTCCTTCTGCTCCTTGGTCTCTTGGGTGCGATCGCGTTCATGATCATCCTGATCCTGGCCTGAAACTGGACTTGCCCTGTCCTCGTCCCTCCCGCTTGAGCCTGAGCGAGGGTCGCGGCGAGTTCTCGGACGGTTGTTCATCGAGCGGCCGTCCAATAAGGTGCCGGATAACCGAAAATGTCGTAAAACCTGTCAGGATCGGCACATAGGTCTTGAGTTCTGACCCGGAAGCTGGTCTAATGGGTCTCGCAACCGGGCCACCGGCCTGTCCACCTTGCTGAAGCCGCGCACGGAGCGCGTGGTCGAGAGGTGTGTGTTTCGCGCTGGCTATTTGTTAGGAGCCGGTCACATGTCGTGGCATTTGTTCCCTGCCGCGGGTAGGCGTCTGGCGTCAATCTTGACGCTTCTGCTGTCATGTCAGGCCGCTTCCGCCGGAACAATCACGGTCACAAGCCTCGCCGACACCATCGACCCCAACGACGGCGTTACCACGCTGCGTGAGGCCCTGATCCTGGCCGAATCCAATCCGGATGCCGACATCATCCAGTTCGCGGTCAGCGGCCAGATCCTGCTGTCTGACGCGAATCCGCTCCCGATCATCACCACGGATGTCACGATCGAGGGCCCTCAGCTCCCGGCCCGCATCGAAGTCCGCCGCGACAGCTCCGTCCCGCACTACCGCGTGTTTACCGTCGCGCCGGGCGGGACGGGCGTGCTCCGCAGGCTCACGATCTCGGGCGGACACGCGGCGCCGCTGACCAATGGCGGCGGCGTGCTCAATCAGGGCATGCTGACCATCGACACCTGCGAGATCCGCGACAACCGCACGGACTCCGGTCAGCTCGGCGGTGGCGTGGCCTCGGGCAACAGCCCCAGCGCGCAGTTGATCATGATCAACTCGACCGTCGCCAACAACCAGGGCGGCCTCGGCGGCGGCGTTTACGCGTTCGATACCGCTCCGACCACGATCCGCAACTCAACGATCTCGAGCAACATCGGCGAATCCGGTGGCGGCCTGCGGGTCCTGTCGCCGGAAGTCGTCATCACCAACTGCACCATCGCCTTCAACACCGCGACCAACAACAACGTCGCGAACGCGGGCGGCATCTTCGCCCAGCGAGGTCTTCGGATCAAGAACACCATCGTCGCGAACAACAGCGGCGGCACCGGGACGCAGAACGCGACCAACGTCCGGCTCGTCTCGCCCGCCTTGTACGTCAGCGACGGCTTCAACCTCTTTGGCGTGAACACCGGCGGAAACCTCCCCGCGGCTCAGGCCACGGAGCTGTACAACACCGATCCGGCGCTGATGCCCCTGGGCAACTATCGCGGCTTCTCGCGGACCCACGCGCTGCCCCTGACCAGCCCGGCGGTGGACAAGGGATCCGCGGAGACCGGAATCTTCGCCGATCAGCGGGGCGCGCCCCGCCCCTTCAATCAGCCGACAATCCCCCCGGCCACGGGCGGGAACAACTCGGACATCGGGGCGGTCGAACGCACCGGTGATGCCGACAACGACACCGTTGAGGACTTCATCGACAACTGCCCGGGCGATCCCAATGTGGATCAGTCGGATGTCGATGGCGACGGCGTCGGTGACGTCTGCGACAACTGCCCGACGGTCTTCAACCCACCCGTGCTCCGCGGGGTCGGCGGCCCGATCCAGTCTGACGTGGACATGGACGGCATCGGCGACGAATGCGACAACTGCCCGTTCACACCCAATCCCGGCCAGGAGGATGCTGACGGCGATGGTGTCGGCGACGTCTGCGACAACTGTGTTGACATCGCCAACCCCGGGCAGGAGGACACGAACACGAACGGGATCGGCGACGCCTGCGAGCCCATGCCGCCCGTGGCCGTGAGCGATATCTACACGACCCCGGAGGACACCACCCTCAACGTCAGCGCGGCTCTCGGCGTTCTGGCCAACGACAGCGATCCAAACCCCGGGGACATGCTGACCGCCCAACTCGTCTCGACGACCACGAACGGATCGCTGACGCTGAACAGTGACGGCTCGTTCGTCTACATCCCAAACCCGAACTTCTTTGGGATCGATTCGTTCATCTATCGAGCGAGCGACCAGGGAGGCCTGCTCTCCAATGTCGCCACCGCGACGATCACCGTCACCCCGGTGAACGATGCGCCGGTCGCCAACAACGACGTGTACTCGACACCCGAGGACACGCAACTGGTCATCAGTGCGCCGGGCATTCTCGGCAACGATACCGATATCGACGGGCCGCTCCCGCTGACCGCCATCGTTGTTTCGGGCGTCACCAACGGCTCCCTCACGCTCAACCCCAACGGTTCGTTCACTTACATCCCGAACCTCAACTACAACGGACCGGACAGCTTCACCTATCGCGCCCGCGATGGGGCGAACGCCGAGTCCAACATTGCGACCGTGTCGATCACCGTCACGCCGCTCAATGACTCTCCCGTCGCCGTGAACGATGCATACTCGACGCCGGAGGACACGCAGCTCGTCATCAGCGCTCCGGGCATTCTCGGCAACGACACCGATGTTGACGGTCCGCTCCCGCTGACGGCCGTGCTCGCCTCCAGCCCGACCAACGGTTCCCTGACGCTGAACGCCAATGGCTCGTTCACCTACACGCCAAACGCCAACTACAACGGCCCGGACAGCTTCACCTATCGCGCCCGCGATGGAGCGAACGCCGAGTCCAACATCGCGACCGTGTCGATCACGGTCACTCCGGTGAACGATCCGCCCGTTGCCGCGAATGATGCGTATGCGACGGATGAGAATGTCACGCTCAACATCTCCGCGGCACAGGGCGTGCTGATCAACGATTCCGACATCGATGGTCCGTTGCCCCTCACGGCGGTGATCAACACTCCAGCCACCAGCGGCACGGTCTCGCTCAACGCAAACGGCTCGTTCATGTACGCGCCCGCGCCGGGCTTCAACGGGATCGTCACGTTCACGTATCGCGCACGCGACGGCGAAAGCGCCCAGTCCAACATCGCGACCGTGACCATCACCGTCGGGCCGGTCAACGACCCGCCCCTGGCCGTAAACGACGCCTACAGCGTCAACGAAGACACAACCCTCAACGTCAACGCCGCCAGCGGCGTGCTGGCCAACGACACCGACCCCGACGGCCCGTTCCCCCTCACGGCCCAACTGGTGACGGGCCCTGCGAGCGGTTCGCTCGTCACGTTCAATGCCAATGGATCGTTCACCTATACCCCCAACCCGAACTTCAACGGGCAGGACACCTTCACCTACATCGCGCGGGATGGAGAGGGCCTCGCCTCGCAGCCGGCGACCGTAACCATCACCGTCAATGCGGTGAACGATCCCCCTGTCGCCGTCGATGACTTCTACACCACGCCCGAAGACACGCAGCTCGTGATCTCCGCACCCGGCGTGCTGGCCAACGATACCGACCCCGATGGCCCGATCCCGACAGCCGCGCTGCTCACCCAGGGCCCGACGAACGGCTCGCTCACGCTGAACCTCGACGGCTCGTTCACCTACATCCCAAACGCCAACTTCAGCGGCGTCGACACCTTCCGGTATCGCGCCCGCGACGTGACGAATCTGCAATCGGCCAACACCGCGCTGGTAACGATCACCGTCATGCCGGTGAACGATCCGCCCGTTGCCGTCAACGATGCATTCTCGACGGGGGAGGACACGCAGCTTGTCATCGCCGCGCCGGGCATTCTGGGCAACGACACCGATGTTGACGGCCCGCTCCCGCTCACAGCAGTTCTCGAAGCCGGTCCCTCCAACGGCTCGCTGACGCTGAATGCCAACGGGTCGTTTACCTACACACCCAACCTGAACTTCAATGGGGCCGACAGCTTCACCTACCGTGCCCGCGACGGCGCAAACGCCAGCTCGAACATCGCCACGGTCTCGATCACCGTCACGCCTGTGAACGACCCGCCCGTCGCGCTGAACGATGCGGTTTCGACGCCGGAGGACACTGTTCTGACGGTGAACGTGCCGGGCGTGCTCATCAACGACACGGATGTGGACGGTCCCTTCCCGCTCACATCGGTCCTGGTCTCAACAACGACCAACGGCTCGCTGACGCTGAATGCCAACGGTTCGTTCTCCTACACGCCCAACCTCAACTTCAACGGCTCTGACAGCTTCACGTACCGTGCTCGCGATGGCGCCGGAGCGGAGTCCAACATCGCCACCGTCTCGATCACCGTGATCCCGGTGAACGACCCGCCCATGGCCGTGAACGACTCTTTCACCGTGCGCAACAACGATGTGCTCACGGTAACCGCCCCGGGCGTGCTGGCCAATGACACCGATGTCGATGGTCCCTTCCCCTTGACGGCGGAGCTGCTCGGCGATGTCGCCGTCGGCACGCTCGTCTTCAACACCGACGGCTCCTTCACCTACACGCCGCAGGCACAGTTCATCGGGCAGGCGACGTTCGTCTACCAGGCACGCGATGGCGAGAACGCCGCCTCGAACACCGCGATCGTGACGATCTCGGTCACTCCGACCAACCGTCCGCCCATCGCCCGATGCCGGGATGTGGTGATCGATGCCAGAACGTCCTGTCCGCCCTCCTTTGAAGTCTCGATCGCCGATGTCGATAACGGCTCGACCGATCCCGACATCGTGGACGGCGATTCGATCACGCTCGCGCTCAGTTCAACCGGACCGTTCCCGATCGGCCAGACATCGGTCACCCTCACCGTGACGGATTCCTTTGGAGAGATCGACACCTGCACGGCGACCGTCACCGTCCTTGCCAACGATTGCAACGGCAACGGAATCCCGGACTCATGTGAGATCCTGGACGGCTCCGCCGCGGACTGCAACAACGACGGCGTGCCCGATGAGTGCGAGTGCTTCTGGAACAATGGCGATGCCATCTACGCGAACATCAACCCTGATGGGCAGCTCTCCCACTTGGGCGGCGGGTCGCCGGATGGCGGCAAGGCCGCGGACGATTTCTTCCTTCGCGAAGACATGGTGCACCGCATCAGCGCATTCAGCGGGCAGATGCTGACCAACTCCTGGCCGGGCCTCCGCCGTGCCAAGCTCCAGCTCTACCGCGACTGTAACGGCAAGCCCGAGCTGACGCCGTTCATGACCTTCACCAACTCCCAGATTGTCGCCGAGATTCCAGCCCCAGACGGCTTCACGCTCGTCACGTACCGCTTCGATCTCTGCGATGAGCAGCTCTGGCTCGATGGCGGAACCTACTGGGTCTCGCTGATCGGTCTCACCGACAACGTCACCGACGACCTGTCCTACTGGGCCGTCTCCGGAGACCAGCAGCAGCGCGATCCGATCATCGCCAACGTCCCCTGCAAGGCCCGCGGCATCGAAGGCGGAAACTGGAACGAGTTCGAGTTCACCGATTGGGAGACGATCGCCGAGTGCTGTGTCGGATGCGTCGGCTTCGCCTTCAAGCTCGAGGGCGAGTCCTGCAAGATCATCTGGAACAACGGCAAGCCCGACCTGTCATACGAGGGTCGCGGCGGCGCGGCATCAGGAGTCGTCCGCGAGTTGACCGCTCAGTCTGTTGACAACTTCGTCATCGCCCCGTGCACCGACGACACCATCTGCTTCATCGAGGGCTACATCTGGTCGAACTGCGACCCGCTCCCCGCCTTCGTGCAGATCTTCGACAACGATTGCCGCCTTCCCAACGAGGTCATCTTCTCCGCCCCGCCCACCAAGATCGAGGTCCTCGACGAAACGTGGAATGTCGATGGCTTCACCTATCGACTCCACCGCGTCCAGCTCTGTGGGATCAACCTCACGCTCACGCCGGGCCGCAACTACTGGATGCAGTTTGGGGCCACCTCTGGCGGCAACTACTCGACGTCCTCGTTCTTCGCCTATTCCGCGGGATGCGAGGCGTGCACCGTGCCGCACGGACCCACCGGCCTCACCCGAGTCATCGCCCCGATCCCGGATGCCGAATGGTCGACCAAGGGCCGCGACTTCGCCTTCCGGGTCGGCGTACGGCAGGCCGCGGTCCACGGCGTCACCGGCGGGGGCAACCACTCCGTCCCCGATAGCTGCATGGCCGATGCGGACGGCTCGGGCGATGTGACCGTCGCAGATATCTTCGCGTTCTTGTCAGCCTGGTTTACCGGCTGCCCATGAGTCACCCAAACCCTCCGGCGAGGGAACTTGACGGGACAACGCCCGGATCACCCTGGTCCGGGCGTTTTCTATTGTCCCCGCCCGTTCCGCCCGTGACACCGTCAGTCTGCCGCCCTATCCTCGGGCTCCCTCGGGGCGCTTAGCTCAGTTGGCTAGAGCGCAGCTGTCACATAGCTGAGGTCACAGGTTCGAGCCCTGTAGCGCCCATTCACCCCCCCCCTCCCTCCCCCCCGGCCGAGTCCGACCCGCACCCGGACCGCCTGCGTCTCACCCACCTCCAAAGAGTCCGGGTTCATCGGGTGAGTCAGACCCACGTCTGCGTCGGGTGGTTGGCCGCTGCACGACCTTCACAGGCCCGTGCATGCCCCTGCCTCCCTGCACGACCGACCCGAACGATCCATCCATCAAACGCGTCTGAATCGCCTCTCCGGGCCGGACTGAGCCGGCGGATCGAACGACCGACCCGTCCGCTCGGAGCGTCATCGAGTACCCTCTCTGAAGCACGCTGCTCGGACCCACCAGTTCAAGGGACCGTTCGGCCACGCTCAGCGCGGCCTCGCTCGACTGAAGCCCCGCCCGCATGGCACGCTCCAAGCCGTGCGACGCCAGCCGTGCCTCTTTGGCCACCAGGAGCCGGTGCATCGCCGCTGGCAACGTGCTCGTCGCCGCGGCCAGCCTCGCCTCGCGCCGGGCAAACACCGCCCCGGGGCGGTGCTGCTCCAGTCGGGCGGAAAGCCGGTCCAGACGTGCCGAAGTGTCCTGCGCCAATATCCGCTGACCGCTGCGCAGGTGCCGAGCCAGCGCCTCCAGTTCATCCAGTCTCGACCGGACCACTCTCGCGCTTCTGAACGCAAGGGTCCTGCCCACCGACCGGAGCTGCTGCCCGATCGCCGCGGCATCGGGCGCGATCCTCATCGCCGCTTGCGTGGGCGTCGCAGCTCGCAGATCCGCCACCAGCTCGGCGACGGTCACATCTGTCTCATGGCCGATCGCGGCAACAACAGGCACCGCGCACTCGACAATGGCCTTTGCGAGCCCACGGTCATTGAACGGCCACAGGTCTTCCATCGATCCGCCGCCGCGGGTCAGCAGCACCACATCAACCCCGAGCCGCGAGTGATGCATGGAAAGTCGGCGCAAGGCGAGTTCGATCTCTCCCGCCGCCTCCGGGCCCTGCACCCGGACATCCACAAGCCCAACATGCAGCGACGGACACCGTCTGCGGAACGTGTCCAGCACATCCTGCAACGCGGCCCCGCTCCGGCTGGTCACAACGGCGACACGCCGAGGAAGCACCGGCAGAGGTCGCTTGCGTGCATCATCCAGCCACCCAAGCCCGCGGAGTTCTTCCACCATCCGCCGGAGTTCGAGCTCCATCGCCCCCGCGCCGACAGGCTCGATCCTGTCCACCATGAAGGTTGTCCGCCCCTGCCTCGCGTAGAACTCCACGTGGCCCGTAACGACGACCTGCATTCCTGTGCGGGGCACGAATCCCGCCCTCTTCGCGCTCGATGCCCACATCGCGCACGACACCACCGCATCAGCATCCTTCAGGTCAAAGTACCAGTGGGTGCGTTCCCGAAACTGCCCCACTTCCCCGACCACCCGCACGCCGGAAGGAACGCGGTCCCGCACCGCGCGGTCGATGAGCGCGGCGAGCTGCGTCACCGTCAGCCGATCGGGCGTTCCTGCCGCGGGACGCTCCGGCCCGCCAACTCGATCAGGATCAAACGGAAGCCTGCTCATCGCTTCAGCGTATCCGATCAGGCGACGGCCTTGCGGTGCGTCTGGTCCGACTTGTGCAGCCGCTGAGCCGTTTCATACGCCTCCAGCACGGCGGCGATATGGCCGCTCACCGAGCGACTGGAGCGGATGTACTCCCGCGCAGATGCCCCCAGCAGGCTCCACTGCTCGGCGTTGAGCACGGTGTCCCGGATCGCCTTCTCCCACTCCGACTTCGTCGGCGCGGCGACGAGTCTGGCGGTCTTCGCGTCAACGAGCGTTTCAACGAGCGGATCCGGCGATGCCAGGACGCTCAGACCGGCCGCCATCGCGTCAAGCACCAGCGAATGGCTGACGCCCCCGGCATCCGGTAGCAGGATCGCATCCATCTGAAGCACGGGCTCCCTGCGTGCTTCGAGCTCCGGCACCATCGACATCCGTTCCAGCAGGCCCAGTCGCCTCGCCACTCGCCAAAGTCCGGCCGTGCGTCGGTCTTCGACATCCAGGAAGAGCATCAGATCCGGCGAATCTCTAGCGACCGACGCCAACGCCTCGAGCACCGCGATCGCCGCCCTCGAATCGCCGCGCTCGACCAGCATCACAACGGCAGGTGCCCCCGTCCGAGGATGCCGCGATGGTGCGACGTGCGTGCCCCACCTGGTCAGGGTCGTTCGAGCCCGCGGAGCCCGGCGGAGCAGCTCGGCGCGGAGCAACTCATCCGGCACACAGAACATCGGCTGGACCCTGGCCTCCGCGCCGCGTTCGGCCGCGGGCACCAGCGCGCTGGCCGACCCGATCAGCGAAGCCCGCTCAAGTTCCAGGACCATCGCTGCCCCGGTCTGCTTGGCCAGTTCGAGGCCTACGGGCCACGCGCCGCGGCCGCAGGCGTGAACCACATCCACCGGACCGCGATCCCCCTGCTTCTCGGCGAGCGCCTTGAGCGTCTCAACCAGCGCGGACACACGCGATCGAAGCGTGAAGGGCAGTCCGGTGTCGACATAGCCGATCGAGGTCGAATACACACCCGCTTGCTCGGCGGAAAGCGTTGCAACGGGCACTGCGTGCACGACGCGATACCCCTCATCCGCCAGCCCGATCTCCAGGCGCATGAGCATCGACGCCTCCGCCCGCTCGAAGTCGCGATCTACGACAACAACCGCCTTCATCGATCAGCCCTCTTCCACCCGGACGACCCACCAAGTTCGGGGGACAAGCTGTGGAGAACTCATCCTTGCGTTGCCGCCAGAGAGCATGCAGTTCACCGCGAGTCGATCTCTGTCGCCTCTACGTAAGTATTTGATGTGACAATACTTAAAACATCGCATCGCTTGGTTTCAGCTTGCCTCGATCGACCGTCTCAACCTCGCAAAGCTCTCCCCGCCTCGATTGTGGAAATCGCTCGGCAGCCCTTGACTTTAGGACGCCTTTACCTGCGCTCGCGCGGGATCATCCGCGATGCGATACTTCAGGTCCGGGGCGCGGCTCTCGTGCGCCTCCACCGCCTTGGTCCGCCAAACACCCACCCAATGCTCCGGCTTGACCTCCTGAAGGTAGTAATCACCCGCCGGCTCGTTCCGCGGCGTGAGATCAGCCGGCGCATCGTGCCACGGCCACCACGGCCGCACACCCTCATCCGCCCCCGGCAGCGACCGGAACGCCTCGGGGTTGTCAATGACATCCGAGATCGTCACCAGTCGGTCGCGCAGCTCACCGACTTTCGGGATGCTCGCAAACAGCCCCCGGGTGTACGGGTGCAGCGGATTGCCGAACAGCTCGAACACATTGGCGTACTCGACAACGCGTCCGGCGTACATCACGCACACGACATCCGCGTTCTCGGCCACAACACCAAGGTCGTGCGTGATCAGCATGATGCCCATCTGCCGCTGCTTCTGCAGCGTCTTGAGCAGTTCGAGGATCTGCGCCTGGATCGTCACATCCAGCGCGGTCGTCGGCTCGTCTGCCAGCAGCAGCTTGGGCTGGCACGCCAGCGCCATCGCGATCATCACACGCTGACGCATGCCGCCGGAGAACTGGTGCGGGTACGCCCGCATCCGCTTGCGGGGCTCGCCGATGCCAACCGCCGTCAGGGCATCGGCCGCGATCGTCTCTGCCTCGGCCGGCGTCACCGCCTGGTGCAGCAACACGGCCTCCATGATCTGATCACCGATCGTGTACACCGGGTTGAGCGAGGTCATCGGCTCCTGGAAGATCATCGCGATCTCGTTGCCGCGGATCCGCCGGATCTCGTGCTCCTGCAGCGAGAGCAGGTCGCGTACGCCTCCGTCGGTTTGGAACATCGCCTTGCCACGATCAAACCTGCCGGGCGGCCGCGGCACGAGATGCATCATGCTCATCGCCGTCACCGACTTCCCGCACCCCGACTCCCCCACCACGGCCAGGGTCTGCCGGGGATACAGCGACATCCGCACTCCATCGACGGCCTGAATCCGCGGCCCGCTCCCGTTGTCGAAGCTGACTGCGAGGTTCTCGACGCGCAGCAGCGGCTGAGACTCATCGAGAGTCCGATGCAGCTTGCGGCCGGTGACGTGATTGGATTGCTCGTTTGCCATGCGGAACATCAGGGGGAGTGAGACTACACGCGAGCCTTCTTCAACTTCGGGTCGATCGCATCACGCAGCGCCTCGCCGAGGAAGTTGTACGACAACACCGTCAGGAAGATCGCCGCGCCAGGGAACACCGCGAGCCACCACTTGAAGACACCTTCCTGGCTGATCGCGTAGCTGAGCAGTCGCCCCCAGGACGGGCTGTCAGCCGGACCAAGGCCGAGATAGGAAAGCGTCGCCTCGATACCGATTGCTGCCGCGACCGCGAACGAGGTATCCACCAGCACTGGCGCCACGCCGTTGGGCAGGATGTGCTTGAACAGAATCGATCGCAGAGGAAGACCGCTTGCCTGGGCCGACTGCACGAAGTCCTGGTTCCGCAGCTTCATGAACTCCGCGCGGGTAAACCTCGCCATACCGGTCCACGTGAAACAGCCGATGATCGCCATGATCATGTACGTGGTCTTCATTTCATCCGGCAGAACCGCCACGGCCACGATGAGCAGGAAAAGCACCGGGACGGCCATAAAGACCTCGACAATCCGGTAGAGCAAGAGGTCTACCCAGCCGCCGAAATAGCCCATCAGTGCGCCCATCGTGACACCGATGAGCAATGCGATCGCCGTCGAGACCACGCCGATCGAGATCGACAAACGGCACGCATGCAGGATCTGCGTCAGAACGTCCGCTCCGAACGCATCCGTCCCCATGTGGAACCGGCGGCCGGCTACCGGCGAGGTCTGTTCGAGCCCGCGTGCAGAGGCGAACTCGGTCCCCGGTGGTTGCCGGGTCAACGAGATAAACCGTTGGCCGGGCGACCAGGGGACGATGGTGTAGGTCGCCGTGATCTCCCCCATCTCCTCCATCTCAGGGTACGCAAACCGCTCCAGAGTGGGGCTCCATCGCGTTTGCACGGAGACAATAGCAATGAGGCAGGCCACGACAATGACGGACCACCGCGCCCATGGCTTACCGACTGGCAGAAACCCCAAGGCCAGCGCAACGATCACGCTGATGAGGCCCGAGACCATGAGCCCCGCAAATGCGTTCCGACCGATTACGACGAAGCCGGTCGGGGTGATACCTGTACGCAGCGAGTCTCGCCCGGCATCGATCGCCATCGCCTCGAGCCGGCCCCGTACGACCAACGACAAAGACAGCACTGCGACCGCAATCACGAACCCGCTGATCACAGCGCCAAGACGCAATGACCGGCCCTGCGAAGATCCAAACAGCACAAGCGGCACGCCGATCAACGTGCACCAGAACAACACAAGATCGATCGCGTTGAGGTTCGTCCACAGCGGCGAACTTGCGACTCCCTCAGTCGTGCGCATCCAGAGCGGATGCCCGTTCGCAACGAAGGGCGCGAACACGGCAAAGAACGCCACAACACTCAACCACGTAAGCGCCAGCAAGGCCGCATGACGCTTGGTGACCTGCGCCCACGCCTCCGCCCAGAAGCCTCTGGACGGCTGCACACCAATCCCGCGCGCAAGTTGAACCCCCGTTACCGCAGCGGGCGGCGTGCCTGCATTCATGCTCGTGGGTCCATTCGCCATGTTCGTCCGGCCTGCCGACTACTTGTATGTGATTCGCGGGTCCGCCAGTGCATAGAGGATGTCGGCCAGTAGCAGCGCACTCAGGTTCACCACCGCCACCATAGCCGTGTTCGCCAGAATCAACTCACGGTCTCGAAGATTGATCGCCTCGATCAGCAGGTACCCCATCCCCGGCACCGTAAACACTCGCTCGATCACAACAGATCCTGCCAGCATCGCCGGGAACACGGTCACAAACATCGTGATCAACGGCAGCAGTGAGTTGCGGAACACATGCCGGAGCACAACATCCTTGGGTGCAACGCCCTTGGCCTTCGCCGTGCGAACATAGTCCGCATTGAAGTTCTCAAGCATCGCCGCCCGCGTCTGCTTGCTCAAAACCGCAAACCCGCCGTACACGAGGCATGCGACAGGCAGCACGACGTGCCAGATGCGATCGAGCAGCCACCCCCGATGCCATGTGCCGGTCCAATCCTCACCGGGGAGCAGCCGGAACGTCTCGGCCGCCTTGCTGGAGAGCCCTGCCGCCGGGAACGCGTTGAAATAGTCGGGGTTCGCCATGAACCCTTGGAGCAGCACACCAGCCAGTACGGTCGGAATCGAGAACAGCGCGAGATACAACCCGCCGAGGCCGATATCGAGGAATGTGCCACGACGGATCGCCGCGAGCATGCCGCTAGGAATCGCAACGAAGTAGATGATCGGGAAGGCGATCAGGTTCAGCATGATCGTCACCGGCAGCGCCTCCGACAGCAGATCGATCACTGGCCGACCGCGGCTGAATGCGATCCCCATGTCGGGCCAGGACAGGCTTACCAGGCCGGGAATCAGGGGCACGCCCGCCGCGGGATAGGGCTTCTCATTCATCGCCGAGAGCAACTCTTCGCGTCGCTGGGCCGCGGCAGCGTACGCGTCAATCGCCCTCGTGCCCAACGCTTCGACTTCCGCGAAGGCTGTCAGCGAACGGTCGGGCGTCAAGGCCGCGATCCTTGCGACGAGCGGCTCACGCTTCTTGCTGAGAAGGCCTTTGAGGCCCGTCTCGTCGGCGTATCGCACGAGTGAGTCACGCAGAGTCGCTTCGGCAGCAATGTACTCCGCTCGCGCAGACACATACTGGTTCTCAATGATCCGGAACGCCTCGGCTTTCTCTGCGGCGCTGCGGCCAGCGAACCGGTCGTTCACCCAGATTGCATCGGGCGCGGCGGCCTTCGGCAACTCCTGTGCGAACCACTTCCAGACCGGAGGCTCCGGCACCGGCCGGGGCCTTGCGATGGTCTCTCCGGTCGGGCTGATGAGGTCACGCTGTCCGAACTTGATAGGGCTGATGCGGCGCAGCCAGCGACCATATTGCACCAGGACCGGCTCGTTGAGGCCGTAGCGATCCTCGAGTTTGGCCTTCTGAATCGCGATCGCGCTTTGCGATTGCATCTGTCCGCCACCGGACACAAGCAGCCCGGCACCGATCCCGCCGGGCGAGACCGCCAGAAGCATAAAGACGATGAGCGTGATACCCAACAAAGTGGGGATCATCAGCAGCAGCCGCCTTGAAATGTAGCTGACCATGCTCGCTGCTCACCAACTGTGGACCGACACCGATGAACGACCGCCTCTCCGCGCCCGCAACATTTTCTGGCAACTCAGTTCGCCGGCGCGGGTGCCATTCCCGAGCGACGGAAGAACTCGGGGTGCTCGAACCACTTGGGATACGTATGCACGTTCCCGATGTCGATGTTGACGACCCGCAACCACGGCGGCACACGGACGAATGTGTACGGCTGCTCCTCGTGCAGCACAGCCTCGAGTTGCTGCCAGACGCGGGCACGCCTCTCATCGTTCATCTCGCGCCGACCCTCATCGATTAAGCGGTCGGCCTCCGCATTGGCCCACTGGGCGAAGTTGTCACCCTGGTTCTTGATCGACTCCGAGTGGAAGATCTGCCGCGGATCGCTCTCGGGCGCGCTCGCGCCCCAGCCGAGCGTGATCGCGTCGAAATCTCGCGACTTCATCAACTCCTGATAGACCGACCAATCCTGCCCGCGGAGCGTCACCTGGATGCCCTGAGCGGCGCACGCGTCCTTCACGAACCTGGCGATCATCTCCGCGATCTCGCCGCCGCTGGAGTACGAGTATTCGAACTGGAACGGCACGCCGGCCTCGTTCTCCAGCACGCCATCGCCGTTTCGATCCTCCCAGCCGGCTTCCTTCAGAAGCTCCCGGGCTCGCCGGACGTCGTACGGCCAGGGATTGATGTCTTTGTTGGAGCCGGGGCTGATCAGGGGCATGTTGCCCTTGGCCACGACTCCAACTCCCTTCCAGATATCTTTGATCATCTGCTCGCGGTTGAGCAGATGAGTCATCGCCAGCCGAACTCGCTTATCCATAAACGGCGTGGGCTTGCCGTTCCGCATGCCGCAGTTCCACGCGATAAACGAGTACCCCGACCGCATGTTCACCCAGTTGAGGTAGTGCGCCCGGGTGTTCCAATTCGGGTCCTCCTTCATCGCGACGAACTGCGTCGCCGCGGGTGTGATCATGTCTGCATCGCCCTTCTTGAAGGCGTTGAGCCTCGCGATCTCCTCGTTGATCGCTCGGATCCGAAGCCCGTCCATCGCGGGCTTCGGGCCCCAATACAGCGGATTGCGTTCGAGCACCACATCCGCGGGAGGAGCCCACTGTCGGTTGACGTTGAAATCCTTCAGCCGGTACGGCCCAGCGCCCACGAGCAGCCCCGTTCCCCGGTTGATCTGCGCGGGCGCCAATGCGCTGTAGATGTGCTTCGGCAGGATGAACAGACCCAGCGCATTGTCGACATTCGTGAAAAGCCGCTGATGAAACTCAAACTCGACCGTGCGGGGATCGATCGCGGTCACCGACTTGATTGAGTCCCGAAGAATTGACCGCGATCGCTCCGCCTCGATCTGCTCGTTCATGATGTAGTCGTGATACGTCCAGCGGATGTCCTCTGCGGTGATCGGCTGGCCATCGCTGAAGCGCGCATTCGGACGGATCCGTGCTCGCAGCCATACACCCTCGGGGTCGATCTGCCACGCCTCGGCGACCTGTCCCCTCATTTTGAGCGTCACGGGGTCGTAAATCCCCAAGGACCCCATCGTCATTTCCTGGATGCGCCGCGCATAGACGTCCGCAGAGATGTAGGGAGTCAGCCTGGCCAACTGCGCCTCGTACACCTCGGTAAACTCGCCGCCCGGACGGAATGCCGGGTCCTTCGACGGGTCATTCACATAGGTGAGGGGCGTCTGCCATTCGATCTTCAAGCCCGGGCGTGCCCAGCTCTCGTCTCGTGGCCCGCTCGGCTCGGGGGTCGTATCAGCGGCCATCGGCGTTGCCGCCGCTCCGCCTCGCGGCGCGGCCGCCACGCCCGCCTCGATCGTCGCCTCCAGACGCGCGAGCTGCCCCTCAAGCTTGCTCAGCTTGCTGAGCGCCGTCTGCATGTCGTTCTTCTGCCCGTCGCGCTGGTACATCCCCAGCCAGACGGAAAGTCCGACGATCACCATCACCACCAGCAGCACGAAGTCTTTAAGCCCAAACTTGTTCTGCATCGTTCGTCCCGGTTCGCCAAGGTGTGGATTGAGCCGCGATTTCCGACCCGAGTGTACGGCACGCCCGTTCCCGCGTCTGCCTGATCCGGAAACTTCCCGACCAGACAGCACGTCGCGAGACCCGATGCGCAGTCACTGCGCCCGCCCGAACCAGCAAGCCCGCCCCGTCGGTATGTCCGGATCAACATGCCACGCCAAATCGCCCTTGGGCGTGCCCCGCCTAAGGCCCGGCCATGCGATCTCCGATCCGCTCAGCCATGACCCACTCCGTGCACAGCGGGATGGGTGGTGGCGACGCCGTCGTTATCACCTCTTCCGGCCTTGGTCCCAGAACGATCGCCACCCTCTGCGGCTGCGCGCTCGCCAGCACCGGCTACGTCCTCGGAGCGACCTGGCTCGAACAGCCATGGTTGGGTCTGCCGCTGGGCCTTTGGCTCATCGGGGCGGGCATCGGTGCAACCCACATGTGGGCAGATCGTCTCTCCGGCCGAAGTGCCACCGTGCACCGCGCAACGAGACTCCGAGTGCCCTTCCGCGATTCGTTCACAACGGACAACCTCGTCGCATCGGTCATGGAGCTCTCGGGGGTTCCCGCCCGGTCCGTCGAGTCCGCCCGCCGCAAGGTCAAGCAGCTTTCAAACCAGGCAGGGCTCTCCCTGACTCCAAGGGCGATCCGCATCGCGCTGGATCTCTCCCATCGTGACTTCGAGCGGCTGCGGTCATCGGGCGCGGCCGCGCTCGCGCCAAACCTCGCCATCGAATGGGTCCGTGCCGAGGCCGGACTGTTGACCGATGCTCCGCGCCAGGCATTGAACTTCGACGCTCTTGTGCGGCGCGAACCCGAGACGCGAGGCCAAGCCGGAACCGGCGGTGATCCGCACCTCTTCCTGCCCGAGCATCCCGAACAACCCGCGGCGTGGTACTCCTGGTCCGCCCCGACAACGCCCGGCTTCGGCACGACGTTTCCGTCTCGGGTCGATCCTGCCGCCATCCGGCTTCAGGGCATCGACTTCGCCGACCCGCTCCACACCCGCCTCACCGCCGATCTCATCGTCGCCGCGGCGACGCTCGCCGCCGCCCCCGTCCGCAGGCCCGGCGGCCTGCTCGCCGCACTCCGTGGCGGTGCGCTCGATGACTCGCTCGCACACTCCGCGGCGGAAGTCGCCATGATCCGTCTTGGCGCAACGCTGGAGGAACTCCTGGCCGCCTGCAAGCGTCGAGAGTCCGAACTCCCACCCGTGGCAAAGGTCGCCGCCCGCGCGCTCTCCGCATGGACGGCCACCTGGCAGACGCTCCCCGGCATGCCCCCGATCCACCACGAGCGGCACCGCCTGGCGAAGCTCGCCGCGGAACTGCTCCCCGATGAGCCCGAGGCCCACCTCCGGCTCGGCGCTGCGCAGATCGCGGCGTTTGAAGACGCCATGGCGCTGAACTCGTTCGCACATGCCGGCCGGATCCTCCGCCGCAACGCCATGACGTGCAGCTCCGATCAACTCGCATTCATCCAGGCAGAGATCACACTTGGCGAGCCGAGCGGCCTGACACTCGGACGCGTCGCGGCGGGACTGTGCCTGGTTTGGGCGACCACCCCCTCCGCCAGCCTCTCCTATCTGCACGACGATGTCCTCGACGACCTGCAGCACTCCGGCTGGCTGGCCAATCGCGAGCAGGACCGCAAGCTCCTCGCAGATGTGCTCCAGGAGCTTTCGCGGATCGATGGCGCATCGACGACGTTCCTCGCCGATGCGGCATAGGTCTCACCCTCCCGTCGAGTTGATTCAGACCCGGCTTGGCAGACGCAGCCTCAGCCCTGGATATCGAGCCGCGGCCGCTTCGCTTCGGACCCCCCGGACTCGGATCGGTAGTGGTTCTGCCGCTCCCGATCGTCAGCGGTCTCCTGATCCTGATTGTCCTTGAGATTGCGCACGGCCTCCACCGCCTGCGGCTGGTTGAGTTCGACCTCATCCTCGCCGCGACGAAGCCTCTCGGCCTTCGACTTTCGGACCGGGGGCTTGGAGCGCTCGATATCCCGGGCCGCCTTGTGCTCGGCCTGAGATGCGCCCGCGACAGATTGGGCGACCGATGTCCCCATCGTGCTCATGCTGGTCCGATCGGCCGAACCGGGCCGGCAGGATCAAACGATCGCGGCTTCCGGCCGTTATGGGGCGTTTGCAGGCCTTCGACCCGACACGTCCGGCCCAGAATGACCGCTCAGAGCCCGACAGTGTTCACGCCGCAATCGACGTAGATCGTCTCTCCGGTGACCCCGGAGGAGAGTGGACTGGCCAGGTACACGGCGGTCCGGCCGACATCCTCGCCCTCCACATTCCGCCGCAGCGGCGCTCGCTTGGCGACCGCCTCTTCCATCTCGCCCGTGCCGCCGACCGCGGACGAAGCCAGCGTCCGCAGGTACCCGCCCGAGATGATGTTCACGCGGATGTTCTCAGCGCCGAGCTCCCACGCCAGGTACCGTGCGGAGCACTCCAGCGCGGCCTTCGCCACACCCATCACGTTGTACCCCGGCACGACCTTCTCCGCACCGTAGTACGACATCGCCATGATGCTCGCGCCGCCCTCTGTCGCGCCCTTGGCCAGCAGCGGCCGCGCGCGCTTGGCCATGCCCACCAGCGTGTACGCCGAAACATCGATCGCCGACAGGTATGCCGCTCGCGGCGTCTCCACAAACTTCCCGACCGACAGCCAGTCCCGATCCGCGAACGCGATCGAGTGCACCAGGTAGTTCATCGTGCCAAAGGACTCGGCATACTTGGCAAACGCGGCGTCCATGTCCGCATCGCTGCCTGCATCCATCGGGCACAACCACGGCTCCGCAACGCCGAGTTCTTCAACGGCGCGCCGCGTCCGCCGCTCGTTCTTCTCCCCCGGCAGGTGCGTGAACGCGCACCGCCCGCCCGCCTCGATGATCGCCTTGGCGATGTGCCACGCGTACGACCGGTCATTCGCAATGCCGACGATCAGTCCGACTCGGCCTTCAAGCAGCTTCATGCAGTATCTCCACGCCATCACACCGCCCGCCCGATCACCGGCCATGCCGTTCGTTGACCTCAGTCGATCGTCGGAATCCATGCCGCGAGCAGGTCCCGCGCTGCCGCGAGGTCGCCCGTGTCGATCATCTCCGTCACCGTGTGGATGTACCGCGTGCCGACGGTAATGCCCACAGCGCGGGCGCCGGCACGAGCCTGCTGCGCCGCGGCCCCATCCTGCCCGCCGCGAGCGAGGATCGACCGCTGCGCCGGGATGCGCTTCTTCTTCGCAAGCTCATCAAGCTCGCGGATCAGTCGATAGTCCGAGATGAACGAGGAATCCATCACGTGCAGCACCACGCCGTTGCCATGGGTGCTCACCGATTCATCGGCGGGCACACCCGGCGTATCGCACGCGAGCGTGGTGTCGATACCGATACCGATATCGGGTTCAACGCCGAAGCTCGACGTGTGCGCCCCGCGCAGGCCGACCTCTTCCTGCACTGTGAACGCGACGTAGATATCACACTCGTGCGCGGCCTTGGACTCGTGAATCGCCCGGACGGACTCGATGCCCAGCCAGCACGCAACGCGATTGTCCAGCGCCTTGGAGACGAACTTCTCGCCGATCTGGATCGCCGGCTCGTCCATCACCACGTAGTCCCCGATCTTCACGAGCTTCTTCACCTTCTCGGGCTTCATCCCCAGATCGATGAAGAACTCCTTGACCTCCGGGATCTTCTTCTTGTCCTCTTCGCTCGCGATATGCACAGGCCGCCCGCCCGGGTTCATCACGCCGCGATAATCCCCATCCTCCGTGACAACCAGCACCCGGCGGCTGAACAGGTTGCGCGTGTCAAAGCCGCCCGCGTTCTGCAGCCTCACGAATCCCTTGTCGTCCACGCCCTTGACGTAGAAGCCGATCTCGTCCATGTGGCAGAGCATCATCGCCCTGGTCGGACGGCCTCGCTTGCCGCCCTTGCTCCCCTTCTTGCCTCGTGCTGCACGCCGGCAGATCAAGTTCCCCATCGGGTCGGTCCACGTCTCGTCGAACAGGCCCTTGATCTCCTTCTCAATCAGCGCACGCACGCGCTCCTCGCGACCAGGCACGCCGGGGGTTTCACACAGACGCTTGAGCAGATCGATGTTCAGCTTCGACACGGAGAACTCCTTGGCCGCCCGTCCGTCAAGACGCGGGAGGTATGGTGATCAGTCACGGCACCAAGATTATCACCCCCACACTCCGCACGCCAAGACGCCCACTTCCAGATGCCCGGGCTTGCTGACCCGCACCTACCCTTGCGCTCACAGCACGTGCATCGCGACTCTCTCACTCACGGCGACCACCCCCCATGGCGCGGATCTCTCCCCTGCTCGCTCACCACATCGCCGCCGGCGCCCGCCTGCTTCCCTACGGACCCGCGGATTCCGGCATCGAGCTCGTGGAGAGCTTTGCCCCCTTCGGTCTGGAGTACGCCGCGCTCCGGACCACCGCCGCGATGCTCGACACCCCCTCCAGGGGCATCGTCCGGCTCGCGGGCGCGGACCGCATCGCGTTCCTTCAACGCATGATCACCGGCGACATGCGCGGCCTGAATGCCTGGAACTCCCGCCGCGCCTTCTGGCTCAACCGCAAGGGACGGATCGATGCCGATCTCCTCGTGATCGAGTCCGCATCCGACCAGCTCTCCGAGCTTGGATCGTCGCAGTCCACTTTGCTGGAGCTCGATGCACACGCCGTCACACGCGCGGTCGAGACGCTGGGCGCGTTTGTGATCGCCGACGATGTGACGTTCGACGACCTGACCGAGACCACGCATCAACTGCAGATCCACGGCCCGGCTTCACTCGCCATCGTGGCGCAGCGAGCCTCCGCGATCGCCGGCCCTGCCGTTCTTGAACTGGCGGACGGTCAGGCCTGCTCAGTTCACATCTCGACCGACCGCGGCGCCATCCCCGCGACGATCATCCGCCAGGACCTCACCGGCGACCCAGGCCTCTCCATCTTCTGCGCTGCGGCAGCGGCATCCGCCGTATACGAAGCGCTCTCGGAACTCCCTCCATCGCCGACATCGCCCGGCGGAGCCCTTCAGCCGCGGCCGGATTCGCAGCCCCGGCTCGCCCGGCGCATCGGATGGCACGCCTTCAATGTCGCCCGCATCGAAGCGGGCACCCCGCTCTACAACATCGATTTCGGACCGACTTCGCTCCCACACGAAACCGGCGACGAGGTACTGGGCAGCAGAGTCAGCTTCACCAAGGGCTGCTACCTCGGGCAGGAGGTCGTCGCCCGGATGAACGCCTTGGGCAAGCCCAAGCAGCGACTTGTCGGGCTCGACCTGCTTGAGTCGGCCTCCAACCCGGATGCCCAGCCTTCCACCGGCTCCCTGGTGTTCTCAAGCGACGACGTAAACATCCCCCCTGTTGGGGCGATCACTTCCTCTGGTGTGAGCCCGATGCTGGGCGGCCGCATCGTGTGCTTCGCCATGGTCAAGTCTGCGAACGCTTCGCCCGGAGCGGATCTCTTCGTGCAGCCGTCCCCAGGTGTGCCGGTCGCTCCTGCAAAGGTCCGAGAGCGTCTGCGGTCGTGGTCGCGACCCTGACCCGCTGGCCCGCGAACTGTCAAACTGGGTAATGTGCCGCGTTTTCGTGCGTTTGAACGGAACGTTGTGGTATATTGGTCGGGTCTTTCCCCGCCGAAACACCCCCCCCCATCGCTCAGATCAGGAGCATCGCCCCATGCCGCGCGCCCGAGTGCTTGCCATCGTCGCCGTTGCGTTCGCCTCCCCCGCCCTCGCCGAGCCCGCCTTCGACATCATCGTGAATCAGGCGCAATCGAACGTGAGCGCGACGTTGACGGTGCAGGGGCAGTCCGACAGCGATACGTCCCCGATCTCCGGCAGCCTGCGCATCCGGCTGAATGCCGCGGCCAATCCAACCAGCATCGAGCTCCACGACTTCATGCTCAATGTTGTGAATCCTCTGAACTTCAACATCGTGTACACGTTCTTCGGAGTCCCGATCGGATCGATCAATGTGAATGCGAACGACGTCGCGGTCGAGTACGGTGCGCCGGGAATCGTCGAGGGCCCCGTCCCCATCGCGTCGAGCAGCTTCGCGTTCACCGATGTTCCGGCGAACTCCAGCGGCAACGCGTCCTACACCGCTACAGGTACCGTGTGCACACTTCTCCAGTCGCAGAACCCGCCCCAGCCCTGCAACGGCGCACTGGTTCTGGACGAGACGGGCTCACAGAACGCCTCCGAGCTCCCCGGCACGATCTCCATCGTCGGTCGCACCGCGACGATCACCGGCTCGATCAACATTTCCGGCCCGCTTGATCCGGCGAACCCGGACCTTGGGAGCCTGTCCATCTCCGGCACATTCGTCGGCTCGGGGCAGATCCCCTACTGCCCCGGCGACTTCGATCAGAACGGCACGGTCGCGGTGAACGATATCTTCGCATTCCTGAGCGCGTGGTTCGCAGGCCAACCGAGCGCCGACCTTGATGGAACGCCCGGCGTAGGTGTGCCGGACATCTTCGCGTTCCTGGCGCGTTGGTTTGCCGCGTGTGCCTGAGAAGCCTGCCGCGCTTTGCCCTATGCTGGGCATCGTGCAGAGCCAACCTCGCTCCATCCCCGCGTTGATCGCGCCTCCACCCCAGCGGAGCAACCCGCTGCTGCGATCGCCGATGGGCATCATCGGCCTCGCGTTCCTTGCGCTCATGCTGGTCGCATGCCTGGGCTCGCTCCCGTGGACGCTCGCCGAGGTCGACGGCTCGCCGCGATACGCGTATCAGGACCGCCTGGCCCAGCTCATGCCGCCGGGATGGGCTTCTCGTCCCACGCTCTCGGCGTCGATTGATCCGACCACCTTGCCGGAGGGTCCGGAGCGTCGCACGCACGAGATCGCCCTCCGCACGTTGTCAGAGTCTGGCGAGCAGCCCACCGATTCCACGCTCAACGCCGCACGCCCCTTCTATCTGCTCGGGACCGACGTTCTGGGCAGGAGTCTGCTCGTCCGGTCCCTGACCGGCGGCGGGATCTCCCTCACCATCGGCCTCTCCGCTGCTCTTCTCTCGGTGCTTGTCGGAACGCTGTACGGAGCCGTCTCCGGGTACGCGGGCGGACGTATCGATGCGCTGATGATGCGCATCGTCGATGTCCTCTTCGGGCTTCCGTACATCCTGCTGGTGGTTCTCCTCGCCGTGGCGATCGACGCCTCAGTCGGCCGATGGCAGGCCGCGGCGGAGATGCAGACACGCGTGGATCGTGATGCGTACGTCGAGCGTGCCCTTGCGGCGCACTCCGATCTCGCGACACGGGAGTCGGCCGAGGCCGCTCTCCGACGCGAGGCTGCGATCCAGATCCCGTCGCGCGAACTCTCGCCCGCCGCGCGGCAGGCCATCGCCGTTCTCACGCTCGTCGTGGCGATCGGCGGTGTCTCGTGGCTCACCATGGCCCGCGTCATCCGCGGCCAGGTGCTCTCGCTCAAGGCCCAACCCTTCATCGAGGCCGCGCGCGCTGGCGGGGTCTCCACTCGCGGCATCTTCGTCCGGCACCTGCTTCCGAATCTGGTCGGCCCCATCGTGGTCTATGCCACGCTCACCGTCCCGCAGGCAATCCTTCAGGAGTCCTTCCTGAGCTTCCTCGGCATCGGCGTGCGCCCCCCACTGCCATCATGGGGCAATCTCGCGGCGGAGGGGTTGTCCGAGTTGAACCCCTACCGCTCGCACTGGTGGCTGCTGCTGTTCCCCTGCCTGCTGCTCGGCTCCACGCTGCTCGCGCTCAACTTCGTCGGCGAGGCCCTCCGGGAAGCGCTTGACCCCAAGCGGTCGCGGCGTCGCTAGCCCTTGAACCACTTCGTCACCGCGTGCACCGTCACCGCCCGTCCGATCGAACCGATCGCCTCGGTCAGCGGAATGTTCTTGGGGCACACCTCGACGCAGTTCTGTGCGTTGCCGCAGTCAGACACGCCGCCCGGCCCCATGAGCGCATCGAGCCGATCCGCCTTGATCGCCGCCCCGGTTGGGTGCGTGTTGAAGAGATTCGCCTGCCCGATCGCCGAAGCGCCCACGAACGAGGAGCCCCACTTGGACTCGTCGGGCTCAAGGTTGTACTGCGGACACGCCTCGAGACAGCACCCGCACGTCATGCACGTCGAAGCGACATACCGCTTCTCCTGCGACTCGGGAGTCTCCTTCGGCCCCGAGCCAAGGTGATACGTCCCATCGATCGGGACCCACGCCTTCAGCCGCTTGAGCGTCGCAAACATCCGCGAGCGATCCACCCAGAGATCGCGGATCACGGGGAACTTGCTCATGGGTTCGAGCGTGATCATGTCCCCCGGATTCGGCGCGTACTCATCCATCAGGCACGAGCACGACTGCCGGACCTTTCCGTTGATGACCATCGTGCACGCCCCGCAGACCTCTTCGAGGCAGCCGGAATCCCACACCACCGGGGTCGTCGCCTTGCCATCGACCGTCACCGGGTTGGCCGCGATCCACTGCAGCACGGAAATGACGTTTGAGCCCGGCCCGGTCGGAGCCTCAAACTCCTCCCATCGCGAGGGCTTTCCCGGACCGTCGCACCGATTGATCCGCACCCGGATCTTCCGGCCTGCGACCGGTGCCCGCCGCGGATCGTGACCTGTCTGACCGTTGACCGTGTGCGACATCGCTCAGTCCTTGCTCATCCGCCCACCGCCCTTCCCGCCCCGTTGCCGACTATAGCCAAAGTGATCAGGCTGTCAGGCCTCTTGTGCATTTCGCCCCGGCATGGCAACGGATGCAGACTCAGGGTCCGAACGAACGTCTCTGCCACGGCTTGCGGATCTCCGCGGTACTGATACCATTGGCACAGACCCGCTTTCCGGGGACGCCCCTTCCGCCACCATGACCGAACACCAACCATTCCCAATCGAGATGGACTCCGATGGCCCCTTCGCAGGCATCGCGGTCGTGCGTCTTGAACAACCCGGTTCGGCCGTCGTCGTGCTCGATCACCCCCTGATCCGCCGCATCGAGGCAACGTTGCGGCAGGTCCGAACCACCGCTACCGGGTTGATCCTCGCTTCCGCCAGTCAACGCGTGTTTGTTGCGGGCGCCGACCTGAAGTCCATCCAGGCGATGCCCGACCGCGAACTCGACGCATACCTCGCCTATGGGCAGCAGGTCTTCGGCATGATCGCCGACCTGCCCTTCCCCACCGTCGCCGCGATCAACGGCGCGGCCCTGGGAGGCGGACTCGAAATCGCCATGCACTGTGACGCACTGATCGCCGCGCCCTCCCCCTCCGGCAAGCCGTACCCGATCGGCCTGCCCGAAGCCGGGTTGTCGATCTGCCCCGGTTGGGGTGGCACCAACCTGCTCCCCGCGCGCATGGACCCCGCCGACGCGATCACTCGCACCGCTCTTGGCAAGCCGCTCACCTACGACGAGGCGATCGCGGCACAGCTCTTCGATGCCGTCGCCCAGACCCCCGAGTCCCTCATCCCGACCTGCAAGCAGTGGGTCACGGCGCAGCGAGCCAAGGGAACGCCACATCGAGGTGGCACACCGTCCCGGTGGATTGGCAGCCCAGACTCCAAGGCCCGCGTCGCCGCCGCGATCCCCGCGCTCAGGGAAACCCTCCCTGCCACCGATCCCGCCCGCGCGGTGCTTGCGGCCGTCAGTGCCGGCCTCGAGAGCGGCTGGCACGCCGCGCTCGACATCGAACGCAAGGAACTCGTCCGTCTCCGCTCCACCCCTGCCGGCAAGGCCGCGATCGAAGCGTTCTTCGCCAAGGCTCAGAAGTAATCCCCCTGATCCGGCCGTGTGGCGATTCCGCCTCAGGCCATCTGGAATCCACCCATGGCCGACCTCAAGAATCTCAAGGGCATCTCCGCCGCTGATCGCAAGCTCCTCGAGCAGGCGGAAGAGTGGCTGGGTGCGGAACCCACAAAGATGGGCCCGGTGAAGAACCTGTTCTGGGGCAACATCAAGCAGGACTTCTACTTCCCGTATCCCCAGACGGACCCGCGCGAGGCCGCGGAGTGCGACCAGCTCCTTGCGCGGCTGGATGACTACCTCCGCAACGAGCACCCTTCGGTCGCGATCGACCAGGACCAGGAGATCCCGCGCTGGGTCATCGACCGCCTCTTCGAGCTGGGCGTGCTTGGCATGACCATTCCCAAGGACCACGGCGGCCTGGGCATGGGCATCACCAGCTACAACCGCGTGCTCGAACGCATCGGCGCTTCCTGCGGCTCCACCGCCGTCATGGTCTCCGCCCACCAGTCGATCGGCTGCAAGGCGGTCATGCTGTTCGGCAACGAGCAGCAGAAGCGCGAGTGGCTCCCTCACCTCGCCAAGGACTGGCTCAGCGCGTTCTGCCTCTCCGAGCCCAACGTCGGGTGCGATGCAGGCGGCTGCGAGACCTACTTTGTCAAGGACGGCGATGACTACCTCGTCTATGGCGAGAAGAAGTGGGCCACCTCCGGCGCGCTCTCGGGACTCTTCACAGTCATGGCCCGCGAGAAGCGGGACGACGGCAAGGGCAAGATCTCGGCCCTCGTGATGCACCCGTGGATGGAAGGCGTTGACATCTACCAGAAGAACCGCTCCAAGTGCGGCATCCGCGGCACCTGGCAGGCCCGGATCCGCTTCAACGGCGTACGGGTCGCCAAAGACCACCTGCTGGGTCAGGAAGGCCGCGGACTGCAGATTGCCCTCTCGTGCCTGAACTACGGCCGATGCACGCTCTCGGCGGGCATGCTCGGCGGCGCACGCACCGCGCGCGATCAGGCCACGAAGTGGTCCCTCACCCGCTTCCAGTTCGCCGCGCCGCTCGCCAAGCAGGAGCTCGTCCGCCAGCGCATCGCCCGCATGGCCGCGTACGACTACGCGATGGACGCGGTGCTCTACATGACCACCGGCATGCTCGACCGCAAGGATGAGGACATCCAGGTTGAGACTGCGATGTGCAAGGTCTTCTGCTCCGAGTTCGGCTGGCGCGTCGTCAACGACGCCCTGCAGATCATGGGCGGCGAGTCCTACATGACCGAGAACGAGATCGAGCGCATCTTCCGCGACTCCCGCATCAATCTCATCGTCGAGGGCGCCAACGAGGTCATGCAGTCGTACATCTTCGGCTACGGCGGCAAGCAGCTCGCCGAGCAGATGCTCGGTGTCAAGCAGGCCCTGCTCAAGGAGCCCGACGAGTCCCTGGGCGCGTTCATCTCCAAGGCGATCAAGTCGAGCCTGAACCCTCGCATCATGAAGCTCGCGATCCCGCTCGGGCTGGAGGTCTATCTCGGCATCCGCCGCGCCCTCCCCCCGGTCGATCGCGTTGTGTCCGATCTTCGCCCGCACGCCGATCGAACCTCGCGCCTTGTCCGGGAGCTGTCGTACCAGTTCAAGATCATGAGCAAGCGGTACGACGTCAAGATGCTCGACCGTCAGGCGGTGCAGGCCCGGCTCGCCAACATCGCCATCATGCTGCACGCGATGCTCTGCACGCTCTCACGGCTCGATGCCGACATGCGTGCCCACCAGGGCAAGGGCAACACGCCGGGCAGCGAGTTTGATCGGGATCGCACCGCCGCGATCCACTTCCTCGACCTTGCCGAAGTCGAGATCCACGACAACCTCCGCAATCTCTACGAGAACGCCGACGACTCGATGCTCGCCGCGGCCGAAGCCGCCATGGCCCACTCCAAGTCGCTGCCCAACGAGCAGTTCATCATCCCCGAAAAGTCGCCCACCGCCAAAGGCACCGGCCGCACCGCCAAGCAGGATGGCATCAAGCAGTTCCCCGGCGATGGCATCCCCGCGCATGCCGGTCCGACGGCCGCGGCCACACGCTGATCGGTGCTGTGTCTCGAATCGCTTATCCAACGCCCCGAGCCCATTGTGCTCGCGGGCTGTTGCATGCGCGGATTACGAGCCCTGGTCCTGCTCGGCCTCATACGACCCCACCACACGGCCCCGGACCACGGTGTAGGTCAGGTTGCCCTTGGCCAGGTCCACATCCGGCAGGAAGTCTTCATCAAACGAGGCGAGCAGGTCGGGGATTCGCTCCTCGGACCAATCCTCACCCACGCCCTCCAGCAGGATCACCGTGCCCGCGACGGTGCCATCCGCCAAATAGTGCAGATCGACCGCGGCGACCTCGCTGCCGGTGGCGGCCGAACCGGGCGCGGCCTCATTGACGGCGAGGAAGCGCTCACTGGATGCGGTGCGAAGGGTTCGTTTCCACTTGATCATGCGAGGACTCCGGATCGCACGCGGCAGGGCCGAACGTCGATCGCTTTGGGGAGAGTCTACCAGAATCACGCCCCGACCAGGTTTGATCCCGTGGCTCGCTCCAAGCGGACAGCGGCGAGCGGCGGGTGTAGCGTTGGCCCCCCCCCCCCCCCCCCCCGGCGAAGA
>JAEYUO010000071.1 GCA_023432465.1 Planctomycetota bacterium | reverse complement strand
CGCCCCACGCTCCCCCGCCCGTCGATTCGTCCAAAACCCCCGAAGCCCCCACGCCCCCGCGCCTTTGAGCCGCCGGTTCAGAGTTTCCTTGCGTCATCGTGTAACCATAGCCCGAATACGGATGTCTTTCGGATGCGCACAGATCCATCGTTCTCGGACGA
Organism: Planctomycetota bacterium; assembly: GCA_023432465.1. Classification (GTDB taxonomy): domain Bacteria; phylum Planctomycetota; class Phycisphaerae; order Phycisphaerales; family UBA1924; genus JAHBXL01. Next base: position 3,516 of record JAEYUO010000071.1, on the reverse strand, counting down.
ATCCAACTGCAACATCGTGCGAATAGAATGGTTGAAGGTGCTTCTCCCTTGACCGCGGGGGCCGATACCCCGAAGATTCCCCTGTTCACACATTCTTCATCGCGCGGCTCGCCGCGTGGAGGCTCCAAGGATGAGTCCGCCACGGCTGTCTCCCGTCACCGACGGCCCCTCTAGTTCATTGCTTGCAACGCGCCATGCGCGCTGCTTTGTCGTTCACTCATCGGGCCGACCCGACTGCGTTCGCGTTGTTCTTCGTTCCAGCACGCTCGAGTCCGTCGGGCATTTTCCGGTGTGATCGCCACGATCGCGTCCCGCCGGCAGGATGTATTCAGCCATGACCATCGCCTGTCCCACCAAAGAGCACGTCAACAACCACCACTCCGCCGCCCCGGCAAAGCTCCCGCTTCCCGCCGCGTGGCAGGACATCCTCGCCGATGCCGGCGCGCCCGCGGTGATCGGCGACCCCTTCTCCGGCCGTGTCCTCTGGGCTAACGCCGGATACGCCGCGCTCTACGGCAAGGGCGCATCGGCGCAGGAACTCGCCGGCCAGCTCCTGGTTGATCTCATCAACGATGAGGCCGCGGCCGAGCGCATCGCCATCTGCCGCGAGGTCGTCACCTCCGGCGCGCCGCGGCTTGTCCGCGACCTCTGGAACGGACGCGCCATGTGCGTCACCATCCGCCCCATCCCCGCGTGGGATGGCGCGCCCCAGGGCGCGGTCCTCTCGGTCTTCCGCCCCGTCTGGCCGGAGCAGCCCGGCATCGCCGCGGTGTGCAGCACCGCCCAGGCCGTCCGCACCGTGGACCTCGGGCCGCTGGCCTTGCTCTCCAAGCGCGAGCTCGAAGTCCTCGCGCTCATCGGCGAGGGGCTGACCAACGCGCAGATCGCCGCGTGCCTCCACCGCACCGCCAAGACCATCGAGGCCCACCGCACCTCCCTCGCCGCCAAGCTCGGCGTCACGACGCGCGTGGAACTCGCCGCCGTCGCAGCACGCGCGGGGCTCGGCAAGACCTCCATCCGCGCGCAGTCCCCCGCGCCCAGCAAGGTCGAGACCGCCAAGTCCAACTGACTTTTCGCTCTTGGCCTACCTCACCGCCGCGTCCATCAGCTTGCGGTCCGCGGCCGATGAGCCCTCGACGGGCACATCGCGCAGCATGCCCTCGATGATCGCATCGGTGGTCACCTGGTCGGCCTCGGCATTGAAGTTCGTCAGGATCCGGTGCCGCAGAACCGGCCGCGCCACCGCCTGCACGTGCTCCTGCGTGACGTGGAACGAACCCGACAGGATCGCCCGCGCCTTGGCCGCGAGGATGAGGTACTCGCTCGCCCGCGGCCCAGCGCCCCAGCCCACATACGCCTTCACCAGCTTGGGCCGCTCGATATCGCCGTCCATCGGCTCGCTCACGCGCGTCGCGCGGACCAGCCGCAGCGCATACTTCACCACGTAGTCGGGCACCGGCGCGGTGCGGACCAGGTCCTGCACGCGTGCGATGTCCGCCGCGTTGAAGATCGCATCCGGCTGGCCGCGGTTGCCCGAGGTCGTCCGCTTGACGATCTCCATTTCCTCTTCCGCCGTCGGGTAGGTGATCCGCACCTTGAACATGAACCGGTCGAGCTGCGCCTCGGGGAGCGGATACGTGCCCTCCTGCTCGATGGGGTTCTGCGTCGCGAGCACGAAGAACGGGCTGGGCAGCTTGTGCTGCATGCCGCCGACGGTCACCTGGTGCTCCTGCATCGCCTCGAGCAGCGCGGCCTGCGTCTTGGGCGGGGTGCGGTTGATCTCATCGGCGAGGATCACGTTCGCGAAGATCGGACCCTTCACAAACCGCAGCTCGCGCGAGCCCGTGCTCTTGTCTTCCTCGATGACCTCGGTGCCGGTGATGTCGCTGGGCATCAGGTCGGGGGTGAACTGGATGCGGCTGAACCCCAGGCTCAGCGTCCGCGAGATCGTCGAGATGAGCAGCGTCTTGGCCAGCCCGGGCACACCCTCGACCAGCGCATGGCCGCGGCAGAACATCGACATCAAAATCTGCTCGACGACCTCGTCCTGACCCACGATGACCTTGTGGATCTGCTCGCACATCTTCGTGTAGGCATCGCGGACGCGGGCGACGGCCTCCTGCGGGTCACTGATCGCGGCGACGGACGTGTGCGGGGCAAGGGGATCGGGCATGGGAACGGGCTCCGTATAGACGACAGCGAACGGTACAGCCGGTTGTACCGGCATGCATCGGTTCGGGAGGCGTCAAGAGGGTATCGGCCCGGAGCGCGGGGCGGGGAAGCAGCAGAGCGGCAGATTCGGAGGGGCGTGGACCGCGCGCGGAGAACAAAAGCCTCGCGCAGAGGCGCGGAGCCGCAGAGGGAAGACGGAAGAGGCGACATCGAGCCGGCTTCATCCGAGGCCCGAGCGCCAGCGAGCGGTGCGCCGGGTGAGGACTGCGCTGCAAGAGCCGGGCGTCCGCATTGATCATCGGCAGGCTGGTCAGGATGAGTCGGGCGGACTCGGCTCGGGCTCGAAGTCGGATGTGGGAGAGGGGACTTGGGATGTGAAGACTGAAAGGCAGGAAGAAGAAGACGTAGGAAAGGCGGGAGCGAAGTCAGTAGGAAAGGCAGGAGCCCCCACCGTCGCCTTCGGCGCCCCCCCGACCTCCCCCTTGTGGGAGATTGAAGGCACGAGACGTGCGCGCTCCGTTTCGCTCGCAAAGTCCGGCGTGACGATGTCGGCGTGTGGGAGATTGCTGAAGACGCCCCTCACCGGCTCGTGCTGCGCACTCGCCACCTCTCCCCGCTGCGCAAAGCCTTGCGGGGCGAGGGTGCTTGGAATCGCGCGGGCGGCGCGTTCGCGGCGGCGGTAGACGGGCTGGTTGGGGTCGAACTTGGCGAGGCGGAGCATGAGGTGCGCGGCCTTGCGGACGTTGGCATCGCGGGTGGCGGAGATGCGGTCGGCATCGAGGCCGGGCTTGATGAGGTTGTGGGTGCGATCGAAGATGTAGCCGTCGATCTGGAAGCTGAGTGCGCTGACGGCTTTGGGGAGTTGGTTGACCGCCGCGATGCGCGTGAGTGTTGCGCCGGCGGTGGTGAGATCGTTGAGCTTTTGCTGGACGTCCTCGCGCTGGAGCCAGAGGCAGAGCGCGGTGACGGTGGTGGCGTGTTCCTCGGCGAGGTCTGGGAGGGTGCGGTCGCCGCGGGCGATGGAGGCGAGGATGTTCGCTTCGTCGTTGATGATGGGGGAGAAGGTGGTTGGAACCTGACGTCGCCCGTGGGATGGGGCGTCGGGGGTTTCCGATTGCGGATTTTGGATTTGGGATTTTGGATTGGAAGGCGAAGGCGAAGACTGGGGCGCGGGATGAGCCGCTTGGTCATGTGCGGCGTGAAGGGGCGGAAGGGTTGGAAGGAAAGGCACGTTGCCCCCTCCGCCGCCTACGGCGGCACCTCCCCCTGACGGGGGAGGATCGGGGAGGACGGCCGCGGGGGAGCCTTCGGGCTCAATGGAAGCTGACTGGATGTGGAGTTCCC
>JAEYUO010000070.1 GCA_023432465.1 Planctomycetota bacterium | reverse complement strand
GCCCAGCCCCACTTCCCCCCGGCTCACCGCATCGATAAACGCAAACCCCGTGTTGAACCCGCCGCACCCGCCAAGGTTCGCCTGGTTCCGCACCACCGTCAGCGACCGGAACCCCGCCGCGTTCTTCTCCGAGCCCATCGCCGCATCCGGCGGCTGAAACTTCGGCTCACTCGCCCGCGGCGTCAAGTTCCGAATCACCCGCTCCGGCTTCCACTTCTCGACAATCGCCTCCAGCGTCCCATCCGTCCCCGCGTTATCAACGATCACCACATCCATCAACTCGCGCGGATGCCCCTGCGAGGCAATCGCCCCGATCACGTTCACCGCATGCGGCTTGCGATTGAACGTCACCACGATCATGAACACGTTCGCCTGCGAAGCGCTCCCCCCCGCATGCGCGGCCACCGCCGCGCCCGCTTCGCTCACTGCCGCCGCCTCCACCTGCCCCGCTTCAGCCGTCGGCATAGCCACCTCGATCGCCTTGCGTCCAGTCGTCGGAACAACGCTCATCGCTCGCCCCCCGCCGTCGGAGATCCCGCGCCCGCACCCGCCGACACCACGATCTGCACCGGCTCACCCGTCATCACCATCTCTCCCACATCCTCGCCGCGATAGATCCGCTCCATCTCCGGCGTGTGCTCCTCGATGCTCTTGCACGGCCGCACGCTCTTCCGCAGCTCTTCAAGCTGCCACGGGTTCTCGATCACCTCGATCAGCCGCCGCTTCAAGTCCTCGCGATCATTCCCCCTGAACAGCAGCCCATTCACCCCGTGGTGCACGAAGTCCGGAATCCCCCCCACCGCCGCGCCCAGCACCGGCACCCCGCACGACATCGACTCAAACACCGTCTGCGGCGCGTTGTCCCACCACACGCTCGGCACCAGCGTCAGATCCTTGCCCCCCATCATCCACGGGATGTCGTGGAACGTGTACCCATACGCATACTTCAGCTTCCCCAGCCGCGGCTCCAATCTCCGGAACATCCACTCGATCGTCTGCCCGCCCAGCGCAAACACCGACAGATCAATCCTCCGTAGATGCTCCGGGCTCATCATCTCCAAGGTCTCCGCCACCATCGGCAGGCCCTTGTAGTGATGGTTGTACCCCAGGAACAGCAGCCGCACCGGCCGCGTCTTCATCGGTGCGCGTTCGAAGGGCGGCGGATCAAACAGCAAATCCGGCTTCAGCGCGATCACCCGATTAATCCGTGAGCCAATCGGCAGCACCCGCAACGATCCGCCCTCCCCCGAGCTCACCCCCATCGACGCAAACTTCCGCCCGACGAACGTGCTCACCGCCAGTACACGGTCGCACGATGACAGCATCTGCACCATCGCCGCGCGGCGTCTCGCATAGTCGTTCGGCGGCTTCGCGCTCGGCGGCTCCGGAAGGATCGAGTTGTCCAGCGGTCGAAGCTCCGGAGAATCCGCGCTCTGCGACTTCGGCGGGTTCAGCTCCGCCATGAGTTGTGGCGTCCGTCCCCGCGCATCCCCTTCCCCCGCCGGCCGCGCACCCGTCACATCCCCCGCCCCGTTCACCGCACTCCCCGGCAGCCGTCCCCGCGTCCTCCACCACGCCCGCGCCAACCCCACACTCGACTTCACCGCGCGCCACGGCCCACCCGCCGCCTCGCGGAACTGCTTCGCGGCTTCTTGCACTTCTTTCCCGCCGCGGCCGCGCGCAAACTCCGCCTCCAGCTTCGTCCGCTCTTCCCCCGGGTGCAGCGCATCAACGCACTTTGCGCAGTTGTGCCCGTTGTCAAAGTCGTAGCACGTTTCGCGGTGCCCCTGCATGAAGTACACCTGCGGGCACAGCGTGTGGTAGTTGTGCAGGCTGAAGATTGTCTTCGCGCCAACCCGCTTCGCCCGCTCCACACACCCGATGCTGAACCCTTCCAGGTTGTTGAAGTGCACCGCATCGGGCTTCAGCCACTCAAACAGCTCCCCCACCCGCGCCTCAAGCTCCGGTGCGCTGACCTCCCCCATCGGCTCGCGAAACTGCACCGCGGCGGGGGCCATCACCGGCGAGTTGATCACCTCAAAGACCTTCACGCCCATCCAGTCGTCGTGCCGGCGGATGAAGCAGTCTTTCCGGTCCGGGACAAACGTGATCCCGCCGAACAGAGACACAACCTCGTGGCCCCTCCGGATCAGGTCCAAGGCCAACGCCTGGCAGTACTGGTTGACGCCGCCGCCGTGCTCAGCGCCGTCCCAGATCCTCGCCCAGTTGACCAGCACAATGCGCATAGAGGCAGAGGGTAGTGGCCCCGCATCGGGGGTACAAGGACGGTGCCCACAGCGTGTCCCTGCCCAAACAACAAACCCCGGCGATTGCCGGGGTTCTTGCCTGCTTCTGCCGGGCATTCACGAAAGCGGGCGACCGGAATCGAACCGGCGACATTCAGCTTGGGAAGCTGACGTTCTACCGCTGAACTACGCCCGCGGCGGGAGCATGGTACGCCGACGGATCCGCGGGCACAACAGGATGCGGGGTCAATGGGTTGGGCGATCCAGGCGGTTGGCGATCGCTCGGCCGAGTTTGCCCGCCGCTTCGCTGGCCGCGGTGTAGAAGGTGTCGCCCACGCACTCGATGGCGATTGGGTCGCGGCCTGTGGGGCGGGCCTCCAGGAGGCAGCGTTTGTCGGCGGGGCCGCTCTTCTTCGCGCCGTTCAGGTCGGAGAAGTGCGCCTCGATGCGTGTGAGGCGATCGGCGAAGCGGCCGACGGAGGACTGCAGCACCGTCGCGACGTGGTCTTCGAGAGGCTTGGAAGCCTCGACGTTGGCGTAGTTGAACTGGATCTGCATGGGAGGTCTCCTGTGCGCAGAGAAACACTGGTGTGGCTGAATAGGCCTCGCTGCACGTACGCCGCGGGCCCGCCGCGGGTTCGGGGCCATCCGCGGGTTTACGCAGCCGCGGAAGGGGATTTGAAGATCACAAGTCGTAGCGGCCCTCGCGTTCGGGCTGGAACTCGATCGCCGAGACGACGACGCGGCGCGGGCCGCGGGGGCCGATCCAGCGGACCTCATCGCCCTCGCGGCTGCCGAAGATGGCCGCGCCGATGGGGCTGGTGACGCTGACGGCATCGCCATTGGAGTCCTCCGAGGGGCTGTCGGGATAGGTCAGCGTGAAAGTCTCATCGGATTCCCACAGCGGGTCGTGGATGCGGATGCGCGAGTTCATCGTGACGACGTTGCGCGGGATGCGTCGCGGCTCGACGATGCGCGAGCTCTCGATCAGCATCCGCAGGCGCGTGATCGGCCAATCACCCTCCCACCGGCCGGTGAGGATCGATGAAAGACGTTCCTTGTCGAGCGTGTTGACGATGGTGCGTTTGCGGTTCATGACGAACTCCTTGGAGTGATACAGGGACGTGAGCAAAGCAACAAGCCCGGGGCAAACGCCCCGGGCCTGGGTGCAGTTGCGTGGGTCGAGGGTTTAGATGAGGGTGAGGAGACGGCCGGCGCAGCGGAGGAGTGCGGGCGTTTTGATGCCCTTGAGATGCGAGGCGAAGCGGCCACTGCGGCGCGGCCGCGGGGCGTGCGCTGATGGGGTGCGGCGGGATGTGCAGTGTGCGAGGTGCATGCGTTGGCCCTGTGAGGCGAGTCGGTACATGGTATACGGGCGAGCGGAGAAAAGGTTCGCGCGCGAAACAGCCCCCCCACCGCCCCCCCACCCGCTTCTCTTAGCACGTGGGAGCAGTGGCGGGTCGAAGAAATGAGGGAATCTCCGCTTGGTGTCAGCGTCCGGCCGCGGCGGCGGCGGGCGGCGCGCGGGATGATGCGGAGATGGGCGGGGATTCATCCGGCGGGGCGGGGACGAGAATGTCCAGGCCGCCGCGCGAGATGGTGATGAAGCCGGGGTGCCGCGACGGTGGGCGGGCCGCTTGCGGCGGCTCCGCACGCGTGTCGATCGGGTCGGCAGCATTTGCGGGCGCGATGGGCTCGATGTGGATCGGTTCGGCCGCGAGATGGCTGAAGCGCGAGCTCGCGAGGGCGGACATCGCGAGACTGCAGAGGTCGAGAATGGACGGAGCGGCGATGTGGGATGTGGGTTGTTGGATGTGGGATGTGGAAACCGAAGGCAACTCCCGCACGGGGGCACACTCGAACTGCGAATCGTTCGCGTATGACTCGCGCTCCAGGTCGGTGGTGCGGAGCGTCGTGGTCCTGTGGCTTTCTCGTGAGGACTTGTTCGCGGCGGCGGGGGAGGAACTGTCCACGCGGCGGCGATAGAGCGGGCGCGAGGGATCGAAGGTGGCGAGGCGGAGGAGCAGGTTTGCAGCGCGGCGGGCGGTGGTGCGCCGGCGGTCCTGCATCTTGTCGTTCTCGAGACCGGGCGGGTTGAGGCGGTGGGTTTCGTCGGTGATGCAGCCGCGAACCTGCATGATCATCGCGCCGACGACTTCGGGGAGCTGGCTGACTGCGCCGATGCGGGTCGCGCATGCGCCCGCCGCGGAAACAGCGGCGAGCTTGGCCTGGACATCCTCGCGCATCAGCCACATGGAGAATGCGTTGACGGTGGTCTTGTAGTTGAAGGCGAGGTCGGCGATGGAGGAGTGCGATTCGCTGATGGCCTCGAAGATGTTGGCCTCATCGTTGATGCAGGGATCGAAGACGAGGGGGACGGGGCGGCGAGGCCGGGGGATGTCATCCGATTTCGGACCTGGGATTTTGGATTGCGGATTGGAGGAGGAGGAGTCGCCGCGGGAGTCGGAATCCGAGGGTTGAAGGTGCGCGTTCTCGCCGAAGTCGGCGGGGGCGGAGGCGGAGGCGGGGGCAAAGCCCGCGGATGGAGGAGAGGATTGGACCCCGGCAAGGCTCATGGCACACAGTATGGTGTTTGCTTGGTGCCTTGTCAAGGAGCTAGAAAGGATTTTGTTTGGTGTGGGGAACTTGGTTAAGTTGTTGATGCATCAGTACATAGGGATGCGAGGCGGGGTCGGGGTGCTGGTTTGCCGTTGGGTTTGGGGCCAGATTTTTTTGGAGGGCGGGGAGGGGAGGAAGCGAGGCCGCGGGCGAGGTGGTGGCGCGGGGAGATGGGCGGAGGGCACGGACCCCACTTCAGAGAAAGTGGGATCCGTGGCACGGCAAAGCAAGGAGAGGTCAGGAGTGCCGCGCCGAGAGAGGCCGCACCGCGCAAGCTTCCGAGTTGGGGATCGACTAGGCGTCGAAAAACTGCGCCGGCTCGGCTAGCACGCGGCGGAGACATGCTTCGTAGACCGGGCCGCGGTGCTCCCACTCTTCGAGCGTATCGCCGAGTTGGTCAATCTCATCGCTCACTGATTCGCCTTCGGGAGATCGGAACCACTCGAGGCGTGCATGGATATCGTGGCCGTCAACGAGGTGCGCGGGAAAGAGCGCGAGGCCCTGCTGCAGGAGCTTGGCCTGTTCGCGAAGGCCAAGTTCGCTCGCGATGGCGATCGCTTCCGGAACGAGTTCGGCCTGATTCATGAAGACGCCGGTGATCATGCCGTCGCAGGGAATCGAATCCCAGATGTTCAGAAGAATGCTGACGTCCCGGCGAGCCGAACGCGGGCCGGGTTCGAACGCGTCTTCGGCGGTCGAGTAATGAAGTTCGCTCACAAAGTCGTAGAGGAAATCGGCATCCGGGCCGTCATCGGGGAAGTGGTTCGAGGCGAAGGCTGTCTTCAGCTTCGCCAGGTTGGCGGCGGGGAGTTTGGGCATGGGGCGGCTCCGGAGGATGAGGCAGAGGAGCGTACAGGGTTTGCCGCGGGGGCACAAGAGGGATGCTCGCGCCGGATGTCTGGTGCGACGCTCGCCTTCACTCTGGCAGGGGATGGAGGTGCCGGCGAAGGGGCGGCCCTTCCGCTGGCATGAGCGACGATCGATGCGGTCAGTAGGCAGTTGTGGTGGGCGTGCGTGCAGCGAATGGCAGGGGAACCAACCCCCCCGCTGTTCCCCCGCCACGCCCGCAACCCCTGCCTTGAAGGCGGAGACGCCGCGGGGGAGTGGGCGCGCGGGGGGGTGGGGCGAAGCGCACGGACCCGGCCCAGAGCTGCCGGATCCGTGGCACGGCAAGGCATGAAAAGAGTTCGCCGATGCCGCGTGTCGCTTCAGAAATGACGGCCTTCAGAACACACGGGCGCTAAGAGTCCTGTGGAGGGACGCCGCGGCCACCGTCTCTGTGCCGCAGTCGTGCTCTGGTCATGGCTTCGCGCAGGCCGCCATTGGCAATGAAATCCTGTTCGAGCCGGGCGATCTGCTGGTCGAGCAGGTAGTTGGCCTGGTGGATGACGCAGATGGCGATGTTTGCGACGACATCCGCAGGCCGCGATTCGGTGAACTCTCGATAGGACTCAAAGGACGTTGACACTCCATGATCGATGCGGCGAACGAAGATGGCCTCCTTTGAGTCCTTGTTCCAGAGCGGGAGATCACGGACGCGAAGGAAGTCCTGGTAGTCGATCAAGAGCTCTTCGAGGCTGGCGCGGGCAACGTTGGTGAGCTTGATCTCGGTTTCCTTTGAGGTGCCGGATGCCTGGCTGCCTTCGGCGATGTTCTGCTTGCCTGAGCGGGCGGCCTGAATCATCTGATCGACTGTGCGATCACCTCTGGAGAGAAATCGCTGACAAAAACGGAAGGTTATGTCGTAGGCGACTTCCGCCTTTTGATAGGCGAGGAGTTCACGGTAGTTGCCGTGCGGGGGGATGAAGCGTTGTTCAGGCATAGGAAAGGCAATAGGACCGATACGACGCATACGACCTATTCGTCATCTTCGTCGTATGGGTCGTCCCGAGCATCTCAAAAAGAACGGCCCCGGTCAAGTGACCGGGGCCGCAGAGTGCGTCGAGTTTGTGCTCCGACGGCTCACGCCGCTCGGCTCTGACTAGATCAGTAGTCCATATCATCCATGCCGCCGCCCGCGGGAACAGCAGCCTTCTTCTTGTCCTTGAGCTCGACGATCGCGGCATCGGTCGTCAGGAGCAGGCCCGCGATGCTCGCGGCGTTCTGCAGGGCGACGCGCTCGACCTTGGTCGGGACGATGACGCCCATCTGCATGAGGTCGCCGTACTCGTGGGTCATGGCGTTGAAGCCGAAGTTGTTGTCCTTGGACTCCTCGACCTTCATCGCGATGATCGAGCCGTCGAGGCCGGTGTTGGCCGCGATCTGCTTGATGGGGTAGGAGACGGCGCGGTCGATGATGTCGATGCCGATCTTCTCATCACCGGAGGCCTTCTTGCGGGCCTTCTCGAGGGCGCGGCGGGCGCGGAGGATGGCGACGCCGCCGCCGGGCAGGATGCCCTCTTCGACCGCTGCGCGGCAGGCGTGGAGTGCATCTTCGACGCGGGCCTTCTTCTCCTTCATCTCGACTTCGGTGGCCGCGCCGACGTTGATCTGCGCGACGCCGCCGGCGAGCTTGGCGAGGCGCTCCTCGAGCTTCTCGCGGTCGTAGTCGGAGGTGGTGGCCTCGACCTGGTGGCGGATCTGCTCGATGCGGCCCTTGATGTCGGACGGGGAGCCTGCGCCCTCGACGATGGTGCAGTTGTCCTTGTCGATGGTGACCTTCTTGGCGCGGCCGAGGTCGGCGGTGGTGACCTTGTCGAGCTCGATGCCGAGCTCTTCCATGATGGCCTTGCCGCCGGTGAGGACGGCGATGTCCTCGAGCATGGCCTTGCGGCGGTCGCCGAAGCCGGGGGCCTTGACGGCGGCGATCTTCAGGACGCCGCGGAGCTTGTTGACGACGAGGGTGGCGAGGGCCTCGCCCTCGATGTCCTCGGCGATGATGAGGAGGGATGCGCCCTGCTCGGCGATCTTGCCGAGGACGGGGAGGAGGTCCTTGGCGGAGTTGATCTTCTTCTCGAAGATGAGGATGTAGGGCTTGTCGAGGATGCACTCCATCGTGGCGGGGTTGGTCACGAAGTGGGGCGAGAGATAGCCCTTGTCGAACTGCATGCCCTCGACGAGCTCGACCTCGGTGTCGAGGCTCTTGCCCTCTTCGACGGTGATGACGCCGTCCTTGCCGACCTTGTCCATGGCTTCGGAGATGATCTTGCCGATCTGGTCATCCTGGTTGGCGGAGCATGTGCCGACCTGGGCGATCTCCTTGGAGGAGGAGACCTTCTTGGACATGGAGTGAAGCTCTTCGACGATGGCGGCGACGGCGATATCGAGGCCGCGCTTCACCTGGTTGGCGTTGGCGCCGGCGGTGATGTTCTTGAGGCCCTCGGTGAAGATGGCTTCGGCGTAGATGGTGGCGGTGGTGGTACCGTCGCCGGCATCCTTGGAGGCCTTGGTGGCGACTTCCTTGATCATCTGCGCGCCCATGTTCTCGTAGGGGTCTTCGAGCTCGATCTCCTTGGCGACGGTGACGCCGTCCTTGGTGACCAGGGGAGAGCCGAAGGACTTCTCGAGGACGACGACGCGGCCGGATGGGCCGAGGGTGACCTTGACTGCGCGGGCGAGTTTCTGCACGCCGCGGAGGATCCGCTCGCGTGCGTCGGTTTCGAATGCGATCTGCTTTGCGGCCATTTCGATGATTCCTTGGAATAGGCGTTAGGCACTAGGCACTGGGCACTGGGCACTAGGCGGTGGTGTTGGCGGTTAACCGATCTTGATCCACGCGACATCGGCGGAGTCGATGATGTAGACGTGCTTGCCGTCGGTGAGCTTGATGAGGTGGTCGGGCTCTTCGGGGAGGAGCATCGCGTTGGTGACGATGCACTTCTCAGCGCGTGTGAAGTAGATGACGGCATCGCGCTTGCCGTTGAGTTCCTTGCAGGCTTGTCGGAGCTGGTCGGTGGTCATGGGCGGGTGGGCTCAGTCCACGATGGCGAGGACTTCCTCTTCGCTCATGACCAGGAGCTTCTCTTCGGCGGAGCCGACCGCGCCGAGCTTGATCTCGGTGCCGGCGTAGGAGGAGAAGATCACGCGGTCGCCCTTCTTGACGGTGAGGGGGACGAGCGCGCCGGTGTCGGTGTTGAGGGTACCCGTGCCGACGGCGACGACGATGCCGGTCTTGGGCGTGTCCTTGGCCTTCTCGGGCAGGAAGATGCCGGACTCGGTGCGGTCCTCGGCCTCATCGCGGCGGACGATGATCTTGTCGTGGAGGGGGCGGATCTTGGTTGCGGCGGACGATGCGGTTGCGGTCTTGGCCATGGTCGGAGTCTCCTCAGAATCAGAAAGTGGACGGGGAAAAGAGATTTTGGATTGCGGATTTTGGATTGAAGAAGAAGAAGAAGAAGAAGAAGAAGAAGTGCTTATTGGCTGCCGGGCCAGCGGCCGTGATAGAAGCGTTGCAGGCAACGCTGAAGAACCTTGAGCATGAGTTCGACATCGGCCGCAGCGCGATCAACGACGGCGAAGGCATCGCAGCGGAGGGCGGCGGACATGTGGCGGGAGGCATCGCGTGCGCTGCGCGACTGCTGGACGACGACGGTGGGCGGGGGAGAGTCGAGCCGGCGGAGAAGCTCCAGCACGCGCGGGCCGGCTTCTTCGCCCTGATGCGTCGCTGCGCCGGCGGGGGTCGAGTGTGCGGCATCGAGGGGGAGGCCGAGATCGACGACGGCGATGTGGACGGGGTTGCTGCGGATGGCACGCTCGGCCTCGCGGGCGGTGCGGACGCGCAGGGAGTGGACGCCCATCGGTTCGAGCAGCGCGGGGAGGCGGTCGGCCCAGGATTCGTTCTGCCAGCCGCCCCAGGAGAGGAGCAGGTTCAGGCGGTTGGGGTTGCCCGGTGCTGCGGCGGGACGATCGGGCGAGCTGGGGGGCTCGACTTTGAGGTATGCCCAGCGGTCGGCCTGAGCGTCCGCTGCCCCGCCGACTCCCCCACTGCTCGCTCCCCCACTGCTCGGGGGCGGTGTCGGACGCGAACCGCCGTGGTGCGGGGCATCATCGCGGTGGTGCGAGGCGGTGCGGATGGTGAGCCGGAAGAAGGCCTGGATTCGGGTGCGCGGCGCGGCGGCGAGGGCCTCTCGGCGGGGCCGGGAGGCGGGATCGATCGCCGGGTTGGTCGGGCGCAGCATGACCATCGTGCGGATCAGATGGCAAGATTGGTGCCGGACGGGCGGGGGTGTGTCGCCGCCGCGGGGCACGCGGGGACGGGGCGAGGCGGCCAAAACCAGCGTGTTTGCGTTGGTTGGCGGTCGGGCGGGGGCGGGCAGGGGCTGCCAGTGGTCTGGCGTTGGCGCGGAGCGGTGCCAGATTGGCAGACGAACAGAATCCGGCCGCGGATGCGGGGTCGTGTACACTGGTGGCTATGGAGATTGCACTGGTCGTTGTTGGGCTGCTTGCGCTGGGATGCGCGATCGCGGCGGGCTGGCTGGCGATGGAGCGCGGGCGGCTGGCCTCGGCGGCTGCGCGGTCGGGGGCGGAGGTCGAGGCGGCGCAGCGAGAGGCGATGGGCGCGAGGGAGGAGGCGCGGAGCGCGGCAGCGCGGCTGGGGGAGGTCGGGGCGGAGATGCAGCGGGCGGGCGCGGCGGCGGCCGCGGCGACGGAACGGGCGGAGGGGCTTGCACGGCAGTTGGTTGAATCGGCGGAACGCGCGAGCGCGGAGAAGGCGGAGATGGTGCGGCGATCCGAGGGGACGCTGGCCGATGCGCTGGCCAAGCGTGATGCGCTGTGGACGGAGAAGCTGCAACGGGTGCAGGAGGTCGCGGCGGGGAAGCTGGAGAGCGCGCTGCGGGAGCACGAGGCGGTGAAGCAGCAGCTTGCACAGATGGATGCGAAGATGCGCGAGGCGTTTGCATCGCTCTCGCGCGAGGCGATGGAGAAGAACTCGGCGCAGTTCCTGACGATGGCGGAGCAGAAGCTGGAGGCGAAGCGATCGGCGGTGGATGAGCTGGTGAAGCCGATCGCGGAGACCTTGAAGCGGACGGATGACAAGCTGGCGGTGATCGAGTCGGCGGGGACCTCGCTGAAGGAGGAGACCGGGCGGCTGGTGCGTGCGCTGCGCGATCCGCATGTGCGCGGGCGGTATGGGGAGATTCAGCTTCGGCGCGTGGCGGAGCTTGCGGGGATGAGCGCGTACTGCGACTTTACGGAGCAGGAACAGAGCCGCGATGTTGATGGCGTTGCGCTTCGGCCGGACATGGTGGTGAAGCTGCCGAGCGAGCGGGTGATCGTCGTGGATGCGAAGACGAACATCCGGGCGTACCTGGAAGCGATGGAGGCCGCGACGCCAGAAGAGGCGGAGGCGTGCCTGGATCGGTTTGCGCGGCATGTGTCGGAGCAGGCGACAGCGCTTGCGCGGAAGAAGTACTGGACGCAGTATGACGGATCGCCGGAGTTTGTGGTGATGTTTATCCCCGGGGATCAGTTTGTGGATGCCGCGCTGTCGAGGCAGGCGGACCTGCTGGAGCGTGCGGCGGAGCAGGGCGTGATCCTGGCGAGCCCGGCGACGCTGATCGGCCTGCTGCGGGCGGTGGCGGTTGGGTATCAGGAACAGAAGCTGGCGAAGGCCGCGGCGGAGCTGCGGGACCTTGGGCGCGAGCTGCACCAGCGTGCGGCGACGGCGTTTGGGTACATCGCGGATATGGGGGGATCGCTGGAGAAGGCGGTTGAGAAGTACAACGCGTTTGTGGCGTCGTATCAGGGGCGGTTTGAGCCGACGCTGAAGAAGTTTGAGGAAGCGGGTGTGAAAGGGGCGAAGGAACTGCCGGAGGTGGAGTCGGTTGCGACGAGGGTGAAGGTGCTGGATTAAACGAGAGAGGCCCCGGCGGAACACAGCCGGGGCCCTTGCACAGATCGTCAGATTATCGAATCAGGACGCTGCTGCGAACGGATCAGCAGCTGGCGAACCAGGCGGAGAGGAAGGCGAAGATATCGGGAACAGCGACCGTGCCCGAACCGTCGATGTCCGCATCGGGGCTCTGGGCGAACCAGTCGGCCAGGAAGGCGAAGATGTCCTGCACGCCGCGAACACAATCACCATCCCAATCGGCCGGGCAGATGGTGCGGGCGATGAGCTTGACGTCGGCCATGGTCACGACGCCGTCGCCGTTGACATCGCCCTGCGCCCAGCCGCCGGCGTTGCCGAGGTTGGTGATGGCGGTGTCGCGATCGGAGCAGTCGCCGATTCCATCGAGGTTCACATCGGCGTAGGTGGTGCCGAGGATCACCTGGACGAGTTCATCGACATCGACCTGATTGACGATGAGATCGCCGGTCATGTCGGCGGAGAGATCAAAGCTGACGGCCTCGGCCAGGTTATCCCAGTTTGCCGCGCCATCGGTGACGAGGGTGCGGCGGGCCGTGGCGGGAGAGACCGACTGCTTGAACTGGGCGTAGACGTAGTCGATGTCCGCCGCGTTGATGGTGTTGGCATCGGGGACGGCGCCGATGTACCCGTCGGCACCGATGGGCTGGAAGCCGGGGGTGACTCGGCCGAGGGCGTTGGCCACATCGCCGCGGGAGTCGCCCTTGGCGTAGGGCTTGCCGGTGGCGAGGACGGTGTTGAAGACGTTGATGTCCACGCCGCCGGTCTGAGCGTCAAGCGCATCGTCGAGACGGATGAAGCCCTGCTTGCGGTTGAGGAGCCCGGTGACGGGGTCCTTGGCGAGGCCGTCGGCGAAGTAGCGGAGGTCGAAGGCGTTGAAGGAGCCGTCGCCATTGAAGTCGCCGAGAACCTCGATGCAAACGTCGGCCGCGTTGGCGGGTTCGCCGGTGGAGGCGGCAAGCGCGGCGAGGGCCCCGGATGCCGCGGCGGGGGTGTAGACAGCACCGGCGGTGCGCTTGCGCCACGCCTCGATCATCTCAGAGGAGTCGTTCCAGTTGCGCAGACCGTCGCCGTTGAAATCGCCCGCGATCAGGTTGCGGAGCGGGAGGTTGGTGGTGTAGGCGAGGTTGGTGCCGCCCTCGGTGATGTACGAATCGCCGCCCGGGACGAGCGCCTGGTCGGAATAGGTCGCAGCGGCGACAGTGCGGTTGGGCACCTTGCCGGCGCGGCTGTTGCCGAGCGTATCGCCCGCGCCGGCGACGTTGTAGTCGAACGTGGACAAGCCGGGCAGGGTGTAGACGCTGCCGTTGGCAGGATTGCGGGTGAAGTCCTGGAGCGCCTGGTTGAGCTGGGGATTGGGAACCAGCACGATCGGGTCGATCCCGCCCACGGACTTCTTGAGATTGTCGACCGCGCCGAAGAGGATGAACTGCTGGGAGGCGTATTCGCCCGCGGTGAAGACGGTCGGATCGGAGCCGGGAAGCGAGACGAAAGCATCGATCGAGCGGGTGAAGTTGTTGATGATCGCGGCGGCGGTCTCGTTGCGCATGGGCGGGTTGAGCAGCGCGGGACGGGCTTCGACCGCATCGCGCACGCCGTTGCCGTTGAAGTCGCTGAACGCCTCGCCGATGTCGTACATGCCGTTGGCCGGTGCGTTGTCGTCGTACATCTCCTCCCAGCCAAGGCCTCCCTTGGCAGCGGGCACGCTCTTGGGATCGCCGAAGGTCGCCACGACGCCGGGGCCGAAGATGACGTATCCGGTGTTCCCGTCGTTATCGAGAAGGGCATCGGCCGTCGGGCGGACCCATGAGGTGCCGCCGTAGGACGGAAGGTCGTTCATGACATCGGGAATGCCGCAGCGGCCCGTTGTGAGGAAGAGCTGTCCGGAGTTGGTAAAGCCGCGCTCCGGACCGACGTATCCGATCGCCAGACGGTTGCCGAAGACACTCTCTTCGACGCGGTTGTTGCCGCCCTTGTTGGACGGCAGGAAGGCCGTACCGGGCTTGTCGTTGGCGATGTTGTTGTTGCGCAGGCCGACGTTCTCGCCCACGTTCCACGAGGGGTCGATGCCGAGCGAGTTGTCCCAGGCGTTGCGGGTGCCCGATCCCGAGTCGCGAGTGATCGCCATCAGGTTCTCACCGGTCGGCATGCGGCCGGTCGTGAACAGGTGGCGGAGTTCGGTCATGCGGATCTGTGAGACGCCCGCGCCGAAGTTCACGATCGGCGCAACCGGCGCGACCACCAGCTCGGTATCGAAGACATAGTCGGCGGTGGCATCCGGGTTGTAGACGCCCGACGGAGTCGTCGAAAGGACCGCGCCCGCGGTCAGCGTCGCGAGCTTGTGACCCGTGACCGTGGCGACACCGGCCTTGTCGACGGACAGACGGCCGTTGTTGCCGTAGCCGGGCTCGAGAGGATTGAGTTCAAAGCCGGGGGTTCCTGCCTGGGTCACGGCCCACGTCGTCGGGACATCCAGCGGGGCGATGTCCACCGTGCGTCCGCCATCTACGGTGATTCCCTCGTTGGGAGAGGTCGAGGGGACGGCGGTGCTGGAGAACAGAGCGGTGAACGAGTTGTTGGCGTTGAGGGTCATCGCCGAGCGCACGGGCGTACCACCGGGGTTGAACGAGTTGGTGATGATGCCGGTGTCAGGGAACTCATCGCCGCCGCTGTCATCGCCGGCGTTGTTGGCGACGCCGGCAAGGATGTGGCGGTAGCGGTTGAAGTAGGAGACCGTGCGGTCGGCGATGGGGAGGCTGACGGTGCGATTGGTGTTGGTGCCGGGCTCGGTCACGAAGCCGCGGCCGAAGCGGAGCAGCTCCTGGAAACCGTTGGTCGAGCCGACGGCGTCGTAGACAACGGCGACCTTGACGGACGGGTCCCAGTTCCACGTGCCGGTGAAGGTCGGCAGGATGTAGGGCGCGAGCTGCTGGTTGGTGCCGCTCGGAAAGCCGCGGGCAACGCCGTTTGCATCGACATCGATGAAATCGACCGTCGCGGCGCGGGCGTTGAAGAGATTTTCGAGCAGTGTTGCGCCGGAGATGCTGACAAAGTCCGGCTGGGCGGGCGCGAGGGTTGTGAGGCCAATCGCGGCGCCGCACGCGGTCGCCATGGCCAGCTTCATGTTCGTCTTCCGAGTCATTCGATCCTCCTGGGAAAGTGTGGTCGCGGTCGAGATGCATGAGCCGGCCCGGGTTGCCGACAGCGCTGGACCCGATCCCGCGTCCCGATCGCGGGGTGTCGTCATTGCGAGGCGACAGCGCACGGCGGTGCAGGGTCCATGCGCCGCCCACGCAAACTGAACTCGTGCTGCTTCCGACTTCTGGTCGCGCTGACCGCGTGTGCGGTTCAGCGTGGGTATTGTCGCAGCTTTCCAATCGCTTTCATGCCCGTGGCGTTCAAGCTCGGGCCAAGATCGCGTGCAGGTCGTGTTAGAACCCGTCCTCATCGACGCGTGTGTTGCGGCCCGTCAGGCTGTAGAACTTGTCGCCCCAGAGCTTGCGCTTCACTGAATCGAGCACGCTCATGCTCTCGACATGGCCATCGATGAACGAGAAGTTTGCCCCGCCGCCGATGCGCTTGTCCTTGTTGGGGTGGGAGCGGCCGACGGCATTGAGGATCGTGTTGCCGTCGCGGATCATGCCCGAGCCGAGCTGGTCCTTGGGATAGATCTCGTTCTCGTTGGGATAGAAGAACCTGGGGATGTTTCCGGTGTCGGGCTCCTGGTAGATGTTGGTGCCCGAAGAGCCGCCGATGAACGGGGTGATCGGTCGGTGGCTCTTGCTCTCCGCGCCGTCGGCGATCGTCTGCCAGTCGCCGGCGAGGTTCAGGAACTCGGTGGCGAGGATGGTGCTCGATGGGAACGTGATGCGCGAGTCGCGCACGAGCTGGTTCCTGCGCACGGCCGTGATGTTGAACTTGTTGCGGGGGAAGATGGCCGCGTTGCCTGTGTAGGCCATCCGGCGCGCCTGCCGATCATCGGGCGTCGGCCCGCCGGGGGGCCCCTGTCCAAGGTCGTTCTGCTGCCACGATTCCCAGTCGTCGGGGCTCTGGCCCGGATTCGTGGCCGGCGCGCCGCCCTTGGGCGATGCAGGGCACTCGAATGCCTTCTCGGGGATTTTGTCCCCATCGCCGAGCAGGGCTGCGCTCCAGTGGATGTAGCCGTTTGCCGGGTTGGGGTTGGAGTCGAGCTGTTGCTCCTTCACCCAGGTCATGCCCGTTTGAGTGTCTCCGTACACGTAGCTCGGGGGGAAGTACTCGGTCTCGGAGTTGTAGAACGCCACACCCTGAGCCACGGAGCGTGCGTTGACGGCGCACGCTGTGGCCCGGGCCGACGCACGCGCTCCGCCCATCGCCGGCAGCAGGAGCCCCACCAGCAGGGCGATGACCGCGATCACCACGAGCAGTTCGATCAGCGTAAACCCACGTCGCGTTTGCATACTTTTCTCCGTTCGCCGCCGCGTGCTTCCTGCACTCGGAACCAGCGTGGCAGAGACTAGAAGATGCAACTGTGAAGAGGGTTAAGGACGCGCGCAGGTTGCGTGAAGGTTGAGCGCGCGACGGTCTTTACAATGTTAAGACGATCATCACGCAATACGTACTGCGTGCGCGTTCTTCATGGTGCGCACACAAACAGGTTGACGATCGCCACCTCTTTTGGGAGGGCACACACACCCTCACCCGTGTGCTTTCTGCGCCTCGCCGAGCTCCGGCACGGTTGGCCGACGTGACTCCGGCTACAGGGCTGCGGAGCAGTGGTTGGCCGGCGCGGCCGCCTTCAGCTCAATCCGTGGTTCGGTGATCGCGGTGCTGTCCGCGCTCGCCCCGCTTCCCCACCAGCGGTCGCCCCATATCGAGAGGTTGAGCATCGGCCACGCGAGCCGCCAGAGCGCGGCGGGTTGCTGGGCAACGGCCTCGACCGCGCCGGGCGCGAATGCGGCGGAGGCGAACGCGCTGCCGCGGAGCGCATCGCCGAGCCCGGCCAGCCACCCCGTGAACGGGAGCGGGAAACTCGCCTTCGCGCGCGAGATAACCCACTCCGGAATCTCGCCCGCGAAGGCGGCTCGGAGCGGGAGCTTGGTGCCCGAGGCCGCGCCGTTGATCCCGGGCGAGAACTTGCAGGTTGCCGGGAGTGATTCGGCAAGCTCGGCGAACCGCACATCGGCGAAGGGTGTGCGGCCTTCTACGCTCTCGAGCATGGTGGCGGTGTCCAGCCGCTGAAGGAGGCCCGCGAGGTTGATGCGCCGCAGGTAGCGAAGGTGGACATCGAGCCCGGTTGCATCGGGGCCGGCGGCGGCGGCGAGTGCGGCAAACTCCGCCGCGAGCTCATCTCGCATCGCGGCATCCTGGCCACATGCGCGCCACACATCCCCGGAGAGCACTTCGTGCTTGGATGCGGGGGGCACCCAGGCGTTCGCCTCGATGTGCAGCATCGCCCGATGCGTCGCGAGCGTCGCAGAGTCTTCGCGGCTGTGGCTGTGCTCGAAGTTGGCGGCGGCGGCGCAGATCAGGTCATAGCCGGCGAGCAACTCATCCGCACCCTCGCCGGAGAGGGCGACGATGCGGCCATCGGCGCGGAGTCGCCGCGCGACCTCGTTGATGGCGACCTCGTTGGGCGTGCTGAGGGGCGTGCCCAGCCGGCGGACCATGTTCGCCCATCGTTCGAGGAACAACTGCTGGGTGATCGGGGCTTGTGTGTGCGATGTCCCCAGTTCCTCGGCAGCGCGCCGGGCGCAGGCGAGATCGGCATCGGGCGCACCATCATCGAACCCGGAGCAGTAGGTGCGCACGGGCTCTTGCGCGGCGAGGCCGGATTGCGCTGCGCATCGCGCGATGATGGTGGAGTCGATTCCGCCGCTGAGCAGCGAGCACACCGGCACATCGCTCCGCAGGTGGGCGGAGACGGAGTCCCGGATCGCTGCGCCGATCCGTGCGGGAGCCTCGTGTCCGCGCGGATCGACCGGCGCAGAATCCCATCGGCCGACCGGGCGTGCGGTGGCACGCGCGAGGTCGATCTCGATGACTTCCCCGGGGCGGACGGTGCGGATGCCCTCAAAGAGCGTGCGCGTGCCGAGTGTCGTGCGGATGGTGGTGAGGTAGGAGCTGACGGTCGCCAGGTCGGGTCGTGCGGGGACATCCGGGTGCGCGAGGATCGCACGGGGTTCGCTGGCGATCACGAACGCGGCGCTGTCGCCGCCATCGGTCCACCAGTACAGCGGCTTGATGCCCAGGGGGTCGCGGGCGATGAACGCTGTGCGGGCCAGCGTGTCGTAGGCAATCAGGCCGTACATGCCGCGGAGCCTGTGGAATGCGGCAGCGCCCCAAGTTGCAATCGCCTGGAGCACGGTCTCGGTGTCGCTGCGGGTGCGGAAGCGAACGCCTCGGCCGGCGAGCTGCGCGCGGAGTTCGGCATCGTTGTAGAGCTCGCCGTTGTAGGAGATGACCCATCGCCCATCCGCGGTCGCCATCGGCTGGGCGGCATCGGGCGTCGGGTCGATGATGGCCAAGCGGCGGTGGGCCAGGACGGCCGCGCCATCGGCGCTGCGCCACAGGCCCGCACCATCGGGGCCGCGGTGCGACATCGTGTCGCGCATCTGCGCGATCTGTGTATCTCGGAGCGATACCGCGCCGCGGCAGGAAAGAACTGCGAGGACTCCACACATGCAGCCGTTATCGGCGTGGCGGGAGGCCCACCAGCATGAAACCCGCAGGGGCGGCGATCAGACCCAGAGCGAGACGATGAGCGCGGGCTCCTTGAGCTTGCCCTGCCAGTCACCGACGTTCGTGGAGACGAACTTCACTTCGTAGTCCGGATGTTCATCGAGCCACTGGTTGATCTGGTCGTCCATGGCGGCGAGCGACTCGGGCGCGAGCCGGCAGTGGAACGAGCGCACGTGCGTTGCGCCGTTGCCGGTGAGGTTGGTCTTGCGCTTCCAGTTGTCGGTGTGGCGCGTGTTGACGTTGCCCATCAACGCCTGGTTGATGTGCTGGATCTTGGGCCGGTTCTCGGCTTGTTCGCCGGGCAGCGGGTTCGGCGGTTTCACCGTCGGGATGACCCCCGTCGCGGGAATCCCCGTGCCGTCTCCAAGTGGATGATGCAACGCGTCGCGAGTCGCCATGACAGCCTCCTTCAACGCAAGATGTCGCCCTCCCCAAGACCCCACCCAGCAGACACATGGCCGAACGGCCTTCTGTGTGCAGTATGCCAAGTTCAGGCCGGGGATGCCACCTCGAACACCCATTCCCCCCCCACTTCGGCCTGTCGGGGTTGAACTTCGCGGCCGACCAGCCGCCGGGAGGAAGCGGGAAGCTCCAAACGCAGCAGGGAGGGATCTGACCCTGACTCGACTCGGCAGGTGCCGGAGGCGATCCGATGGACTTCGCCGCGACCCCCCGATACGGGGCCTTCATACTCCAAGTACTCGCGCCGGTGATCGCCGATTCGCTCAGCTGCAAACCGCTGTGCGGTAAGGGGATCGGTGCCGATGAGCAGTCGAAAGCTCAGGAGCGAGGACCCTTCGCCGCCCGGCGGACGCTCGATCATCCAATCCAGGTGAACGGAGCGATCCGGGAGAGTGTGTTGAAGGAGTACCCACCGGGTCATGGTCGATGGTACCTTTCGTCGTGACAAGCCGGCCAGAGCCGGTACACTTGCGGCGGCCTCGCCCTTGGCCTCCCCCGCGATCCGGGGTCAACAAACGGAGTTGTTTCCATGTCGATCCGCCTGCTGTGTGTGCTCATGCTCGTTCTCGCCGCGACCGTGACCGGCGGTTGCCAGTCGCAGCGGTCTCTGCTGGCGGTTCGTCAGTCGGGCGATGCGCACTTCGCCCGCGCCGAGTATTACGAGGCGCAGCAGGATTATGAAGAGTACTTGAATCGCAGCCCGGCACGCCCCGAGGTGCACTACATGCTCGGCCGCACGCTTCTGGCGCAGGGCCGCACCGCCGCAGCGCGCGAGCAACTGCTTCTGGCGTATCGCCTGACCCCCGAGAACGATGATGTGTTCGTCAACGTGTGCGAGGGGCTGTTCGCCGACAAGCAGTATGACGAGCTGAACCGGCTGCTGCGTGCGCGGACAATCGATCGCGGGCGGATGCAGGACTGGCTGCTGTTTGCCGAGTTTGCCCAGCGTCAAGGCGATGTGGACGAAGCTCAGCGGGCCCTGCTGACGGCGGCGCGGGTCGATGGCGGGCAGTCGGCAGCGCCACAGCTTGCGCTGGCGAAGGTGTACATGGCCGCGGGCGACAAGACCCGGGCGATCGAGCGGCTGCGGATGGCGTACTTCCTTGAACCGCAGAACGGGGAGATCGCGACGCTGGCGATGTCGATGGGCGAGATTGTCGGGCCATCGTTTGGCATTCCCCCGGCGGAGATGCCCTATACCCCCACCCCCTCGACGACGGTGACGGAAGTGCCGACCGACGGGCGGTGAGCGTCCACAAGGGCCGATTTCAAGCCAATCCCGGCGGCGTTGCGCCCCCGGGATTTTTTCTGCGCAACCTCCGGCCGGGAGAGCCGGACGGGGGAGCTATCGGACGCTTTCGGGCTGGTCGGGGCAGGCCCCCGGGAGGCATCCCAAGGGAATTCGTTGATTCTCTGGCGAGCCTGTGGCACAATGACCGTGGAGAGAGCCAGAGAGAGCGTGGTCAACTTCCTTCTGACTCTGTGACTTGCCCCGGCGGTGTTCGCTGGGGGTCGGTGCCGGCTGTGGCGGCCGTCGCCGGTTTTCATGCGCCATTGCACAGTTGATGTGCATGAATGAGGAGAGACAGATGAAGATCAGCGTTTCGGTTTTGGCCGTCATGGCCATCGCGGGCAGCGCGGCTGCCCAGTTGCACCTGCCGTCCAGCGCGGCCACGGGCATTCCCATCAGCCTCGAGGATTCGGGCGTGCTTCGCGGCGTGCCGAGCGATGTGTATGACGGCATCGCCGGTCCGTACGCGGCGTTCGCCGCCGCGGGCGGCGTTCTCGGAGCCGACGACTACGTGACGACGACCGCCGGGCCCGACTTCCTGATGGCACAGTTCCTCTTCGTCGGCGGCGTCACGAATGTCGGCGAGACGATTCGCGTGAACTTCCTTGACACCGATGAGAATCTCGTGAACTTCTTCACGGTCGCGCTGCCCGTCGGCGGGTCGACCTCCCTCTGGACGATTACGCTTGGCGCGGGCGTTGGCGGCATCGAGTCCACCTTCGCCGTTCCGTCGGCCGGCATTGTTCAGATCGAAACCGTCGATACCGCGACGGGCCGGTTCTGGCTCACCCAGACGCTGCCGATCATCGGCACGAACGACATCAACGTTCTCGGCGCTCCCGGGACGCACAACCATGCCTTCGCGATGCGCGAAGTCCCGGCTCCCGGCGCCTTTGCGCTGCTGACCCTCGGCGGCGCGCTCGCGGCCCGTCGTCGCCGGTGAGTCCAAAATCCGGCGTGATTGCGTTCGTCGCGACTGCGCTGGAGGCAATCTCATCCGGCCCCTGACGGTCGGCTGCATTTGAAACCAAAAAGCCCGGCGGCACGTGTCGCCGGGCTTTTCATTTGCGCGGCCTTCCCGTCAGCCGCTGCCGCGCATGCTCCAGCTCGCGCTTCTGTTCCTCGCTCACCCGGGGGAAGTGCAGATCAAGCGAGCGGATGGTGTGTGTCACGATCGCGGCGACCATCGCCCGCATCACCCACTTGTGATCCGCGGGGATGATGTGCCAGGGCGCCCACGGCGTGCTGGTGGCACGGATGGCGTCCTGGTAGGCCCGCATGTAGTCGCCCCACCGCTCGCGCGAGTCGAGGTCGGACACATTGAACTTCCAGTTCTTGTGCGGGTCATCCAGCCGCGCCAACAGTCGCCTGCGCTGCTCCTCCTTGGACACGTTCAGGAAGAACTTGAGGATGACCGTGCCGTTGCGAGCCAGGTGGCGCTCGAAGGCGTTGATATCTTCGTACCGCTGCTTCCAAAGCCCCGCGCCGCGGCCGTCGGTCCGGAGCTTGCAGTTGTCCAGCAGGTGCGGATGGACACGGACCGCCAGCACATCCTCGTAGTGCGAGCGGTTGAAGATCCCGATCTTGCCGCGTTCGGGCACGACGTTCATCACGCGCCACAGGAACGGATGATCGAGTTCGTGCGCGGTCGGGGCCTTGAAGCTGTGCACCTCGCACCCGGCGGGATTGAGCCCCGAGGTCACGTGCTTGATCGTGCCATCCTTGCCCGCGGCATCCATCGCCTGGAACACCAGCAGCACGGCGTGGTTGTCGCTGGCCCAGAGCAGCTCCTGCGCATCGGCGAGCGCATCAACGCTCCGTTTCAGGACGTCCTTGGCACGATCCTTGATCTCCTCGGCCTCGAGCTCCTGGAACTCGTGCCCGGGGACCCATGCGCAGTCGTGATCGGCGAGGCGGACCTTCGAGCCCGGCCGGATGCGAACGCGGTTCAGCACGGCCCTCAAGGCCGGAGACTCTGGTGTGCCTTTGAGCATGCTCGCAGCATACACCGGCGGCCATGGGGCGGGGAGAGCCCGACCCCATGGAAAGCAGCGGCCGGGCTGAGCCGCGTGCCGATACTTGATCTTCATCCGCCGGAGGAACAGCCACATGCCCGCCATTCTGCTCGCGATTGCCGCCGGTCTTTGCTGGGGAGTCGGTGAACTCTTCACCAAGAGCGTTCTGCACACGCACAAGGTCGGGCCGATCACGGCGATTACGATCCGCTCGACGGTCGCGCTGCCGGTGTTGTGGCTGGCGTACTTCGTTGCGATGTACGTCTTCAAGTCGCCGCGGGAGAACGCGGCGTGGTTCAAGGGGGCCGATGCCGGCGGCGCGGATTGGGTGACGATCCTGAAGCTGGTGTGCGGATCGGGGCTTGTGGCCGGCGCGGCGGCGATGATCTGCTTTTACGCCGCGTTGTCGCTTGGCGAGGTCTCGCGCGTGAAGCCGATCGCGTTTGCGCTGGCGCCGGCGACGGCGGTGGTGCTGGGGTGGCTGGTGCTGAAGGAGGGGATGACGCTGCAGAAGGGGCTGGGCGTCGCGCTGATTCTTGGCGGGGTGCTGGTGCTCACCGGCACACGTGCCGCGGTGAAGTCGCATCAATGAAAACGGGCCCGGCATTTGAGCCGAGCCCGTCCGTGTTCATGTCAAATCAGTTGGTTCACTCAGGCCTTGATGCCGGTGACCTTCACGGTCGTGTACTTCTGACGGTGGCCGGTGCGCTGACGCGAACCCTTCTTCGCCTGGAAGTACTGAATTCGGAGCTTCTCGCCCTTGAACAGGCCCTCGATCACCTCGGCGGTGACACTCGCGCCGCTCACGTACGGGGTGCCGATCTTCGTCGCCTTGCCGTCGCCGCCACCGACCAGCAGCACCTTGTCGAAGGTGATCTTCTTGCCGGCCTGAGCCTCGCCACCGTCGATGAGGTCGATCTGGAGTTCCTGGCCCTCGGTGACCTTGATCTGGCCGCCGGACGCTTCAATCACTGCGTACATCTGAACACCCTTCTGGGTCGTCCGCACTTGACGGGGGGGCCGGCCAAACGCTCCACACTGGAACGCCGCCTACCCGGCTTGCAAACCCGGTTCGTTGCGGGGGCGGATGGTAGCCCGGATACCCCGCCAGATCGCCTCGACGGCGGTGTCGCGATTGCGAAGAAAACGGCCCGGACACCCTCGGGTGCCCGAGCCGCGGGAGATCGAAGGTCGATCACCGGCCTTTGTTAGGAACGTCGGCGTCGGGCACGGGCCAGGAGTCCGACAGCTGCGAGGCCCGCTGCGCCGGGTGCCGGGATGATGCTGGCCGCGAGACCGTACGGCCCGGAGAAGCCGTGCAGACCCGCAAATCCTGCGTCGTTGAAACCGGTCACACCGACGTAGTAGCGGCCGGAGGCCGGAGCGAGGAAGCGCACGACGCTGCCACGCGGAACGCCGACCCCGCCGGGTGCGAAGTCCGACCCCCCATCGTCATTGAGCACCAGTTGCGTGCCGCCCGCGTCATACACGGCGAGCAAGGTATCGGGCGAGTTGAAGTCCAGACCCAGCGGCACGGTGATCGCCGTCAGGATGTCCCCTGCGAACAGGTCCACGGAATAGAAGTCCACATCCGGGGCCGTGGCGTCGAGCGACGCCGTCGCGGCGACGGCGGAGCCCGCTCCGGCCAGGTTCAGTGACGATGCGCCGGCGAAGACGTTGTTGGCCGCGACGTCCGCGAAATCGCCCGTGCCGGGCGCGGCGTTGATCGGGAAACGGCCGATGGTGACGGCGTAGGGTCCGGCTTCCGCGTGCGCGCCGATGAAGCCGGGATCGCCGAAGCCGGTGACACCGAACGACCAGTTGCCCGTCTGCGGCATCCGCGCCCTGACGGCCGAACCCCGCGTCGAACCGGGGACGTTGTGCGAGCCTGCATCGTCGTTGACCGGCCCCACCGGCACGCCGCCGATGCCATCCCAGAACTGCATGAGCGTATCGGGAGAGTTGAACGGCACACCCAGCGGAGTTGTGACGCCAACCATCACATCGCCGGTCAACGCATCAAAGTTGAAGTAATCGACATCGCCGGCACCGAGGCCGGCGACGTTGACACGCGCACTATTGAACGGCGTGAACCCCGGGAAGAGATTGTCGCCGCCGAACGCCGTGTTGTTCGCGGGCTCGGTGTCGATCTGTCCGGACGCTGCGCCACAGCCTGCAAGCAGAACGGCCGCGCACCAAGAGCATCGAGTCTTCATTCGCTCTCTCCTTCACAGCAACCGCCACCGGCCCTTGCCGGAACCTCCGGCCCCGCGGATCTCTGGCCGCGGGGACTGCGCAGGCCACACCCGCGAAGATTCAACCCGGTGACAGCATGAGTGGTGTGTCAAGCACGCGCAAAGACGTGGCGCGCCCACAGCAACCATGGCGGTGCTTCTGAAGCCTACAAGAAGTTCATGCTCGTGGCAAGGGCAGTTCGTCGGACACTTCGTGCGATCAAGATGCGAACACGCATTCGGCGAACATCAGTCCGCAGCTTCATCCTTGTCCTTGGCCTGCCGCTCCGCGCGGCGGCGCAGGCCCTCATCCAGGATCTTCTTGCGCATCCGCACCGCCGTCGGCGTGATCTCGACAAGTTCGTCGTCCTCGATGTACTCAAGCGCTGCTTCCAGCCCCACCTGTCGCGGCGTCTTCAGCACGATCGTCTTGTCCTTGCTTGCCGCACGCATGTTGTCGAGCGCCTTCATCCGCGTGATGTTCACGACCAGGTCGTTATCGCGGCAGTGCTCGCCGACAAGCTGACCGGTGTACACCTTCTCGCCAGGATTCACGAACAGCACGCCGCGATCGGCCAGCAGCTCGCACGCGTGGGTCGTCACCGGGCCTGTGTCGTTGGCGACGAGAACGCCCTGATTGCGCCTGGGCGGGGGTGGGCCGGCGGGTGCAAATCGCTCGAAGGTGTGATGCATGATGCCCTCGCCCTCGGTGGCGGTCAGCATGCGCGAGCGGAGGCCGATCAGGCCTCGCGCGGGGATCTCAAACTCCAGGTGCGTCACCGCGTCGCCGCGGGGCTCCATGCTCTTGACCTCGCCCTTGCGTCCGCCGGTCAACTCCATGACCGAGCCCACGTGCCTGTTGGGCACATCGACCACGAGCCACTCGATGGGCTCGTGCAGCACGCCGTCGATCTCCTTGATCACGACCTGCGGCTTGCCCACGGCCAGCTCGAAGCCTTCGCGGCGCATCGTCTCGATGAGGATGCCCAGGTGCAGGAGCCCGCGCCCCGAGACCTGGAACTCGTCGGCCGCGCCGGTGTTGAAGTTCACCTTGAGCGCGACGTTGTGTTGCAGCTCTCGCTCGAGGCGGTCGCGGATCTGCCGGCTGGTGACGTAGTCGCCGTCCTGGCCCGCGAAGGGGGAGGCGTTGACCTTGAAGACCATGGTCAGCGTCGGCTCATCGACCTTCACCGGCGGGAGCGCAACGGGGTTGTCCGGGTCGGCGATGGTGTCGCCGATGTCGACGCTCTCGAGGCCGACGATGGCGCAGATGTCGCCCGCGTGGACACTGTCGGTCTCGATGCGGCCCAGGCTCTGGAACCGGAGCAGCTTGGTGATCTTGTCGTTGCGGACACTGCCGTCGAGTTTCACCACGGCGACACTCTGGCCCGTGCGGATCGTGCCGCCGAAGACACGGCCGATGCCGATCCGCCCGACGTACTCGGAGTAGTCGAGCGTGGTGACGAGCATCTGCAGGGGGGCATCGAGCACATCGCTGGGCGCCGGCACGTGCTCGACGATCGCATCGAACACCGGCCGCAGGTCCGCGCGGCTGCCGTCGGGATACGACGGGATGATGCCCTGGTGGCCCGCGGCGGCGCGTGCCTGGTTCTGGTCGAGCGTGCTCCACCCCGCGCGGCCGGAGGCGTACACGATCGGGAAGTCCAGCGCGTGGTCGTCGGCGCCGAGTTCGATGAGAAGGTCGAACACCTCGTTGATCACCTCGTGGCAGCGGGCATCGGGCCGGTCGCACTTGTTCACAATCACGATCGGCTTCAGCCCGGCCTCGATCGCTTTGCTCAGCACGAACCGCGTCTGGGGCATCGGCCCTTCGAACGCATCCACCAGCAGCAGGCAGCCGTCGGCCATGCGCAGCACGCGCTCGACCTCGCCGCCGAAATCGGCGTGGCCCGGCGTATCGATGATGTTGACGTGGTAATCACCCGCGGGGGCACGCTCGTTGCCGGTGTGGCGGTGATACTGCACTGCGCAGTTCTTGGACAGGATCGTGATCCCCCGCTCGCGCTCGAGCGGGTTGGAGTCCATGATCAGATCGTGCTGCCCGCCCGCGAGCTTTTCCAGCTCGCCGGCGCGAAAGTTGCCCGACTGCATCAACAACTGGTCCACCAGCGTGGTCTTCCCGTGGTCAACGTGCGCAATGATCGCGACGTTCCGGATGCGGCTGGTGACGGAGGAAACGGCGGTGGCGCTGGACATGCGTCGGGGCTCGGCGGGTTCAGTTCGGATCAATGGACAGCACGCGGCTGGGCCCGGATCGCGTTCCGGGCCACCATCGTAGCGCACCGAACCAGCGGATTCAGCGAGGCGTGCGGCGTTATCGCCCCTCGGGCTCGGACAGCCGGAGAACCAGTTCGCCCTGGATGTCGCCCTGCTCGGTGATCGAGAGCCTGCATCCGGCCTCGCTGACGCGGCGCATGAACGATCGAACGCCGCGGAAGTCCGGCACGCCGGGGGCAAACAGGGCCTCCAGCTCCCGCGGGCGCGCGGACATGAGCCAGATCCACCGGTGGTGCGTTCCGGCGGCTTCCTTCCCCGCGCCCCCCACCGCCGCGACCATGTCCCGCACCGCGGCGGGCGCGCGCCACGATCCTTCGCCCGCCCCCGCCATCGCGAGCGTCCACCACGTGCGTGATCCATCGCGGCACATCGGGAACGTCCACGCCGCGGAGAGCCCCGAACCCGTCACGCCCACGAGCGGGCCGGCGCTCCCGAGTTCCACACCCAGGCTGCGCATCGCGTGCGGAGCGGAACCGGCGAAGTTCGGGAACGGTGGCGTGGTGTCATCACGCTGACCGGCTGCGCGCTCAACTTCCGCGAGGAACGTCGCGATCGACGGATCGAGCACTTCCGCCAGCGCTCGTCCATCGGTCGCCTGCATCGCGAGCGTGCATGCCAGGCCCGGCATTGCGCCGGGCTCTTCACCTGTCACGGCGTGCACGCGGATGATCTGCCGGCCGGTGAACAGCTCCATCGCTCGCTGCGGCCAGGGCAGGTTGGTGAGCGGGTCATCAAACGGGAGCGAGTGCCCGAAGATCGTCGCGAGGGGCGCCATCTGCACCACCGCGAGGAGCGAAGCGGGGCTCAGCGCGTTGAACGCCGCATCGGAACTGAGCCCTGCCGCGAGAAGTTCCTGCTGGCGTGCACGCTCCCGCAGCGCGACGCGGACGGTCCACTGCATCGGCTCGCCCGCGATGATCCTTCGGCTTGCCGACAGAATCGCGAAATCCGGCCAGGCCGCGCCGACCACGCCGCGATCACCCAGCCGCGCGAGCAGCAGGATCTCTGGTTCGCCGAGCTTTGAAGCCTCCGCGAAGACCGGCTCGCCGCGCAGCGGCCGGAGCGGAACCTGCTTCTTGACACGTTGCTCGAGCATCGCGTCGAGGAGCTCCGATCGTCCCGCGGGGGCGAGGAGCATAGTGACTGCGCGATCGTCCTCCCGATCCTTCCAGCCCTTTTCTGCGAGCCGAAAGCTGGTCAGCTCATATCGTCCCTGCTCGATCGCGAGCATCTGCTGGCCCTGCGCGATGCCCCGCGGCGCCGCTTTGAGCCGCTCCTTCAATCGCCGGTCGGTCTCCATCGAGACCTGGCTCAGCAGCACCCAGCGCGATGTGTCGGGCTTCTCGATCCCGCGTGCCACGAGCACCACCCGCCGTCCGAGCAGGCGGTCGAACGCTTCATCCTCGGTCCAGCCGAGTTCCGCCGCGAGCGCGCGCCACGCGATGCGAGAGTCGCCCAGCAGGCCGTCAGCGCCGAAGAGGCCCGCCCCCGCCGCGGCGCCGGCCCTGCTCCCCCGGTCCCCCGCGTGCA
>JAEYUO010000057.1 GCA_023432465.1 Planctomycetota bacterium | reverse complement strand
ACGTGGGCCAAAAAGCGAAAACGCCGCCGAGGTCTCTCGGCGGCGTTCCCTGAAAACCAAAGGGCCGGCTGCTTTCGCAACCGGCCCGGCAATAGCGGGGCCAGGATTTGAACCTGGGACCTTCGGGTTATGAGCCCGACGAGCTACCGGACTGCTCCACCCCGCAATCTAGGCCGGACAATAGGGCGAGAGGGGAGTGGGATCAAGGGAAGGGGAAGGGAAGACGGGATCGAGTCTGCGAGGAACGAAGCGAGGGTTGGGTGGCGGAGGTGGGACGTGGGATGAAACGCCTCAGGAAGGACGAGCTTCAGACCCCGCACCCGGAAGGCGAATCCTGGTCTTCGCCGGCTCGGCGATGCCTCTTCCTTCCTGCTCCCTCCCTACACTCGCTGCAATGATGCAGAATCGTGAACCGGTCAACGTTCTGCTCGTCGGCGGCGGCGGGCGAGAGCACTCTCTGGCGTGGAAGCTGAGGCAGTCGCCGCGGCTGGGCAACCTCTTCATCACTAACCCGGAGAACCCTGGTCTGGCCGCGCTGGGCAAGCCGGTCGATGTCCCGATGGACATCCGCGCGCCGTTCCAGTTTCAGCGGTTCTGCGACAAGAACAACATCGGTCTGGTCGTCATCGGGCCGGAAGAGCCGCTGGCGGCAGGGCTTGCGGACATCCTCGCCGCGCCGGGTCGGGCGATCTTCGGCCCTTCGGCCGCGGCGGCGCGTCTCGAGGCCGACAAGGCTTGGGCGAAGCAGTTGATGCGGGCGGCATCGGTTCCGATGGCGGACGGCCGGACGTTCAGCGATCCTGCCGCGGCGAAGATGTACATCGAGACGCGCGAGGACCCGCCGGTCATCAAGGCTTCGGGGCTTGCCAAGGGCAAAGGGGTGATCGTTCCGGAAACCGCCGCGGATGCGCTCGCGGCGATCGACCGCATCATGATCAAACGCGAGTTCGGTGATGCCGGCAAGACGGTGGTCGTCGAGGAGCGGCTCGAAGGGACCGAGGCCTCGGTGCTCGCGCTCGTCGATGGCCGCACGATCTATGTGCTTGAGGCGTGCCAGGATCACAAGCGGCTGGGCGATGGCGACACCGGGCCCAACACCGGTGGCATGGGCGTCTATTGCCCGGGCGGGATCACCGACGACGAGACGCTGACGCTCGTGCAGGCCGAGGTGCTGGTGCCAACGCTCGATGCGATGCGGCGTGAGGGGATCGACTTCCGCGGCGTGCTGTACGCTGGGATCATGATCACCCCGGGCGGCCCGAAGGTGCTGGAGTTCAACACGCGGTTTGGCGACCCGGAGTGCCAGGCGCTGATGGCCCGGTTTGACTCGGACCTCATCGATGTCATGCTGGCGACGGCGACCCGGAAGCTCGATGAGGTGGAGATCAAGTGGAGCCCGGCGGCTTCGTGCTGCGTGGTGATCGCGGCGGAGGGGTATCCGAACAAGCCGAAGAAGAACGTCCCGATCACGGGGATCGAGGCCGCGGCGAAGGTCCCCGGCGTGCAGGTCTTCCACGCGGGGACGAAGGTTGATGCGACTGGCGCGGTGCTGACCGCGGGCGGACGCGTGCTGAATGTTGTCGGCACGGGGGAGACGATCGCCGAGGCGAGGAAGCGGGCGTATCAGGCAGCGGAAATGATCCACTTCCCGGGCATGGTGATCCGCCGCGACATCGCGGCGAAGGCACCGGAGCTCGCGGCCAAGCCGTAGGGCTTACTTGTTCTGATCGGGCGTGGAGTCGCTCCCCGGCGCTGGCGGCGGGTTGATGGCGGGCGATGCCTGCATCACACGGGCGATGAGCTTGGGCAGGCGATCGAGCGGATACACGCGGTAGACATTGCCGGTGCGGACAGCGGCGAGCGCGGAGACGGTGCTCATGCCGACTTCGACCTCCGACAGCGGGGCATCGTCGAGAGAGCGGAGGGAGATTCGTGCGCCGGCGCGGTAGGCCTCGGGTGCATCGAGGCTGGTCTCGGGTCGTCGCGCGGCGGGGGCATCGGCTCCGGTGAGGAACGCGAGGGCGGCGGCGATGTCCTTGAGCTCATCATCGGACACGGCCTTGGGGGCATCGCCCTCGATCTGCCCGAGGTCCACCCAGCGGTCGAGGGATCGCTTCAGGATGCGTCCAACCTCGGTGGGCACGCCGCCGGCATCGAGCCGTTCGAGCACGAGCATGCCGATCTGAGCGGCGGTGACGGAGGTTGGGTGAGGGGAGAGGTATGCGCCGGGGTCGAGGGAGAGCTTGGACAGGTTCACGGCGTTGACCTTCACGAGGCGCTGCCCGTCGATGAGCGCGAAGACGCGCTCGCCGGTGCCGTCGGCGAGCCCGCCGATGTCGAAGGTGTGGCGGGAGGTCTCGATGGTGGGCCGATCATCGGCGGCGGAGGGATTGTTGCGGTCGATTTCGATCTGCACGCGGGAGCGGGGCTGCTCGACGCCGGTGGGGATTCCGGGCGCGCCATCATCGATGAACTCGACGATCTCGACGCTCGCGAGCGTGCCGAGCATGGCCTGCACGGCGGATTGATCGGCCGAGGCCGCGATGGGCTCGCGCAGGCTCCAGCGTCCGTCGATTCGGCCGATGCCCAGGACCTTGTTGCTGCTCTCCAGGCGGATGCGGGAAACATCGCCGCGGGCCCACGGGAGGGCGGTCCGGTCTCGCCAGTTGCGGACGTTGCGGTCCCGGAGCAACTGATGGAGGTTGTCGCTGATGACGGCGCGGGTGGTCGTTTCGCCCTCGTTGCCGCGGACGGTGATCTCGATGAGCCCCATTCCGCCGAGTGTGCGTTCGGCGAGGCGAATGGTGATGGGTCCGCCATCGGCCCGCTCGAGCGTGACCTCCGTCGGCATCTCGCCGAGATCGCTGTCGCGCTGCGGGAGGGCCGCGGCCCGGGCCTCGGTCATGAGCGCGAGGAGGTTGTCCGCCTGAGCGCCGGGCACGGGCCAGGCGACGGCGGAGGCGTTGGGACCTCCGAGACGGAGGAGCCACTCACCCCCGGCAGAATCGGTTCGCTCGAGCACATCGGGGACCCCGGTTGCGGGGCCGAGGGTGACCTTGCGTACGGCGGAGGGGGAAAAGCTGAGCACGCGGTCGTTGATCGCGATGCCGTTGGCGTTGCCGCTCCCACTCTGAAGGGCCAGGACGACTCCGAGGCCGAGCAGGACCGCGACGACAAGCCAACCGATGACGGCTTTGGTGGACATGAGGAAACTGTAGGGGGGAGCGCGGACCGGGTTGCGGAGATCTGCATTCCGGCGAACCGAGAAAGATCGAGGCAGAGATTCCCAAACTGCATGTGGGGGTGGGCCGGCGCACGCGGGCCGCGGCAAATCTGGTAGGCTCCTCACGTGCGCATCGCCCATACCTGCGCTGACTGCGGCTTTGACCTGACGCGAACTCCCGCGCCGATTGATGCGGTCTACGGACTGCCGATCGTGGTGTGCCCGGGGTGTCGTGCGGCGGTTGTGCGCCGCGAGCATCCGACGATGGTGTGGTCGCGATGGTTGGGACGGCTTGCCGCCGCGGGGGTGGCGATTGCGGTTCGTGTCGCCGTGACGCTTGCGGTCGCCGGCGCGGTGATCGGCATGTCGCAGGTCGCGTGGCGGCTGGTACGCGAGCTTGCGGGAATGGGCACGGGGTGGGAACTGGACGGGTTGATCGTCGGCACCGTTGTGTGGGTGGTGGCCTCGCTCATCGGCGGCTTCTGGATGGGAATGATGTGGCAGCACTGGAGGCCGTGGCAGATCTCGCTGCTGTGGCTGGCGGTGCTGGTGGGGCTGCCCGCGGCGGTTCTTTGCGCAGCGTTCATCGACCATCTGACCGTGACATCGATGTACGGGCAGGACCCCGTGCGTGAAGCGTGGAACCGATCGCTGCGGAGCCTGCCCCGCGGCTTCTGGATGGTGGGGATCGCATGGGCGATCTCGCTGAGCCTGCTGATCCCGGGTCGCTGGGCCGGGGCGAACGCGGCGAGAGTGCGGAGGCGGAGGGCATGGCGGCTGGCGCGGAAACGAAGGAAGCAAGCATGGACGAGCAAGCTGCTGCTGCGGGCATAGGTCCCGCCGCGGCGACAGATGAGCGCGTTTCGACGTTGCTGGCGGATCGGCCGTGCAGCAAGTGCCTGTTCAACCTGATCGGGCAGTCGGTGGTGCGCGAGCGGCGGTACGGGCTGCTCATCGTTCGATGTCCGGAGTGCGGGACGGTTG
This sequence comes from Planctomycetota bacterium, assembly GCA_023432465.1. Lineage (GTDB taxonomy): Bacteria > Planctomycetota > Phycisphaerae > Phycisphaerales > UBA1924 > JAHBXL01. Next base: position 9,266 of record JAEYUO010000057.1, on the reverse strand, counting down.
CGAGCCTGCAGGAGTACCCGCTGCTGGGCCGCTGGGCGAGTCGTTGGGCGGCGGTGGCGGCGGCGGCGTGGCTTCTGCTGGCGGTCGCGGTGACATTCGGGCTCGCGGGCGTGATGTTCGGCTTCACGCTGGGCACGATGGAAACGACGTCGATGCCGCTACAGAGAGTGATCGCGAGTGCGTATGAAGAGCACCAGAAGGCGCAGGGCGTGCCGGTGAATCAGGTCTCGGGGTGGTGGAACATAGATCAGAACTGGTGGGATGCCCAGGATCGCAGCGCTTTGCTTGAGAAGGCGGGGGGCTGGAGGGGCGCGGTGCAGTGGTGGGGATTCCTCATTTGGGCGATCGGCGCTGCGATTCTCTTTCCGCTGGCTTCGGTGTGGGCGGTCGCGGCGGCCCACCGGCGCGGATGGCGGCTGTTGTTGACGTATCTCCCGATGCTCCTGATCGCGGCGATGTTCTTCAGCATGGCCAACTTCTCCGGGAACCGATGGTTCGGCGCGAGCGAGCTGGCGACGCGGATGCTCTGGCCGGTGACGTTGCCGATCTGTGCTGCGATGGCGGTGCTTCCGCTGATCGCCGGGGCGTTCCTTGGAAGACCGCTCGCGAGGCTGCTCGTTCGTCTCTGGCTGCCGCCTCGGTTGCGGGTTCCGCTCTCATTCCTGTGGATCTGTGATGGCAAGCCGCCGCCGAAGCCGACGTGGTGAACAATGAAGCAGCGTCAACCGCGCGATGAGCAGGGTCGCGGCGCTGGCGAGGGGTTTGGGAGAGCGAGAGCATTATGCCACGGTGCGAGCGGCCGATCATCGGGATTACGTCGGATGTGGCGGAGCCGAAGCCGGGCTCAGCTCGGATGGAGTGTGCGCTGGCGTATTGCCGGGCGGTGGTGGAGGCCGGGGGCGAGCCGGTGGTGCTTCCGCCGATCATGGAGCTGATTCCACGGCAGCTTGAACTGTGCCACGGGATTGTGCTGACCGGGGGAGATGATCCGCGGATGGAGGCCTTTGGCGAGGCGACGCACAAGGCGGCAAAGCCGATGCACTCCGCTCGGCAGGAGTATGAGGTAGCGTTGCTGCGGGCATTGGAGCAGCGCGAAGCGGTGCCGGTGCTGGGTGTGTGCCTGGGGATGCAACTCATGGCGCTGTGCGCGGGGGGACGGCTGAACCAGCACATGCCCGACAACGTCGCGACCGCGGCGGAGCACGCGGGGAACGCGATGCACGGGGTTCGCTCAACGGGCGACGGGGGCGTGGTGGGCCGGATTCTGGGTGCGGGCGGGAATGTGGTCAGCCACCATCGACAGGCGGTAAGTGATGCGGGCAGGCTGCGGGTCGCGGCACGCGCGGAAGACGGCGTCATCGAAGCGATCGAGAACCCGGCGCGCCGGTTCTATATCGGTGTGCAGTGGCACCCGGAGCGAACGCCGGACGCGGCGACAGGCGCGGCGATCTTCCGTGAGCTTGTTGAGGCAGCTCGCGAGGCAATGTGATGCCGATGCACATCGGATGGCCGTCACGTGCGAGTGCGATTATTCCCACTCGATCGTGGCCGGGGGCTTGCTCGAGATGTCGTAGACCACGCGGTTGACACCCCGAACCTCGTTGATGATCCGGTTGCTGATGCGTGCGAGCAGGTCGTAGGGCAGGTGGCACCAGTCAGCGGTCATGAAGTCCTGCGTCTCCACCGCGCGGATGGCGACGCAGGACTCGTATGTGCGTCCGTCGCCCATCACGCCGACGCTCTTCACTGGGAGGAGGACGGCGAAGACCTGGCTGGTCTTGCGGTAGAGGTTTGCGGCGACAATCTCCTCGAGCAGGATTTCATCGCAGTCGCGGAGAACGTCGAGCTTCTCGCGGGTGACATCTCCGAGTACACGCACGGCAAGGCCGGGGCCGGGGAAGGGGTGCCGCCAGACGAGTTGTTCCGGCAAACCCAGGACTTCGCCGAGCTTGCGGACCTCATCCTTGAAGAGGTCACGCAGCGGTTCGAGGAGGTCGAAGGCGAGGTCTTCGGGCAGGCCGCCGACATTGTGGTGCAGCTTGATGTTTGCGGATTGACCGGCATGGCCGTGGCCGGATTCGATGACATCGGGGTAGAGCGTGCCCTGGGCGAGCAAGGGGAGCGCGGCCTTGTTGATCGCGCCGCCCGGCTTTCCGCCGGTACCGGAGGCCGCGAGCTCGTTCGCGGCTTCCTCGAAGACGCGGATGAACCGGGCACCGATCCGCTTGCGCTTCTCCTGCGGATCGCTGATGCCCGCCAGGTCGCCCAGGAACTCGGCCTCGGCATCAACGACTTTCAGCGGGATGTGGAACGAATCGCGGAACGTCGATTCCACGAGGCCGCGTTCCTGCTTGCGGAGCAGGCCCGTGTCGACGAAGACGCAGTTGAGCCTGTCGCCGATGGCGCGGTGGATGAGGGCGGCGCACACGGCGGAATCCACCCCGCCGGAGAGCCCGCAGATGACGCGGCGCTCGCCGACCTTCTCGCGGATGCGCTTCGTCGCGGTATCGAGGAAGTCCGCCATGCGCCACGTTCCGGCGCATTTGCAGATCTCGTAGAGAAAGTTCCGGAGCAGGTCGAAACCGTGGGGCGTGTGGGTGACTTCGGGGTGGAACTGCACGCCGTAGAACTTGCGGTTGCTGTCGATCAACCGCACGGCCGCGAGCGGACAGGTATCGGTCGAGGCCAGGACTTCAAACGCTGGGCCGGTCGCGCCCGCGGCGGCCGCCTGCACCTGATCGCCGTGCGACATCCAGACCTGCGTCCGGTCGGGCAGGGCGTGGAAGAGCTCGCCTTTGGCCTTGAAGTTGACCTGTGCCCGGCCGAACTCGCGATGGTCTGCCTTGGCGATCGTGGCCCCCATGAGCTGGCAGGCGAGCTGCATCCCGTAGCAAATGCCCAGTACTGGAACGCCCATGTCAAGAATCGCCGGATCGCAGCGCGGCGCGCCCGCTTCGTACACACTTGACGGCCCGCCGGAGAGGATGATCGCCTTGGGCTTGAGTGTCGCAAGCTCGGCGGCGGTGACCTCGGGGGAAACCAGCAACGAGAACACGCCGGCCTCGCGCACGCGGCGGGCGATCAACTGGGCCGTCTGGGAGCCAAAGTCGAGGATCGGAACGATCTCGCCGTGCGGCAGTGAGGCTGGGTCCGGCAAGCGCGAACCAACCCGTACCCCGGCACCGGTGGGGGCGGCGGGCGTGGATTCCTTGGAAGAGAGCGGAGAGAGGGCCGTCATAAAAGAGTGTAGGAAGCGATTTGATCGCCGCGGCGAACCAGGGCGGTCATCCACAATCCCCCGGCTGGGTGGGCTGCCGCTGTACAATGACCCCATGCGTGCCGCCGCGGCTGCCATTCTCGTGCCTGTCCTCGCTGGGTGTTCCGACCCCGGGAGCGTGGTGAGTTTCGATTCGAATGACCCCGCGGCGAGATTCCGTGCCACCCAGAGGGCGGCCCGCGAGAAGGATCCGGATTCGATCAAACCGCTGATCCAGCGGCTGGAGAGCGATGACCCCGCGGAGCGGGTGTTCGCCATTCACACCCTGGAGCAGCTCACCGGGCAGACCCTGGGCTATGACCACGCGGCACCGCGGCCGGAGCGAGCGGAGGCGATCCGGCGGTGGGCGGATTGGTACGCCCGGCATCAGCAGGATCCGCCGCAAACAGCCGATCAATGAAGTATCCTGCCGGAATCGGGGGTCGTCCGTTGCGGGGTTGGGGGCGGAAGAGTGATTCGTGGGACGGAAATCGCGTATGGCGCATCCAGCAAGCTCAAGTCCGTCTCATCCGCAGTCCGGCACGCGCGATGCGGGCGAACCCCCGCAGATTCGCTTGCAGTTGATGAGCAACCCACAGTACCTGAGCGGCGCTCGCGAACTGGTGGGGGCCGTGGCCAAGCGGCTCGGTTTCGCGGATGAGGCGTGCGGCAAGATCGCCCTCGCGGTGGATGAGGCGCTGTGCAACGTGATCCGCCACGGGTATGGGCGTGAGACCAACCGCCCGATCTGGGTCAGCATCTGGCCGGTGAACGATGGCGAGGTGGCGGGTGGAGCGAAAGCCTGCGGCGGGGGTGATACGCTCCCCAGCGCGCTGCGAATCGTGATCGAGGATGAGGCGCGACAGGTTGACCCCGATGTCATCCGGAGCCGCGATCTGGAGGAGATTCGTCCGGGCGGTCTTGGTGTGCACATCATCAAGGCCGTGATGGACGAGGTGAAGTATGAACGGCGGGAACAGGTCGGCATGAGGCTGACCATGATCAAGCGACGGATGTCCGAGACCGACGATGCCCCCCGCGGGGCCAACTGCAAGGAGTGTGGAGGTGGCTGAGTCCCCAACCAGGCCGGGTCAGTTCAACAGCCAGGATGGCACGTTTGTCGTTCGGGCGGAGCAGCGCGGCACGGCGACGGTCGTTCTGCCGAGCGGCGAGATCGATCTCAACGCTTCGCCGATTCTGCGCCAGGAACTCAAGCGGATCCTGACCTCGCGCCCGCAGAAACTGATCGTGAACCTGGCCGGTGTTGCGTACATGGACTCTTCCGGCGTTGCGACGCTGGTCGAGGCGATGCAGATCGCGAGGAAGAACTCGACCCGGCTCGTGCTGTGCGGGATGCAGGACAAGGTGCGGTCGATCTTTGAGATCGCGCGGCTGGAGACCGTGTTCACGATTGTCGCTGATGTCGATGCCGCGATGACCGCCTGATCCGCACCCGCACACGGCCATGAGCAACCCGGCCCCACTCAACCCGATCACCGCGACCGTGGGCTTTGCCACATCCCGGATGCTGGACATCCTGGATCAGGTCGGGGCTGTGTGGTTCCTCTTCGCCGAGACCGTCCGGTGGATCATCCGCTCGTTCACGCACCGCAAGGTGCGGCTGGGCCGCCCCGCGATCATCTCGCAGATCGTCCGCATCGGCGTGAGGTCGGTGTTCATCATCTCCCTCGTGTCCGGGTGCGTGGGACTGATCCTCGTGTTGCAGATGGCCCCGCCGCTCGATAACTTCGGGCAGAAGGACCTTGTCGCGAACATCACCGGCGTCGCGGTGCTGCGCGAGCTTGGCCCGCTTATCGCCGCGATCGTGCTCACCGGCTTTGCCGGCGCGGCCATCGCCGCCGAGATCGGCACGATGGTGGTGGGCGAGGAGATCGAGGCGCTTGAGGCGCACGCGCTCAACCCGATCCGATTCCTGGTCGTTCCCCGCGTGATCGCCGCGGTGATCAGCATGACGCTGCTGGCGGTGCTGTCGGATGCGGTGGCGATCGTTGCCGGCTGGGGCATCGGCGTCCTTGCGCTGGGCATCCCGTCGGAGCGGTACATCCAGAACACGCTCGATCAGGTCAAACTGGCGGACTTCCTGACGGGGATCGGCAAGGCGACGGTGTTCGGGCTGCTGATCGGCCTGATCGCGTGCACGAACGGGCTGCGGGTCACCGGCGGCGCGGCGGGTGTCGGCCGGGCGACGACGGGGACGGTGGTGCAGTCGGTCGTGGCGATCATCGTGGCGGACCTGGCCTTCACGGCGATCTTCTACGCGGTGGGATGGGTGTGATCCGCGGGCATCGATTGTCTATCGAAACCGCGTCACCATTCCATGCAAGTGTGGCAAGTTCCGCACGACGAACTCCAAGCATGGGCACCTCTCCCGGGGCCGTATGCGGACGTCGCAATCCCGGGCAGCCAGGTCGTGATCGCGCGGCCGGGCGTATGGCTCCCTTGCGTGCCTCCACGCAGAACTCTCGGAGCCGCAGCCGCAGACTATTGCGGCGGGGCCAGGTGGGTGGTATGGTGAATGCACTGCTTCGCCAGCGTGTTCCGAGGAATAGAAATGCAAACGTGCTTTGGCAGCGTCGTCGCGACAGCGGGGTTAAGTGTGGTTATCGGGGTGGCTGCGTCGTCCGCCAGTGCCGGCAACATCGTCAACAACGGCAGCTTCGAGACAGGCAGCTTCTTTGGTTGGTCGGTGCCGCCCAATATCTTCCTACCGAACCCTGGCGCTCAGATTTTTGGCATCAATGGAAATGGCGGGTCCAGCGGCACCTTTTATGCCGCACTGTCCTCAACAGAACTCCGCTTCATCTCACAGGTTCTGCCGACAACGGCTGGGCAGGACTACGAGTTGACGTTTTGGCAACGACGTCCGAGCAACTTCCCGACGCTCTTCCAAGTACGATGGGAGGGCGAAGTCGTTTTCCACAGTACCGCGGCCCTTCCTGACGGTAGCAACTGGCACCCATTCACGGTGCAACTTCACGCCAATATCAATGGCTCGTTCATCGAGTTCGGGCAACAGTACTTTCCAGGGTACGTTTACCTCGACGACATCTACGTCGTCCCAGTCCCCGCGCCCTCCGCCGCGCCGCTGCTCCTGTTGAGCGGGGTGGTCGCCCTGACACGACGCAGGCGGTGAGCCGTAGAACTTCAGCGTTACGCTCACCGGCACTCTTCGCGACCTTCGCTCGAACTCGCGTTCGCCATTCCCCAAGGCCCGGTTACCTCCGATACCCCATCGGCTGCTCCAGCAGCGCGTACGCCTCCCGCACCACCGTCATCCCCAGAAAGCCCGCCGCGGCGAGGCTCGCGAGGATCCACCCTTCGGTCCAGTAGCCCTGTCCGAACAGCCACGCGCAGGAGTAGAGCGAGAGCCAGAGCGCGCCGTAGCGGCCGATCTTGTCCGCCGCGCGGGGGCCCTTGCCCAGCAGCCGCGCACGTCGCCACGAGAGCAGCACAAACAGCATAGCCAGCGCGGCCGGTCCGACACCCGCCCATGGCGAGACCCACGACGGCCACAGGCCGTCTTCGCCGCCGCGGCGGTATCCGTAGTAGACGATGACCGCGCTCCAGAACGCCCACCCGGCGACGGCGAAAGCCACCGCGCGGCCCGAAAGCCCGGGCACCTTGCGGCCCATCGCGTAGGTCGCGAGACCGACGACGAGGGCGTGCGTCATCACCAGCCACACCGGCAGCACGAACTTGAGCGAGAGGTTCGGCACGACCATCTGCCCGGCGTAGATGAGCCCGAGCACTACCAGACCGATCGCGGGGACGAACTTGCCCATTGCGTTGAAGAAGAGGATCGCGCCCGCGACCAGCAGCGTCAGCAGCACAGCACGCATCCCCAGCGGCGTCGCCCCAAGCACCGCCGCGCCAAACGTCAGTGCGACCAGCGCGATCGCGGCATCGAGGCTCAGGCGGCCGGAGGGAAGCGGGCGCTCCGGGTGGGTGGTCTGGTCGCGACGGAGATCGACGACATCGTTGAGCGCGGTCGCGAAGCCGAAGAGGCCCAGGGCGTTCACCGCGCTGCCCAGCAGCAGCAGCCAGAGGGGCGCAGCGCGGAAGTCGAGCGTGCCGGGCTCCTCCGGGCTCGCGTAGGTCCAGAGCACCACGAACCACACGTTGGCCACCGCGGCAAACGCCGTGGTGAGCCGCGTGAGGTGCAGGGCGGGGGACATCCGGAGCAGGAGGCGACGCATCGGCACAGCGTAGCGGAAGTCTGGTGGACCGGCACTCCATGCCGGCCCTGCGTGCCGCAGGGCATCGGCTTTCAGCGGCCAGCGCTCCACCAGACTTGCACCGCTCCCCGCCTACCATCGGCCAATGCCAAGAACAGCACGGAAGCAGTCCTTACCCCCACGCGCCGCCGACAAGCCAAGGGTCGGTGTCGTTGTCAGCCGCTACAACGCATCGGTCACCGATGAGCTGATGGAGGGCGCGGCCGCGGCGTACGTCAACCGGTTTGGCGATGCCGACCGCGTGGTGTTCATCCCCGCGCCCGGAGCGTTCGAGCTTGGCGTCATCGCGGCGGAACTCGCGGCCTCCGGGAAGTTTGAAGCCGTGGTTGCCCTGGGGTGCATCATCCGCGGCGAGACGACGCACGACCAGCACCTTGCCCGGTCGGTGACCGACAGCCTGATGCGCATCGCGATTGATCATCGCGTGCCGGTGGGGCTCGGGGTGCTGACGGTGAACAACGCCAAGCAGGCGCGTGACCGGGCGGGGGGGAAGTTCGGCAACAAGGGAGAGGAAGCGATGAACGCCGCGCTCGACACCCTTGCGGTCGTCCGTGCGGTGCGTGCCGGGGCGGGGAAGCTCGAGGCGAGCCGGAGCGTGCCCGACAAGGCCGCGAAGCGAGCCGGTCGCGCCGCTAAGAAGGGGGGGCGTCGCTGATGTCCACCACCCCGCGTGAAGTGCGCCGGCTTGCGTTCCAGGTTCTGTACCAGCTTGATGCCCGGAACGGTCAGGACCCCGAGGCGGTGCTCGCCTCGACGATGAAGGATGATGAAGACTCGGGCGATGCCACCGACTTCTCACCGGCCGAGCGCAAGAAGGCGTTTGAACTCGCGACCTTGTCCTGGGCGGACCGGGAGAAGGCGGATGCGTTCATGCTGGAGGCCGCGCCCGGCTGGCCGGCGCACCGTCAGGCGGCGGTTGACCGCGCGATCCTTCGGCTTGCGCACTTTGAGATGACCAGCGGCCGCACGCACCCGAAGATCGCGGTGAACGAGGCGGTGGAACTCGCCAAGACGTTCAGCACGGACAAGTCGCCGGCGTTTGTGAACGGTCTGCTCGACAAGCTGCTCAAGTCCGTGCTGGCCGAGCGCGGCGAGGCGGAGGCCGATGGCGGCGACTCTCCTGCGGATGTGGGGGGTGGCGGAGATGGCAAGCCCGACACGGTGGAGGCCGTCTGAGCCATGGCCTTCTTCAAATCCGTCCTGGGCAAGATCAAAGACGGGCTGACGCGCACGCGCGAGGTCTTCGCGGGCGCGATCCGCTCGATGCTCATCGGGCGGGTAATGTCCGAGGAGGTCATCTCCGAGCTTGAAACCGCGCTGCTCCAGGCGGATGTGGGCGTGGCGGGAACGAAGAAGCTGATCGACGGCATCCGCGAGGGCTACAAAGCCGGCCGCATGTCTCGCGGCGAGGAAGTCCTCGATTTCATGAAGCGCGAGCTCAAGGCCCTCTGGCCGCCGGAGGACCGCCAACTGCGTGAGGCGCCCGCGGGGTCAGGCCCGACCGTGATCTTCGTCACGGGCATCAACGGCGCGGGCAAGACAACCAGCATCGCCAAGCTGTGCTCGACACTCCGCAAGAACAACAAGAAGGTGCTGCTCGCGGCGTGCGATACGTTCCGCGCCGGCGCGGTCCGGCAGCTTGAGATCTGGGGGGAGCGGCTTGGCGTCGAGATCGTCAAGGGGCAGCAGGGGGGAGACCCGGCCGCGGTCGCGTTTGATGCCAGGGAGGCCGCGATATCACGCCACGGCGACGA
>JAEYUO010000122.1 GCA_023432465.1 Planctomycetota bacterium | reverse complement strand
GGATCGCCGCGCGCAGACGATGGAGTTCTGGACGGGGTGGGCCCGGGCGCTGCGGGTGCCGCCGCTGAAGAGCGCGCTCGTGCGGCGGTCGGCGGTGGTGATCAAAGCCCTGTGTCACGGGCCTTCGGGCGCGATCGCGGCTGCGGGGACGACCAGCCTGCCGGAGCACCTCGGTGGCATCCGGAACTGGGACTATCGATACTGCTGGCCACGCGATGCGGCGATGGCGGCGGCCTCGCTGGTTCGCCTCGGGAACACGGGGCACGCGCTGAAGTTGCTGGACTGGCTCCTGACCGTTGTGGACCGGTGCGAGTCGCCGGATCGACTGCGGCCGATCTACACGGTGACCGGCGGCGACCTGGGATCGGAAGGGGAGATCGGCGGGCTCGCGGGGTATGCCGGGAGCCGGCCGGTGCGAGTGGGCAATGCGGCCGCGCATCAGGTGCAGCTCGATGTGTTTGCGCCGATCGTGGACCTGGTCGCTCTGCTGGCGGAGCGTGGGGCGCCGGTCTCGCCGGATCACTGGCGGCTGGTCAGGTCGATGATCCAGGCGGTGGAGACGCGATGGCAGGAGCCGGATCACGGGATCTGGGAGATCCGCGGACCCAAGCGCCACCATGTCCACTCGAAGGTGATGTGCTGGCACGCGGTGAACCGCGGGCTTGCGGTCGAGGAGTTTGTGACCGGGCGACAATCGAGCAGTTGGACCCGGCTGCGGGAGGACATTCTCGCGGAGGTGCTCGAGAAGGGGTGGAACGCCGATGTCGGGGCATTCACGATCGCGTATGACGAGACCGCGCTCGATGCGGCGACGCTCGCCATCGGCCTGACAGGGATGGTCCCGCCGCAGGATCCGAAGTTCGTCGCGACGGTCGAGCGTGTGCAGGAAGAGCTGTTCAGCGGGGGCGGGGTGTACCGCTACCGGACGGATGACGGGCTTCCGGGCGAGGAAGGTACGTTCCTGCTGTGCACGGCGTGGCTCATCGAATCACTGACATTGATCGGGCGCATCCGCGAGGCACGCGAGCTGTTCGAGCGGTACGCGGCGCTCGCCGGGCCGACGGGGCTGCTGGCCGAGCAGCAGGAGCCGCGGCTCCAGATCGCCCTGGGGAACTTCCCGCAGGCGTACTCGCACCTTGGTCTGATCGACTGCGCGGTCGCGCTTGCCGCGGCGGGGGAGCGGGACTGATCAGGGTGCGGGCGATGGCGCGGGAGCAACGGGCGCAGGGGCGCGCGTGGTCTCCGCGGGCTTCTCAGGCAGCTTGGCAAAGGCGGCATCGAGTTTCGCGGCGTCGAGATCCGGGGCGTGCGTGGTGAGGGCGGAGCGGAGCGCGGTTCGCTGTTCGGAAGTGGATGGATAGCCGTCGATCAGAGATGCGGCATCGATCGGCTGGCCCTGGTTGTTGAGGATGGCGATGAAAGGGCAGGGAGCGCCCGGCTTGCCGGTGATGCGGTCCATGACCATGCGTCCGGTGGTCATGCGCTGCGGGTCGATCTTGAGGATGAGGTACCCGGGGGCGAGGGCCTCGATGACGCCGGGGTCGGTGAACCAGCGGTGCAGCTCGGACGAGGCGGGGGACTCGGGCTCGCCGAACCAGACAAGCAGCTTTTTGCCTGCGCGGCTGGCGAACAGGAGCTGCTCGTTCAAGGCCGTCATCGCGACTTTGGGGGTCGGTCGGCTCTGCATGAGAAACTCGAAGAGCTTCTGGTCGTCATAGACCCTCTGCATGGTCATGGGCTTGGCGAGCGCGGCCTTGCCCTCGAGCGATCCGGCTCCGCGGCCTGTCGCGGGGTCGATGACCGTGAGCGATGGCGCGCCGCCGGTGCGGATGTCCGTGCCGTAGGTCTTGGCGAGGTCGATGTGGTTGACCTTGGCAAAGCCCTTTCCGAGATCGATCTTGATGAACTCATACTCACTCGCAACGAGCGAGCGGAGACGCGGGACTTCCCAGTCGAGGAGGTCGTTCAACTCGGAGCAGAAGCCGCAGTAGTTTTCTCCCCACATGATGAGGACGCGCTTGTTGTCGCCGGCGGCGCGGAGGCTCGCCTCGCGGATCTGTGTCGGGCCGTCGGCCTGCTCGTCGTACAGCTCAAGCGGGAACGCGACGGTCTTGCCCTTGGGTCCGGGGAAGACGGTCTTGCCGTCGGGGGTGGTCTGTGGCCCCTTCGGCGCCGGCTGCTGCGCCCGACATGGAGCAGTGAGGAGCGAGGCCGCGAGAGCGAGGGCAAGGGCGGCGGTGCGGATCATCGAGTGGTCTCCGGGAGGCGGGCGCAGGAAAAAGGCCGACGACCCGGCGTCGGCCTGATCGAACCTGATTGTTGTACCGGCAAAGCGACCGGGGATTCCGATTCAGTTCAGCCGAACGCCGTAGTCGCGGTCGTCCCAGATGTTGCTCGCCGGGGGAAGCTCGGTGAGTTCGGCGGCACGGAGGGTCGCGGCGTGGCCGTCCATGAACGCAGCGTTGCCGGAGTTGCCGTGCCGACGGGGAGCGATGCGGAGCGAGGCAGAACCCTCGGTGATGTGGAGGGGATCCCACACGTCGTAGAGCTGGGAGCGTTCGAGGTCGGTCATGGCAAGGGTCTCGTTCCAGTTGGCCAGAGCCTCGTCTTCGTCATCCCCGAATTCGGTGAGGTAGAGAGTTTGGTGCGGGAACGCGAGGCGTGTGAGTTTGGTGGGGCCGCGACGGTAGCGGAAGTCGGTCCGGGCGCGGAGGTCAACCTGGGGTGACTGCCCACCCATTCCGTCGGAGACCATGATGAAGGGGAAGGAGTTGGCGACGAAGTGGATGTTGTGGCGGTCGCGTGCGCGCGAAGGGTCCTTGTAGTAGGGGGAGTTCGCGAAGAGGTCGTCGGCATCGCGATCGGCCGGGATGGTGTCATCCAGATACGGACGGACACCAACGGCCCAGCTCAGACGATTGCGATCGTTCGGCGGCGGGCGGACGGATCCTTCGCGCAGAATGTAGTCGCGGTTGTGGTTGGCGTAGTTGAGCGCGGCGAGCGCGATCTGTCGCTGGTTGGACAGACAGACGGTCGTGCGCGCGGCTTCTCGTGCGCCGGCGAGACCGACGAGGAGAAGACCAACCAGGATCGCAATGATGATCAGGACAACCAGCAGTTCGATAATCGTGAATCCACGACGATCGGTGCAGACCTCTCTTCCCTCACGAATGGTCTGGCCCAGTCTGGTAAACATGGCCGTAGCATACCACGGCCGCGTCGGAAATTGAAGAAACTTCGATTTCTCAAGCAGAAAACTTGAATAATTGACACGACTCGACAGCCGACTCGTTCGGTGTTGTAACTTCCGAATCTCGTACGAACGAGTGTGAACTCGGGCGATCTAGGGGCTTGTCTGTCAAGTACTTGCAGCAACGCGCGGAACTTGCGCAAGGCTTAGCGGACCTGAACAGATGCGCTGGCGTTGGCGCGTCCTGTCATGTCGGGGGGCAGCTCGGGGACTGCCCGAAGGGTGGGCTCGAGGCGGCGGTCATCCATACCGGGCACGGGGAGCGAGTTGGCAAGATTGGAGTAGGTCGCGAACTCTTCCATCAGGCCCCACTTCATCAGGTCCGGCGTGTACTGGCCATCGGTGCCGGTGCCGCGGACGAACTGGATCGCGAGCTTCTTGCCGACGGGAACGTCGATCGACCAGAAAGCCTGACCTGTGCGGGTATCGCGGACGGTCACGGTCCAGGGCTGCCAGGAGCGGCTGACGTAGACGTGGCTGTCCACCGAGGCGCCGATCCCGCCCTCGCTCATCAGGCTGTAGCCGCCGCCGGTGTTGAGGCAACCCGAAATCGGGGCGTAGGCCGCTGCGGCGCAGAGGGTTATGACCGACAGGGCCAGCGGGCGAGGGTTCAGGGTGCGGGTCGGGGCCATGGTTCTTCTCCTCCAGCGGACGTTGGCGGGCCTTCTGTCTTCAACGCCGCGGCATGTGGGCGGGTTCAGGTGGGTGCAGTGTCAGGTTCCCCAGGTTCCCGAGGGGCTGGCGTCTGTGTATCGTCCAGCGGGGGTCCAGTTCCTGATCAAACCCGGCCGCGGGCGGCCGAGCGGAGCGCACATGGTATCGCCAGATGGTGTTCGGATCGGCCATGGCTACGACCTTCACCGGCTGGAGGAGCGGCCGCCGGCCGGTCCGGGGAGGCCCCTGGTGGTGGGCGGAGTGGCGCTGGACTGGCCCAAGGGCCCCGTCTCGCACTCGGATGGAGATGTGCTGTATCACGCCCTGGTGGATGGCATGATGGGGGCTTTGGCGATGCCGGACATCGGGCAGATGTTCCCGGACAACGCGCCGGAGAACGACGGGCGGGACTCTCGGGAGTTTGTGGTGGAGGCGGTGCGGAGGGCCAGCGCGGCGGGGTGGCGGGTGGTGAATGTCGATGCGACGGTGATTCTGGAGAAGCCGCGGATCGGTCCGGTGAAGGACGCGATGCGCGAGAACATCGCGGGGCTGCTCGGGGTGGAGGTGGGTGCGGTCAATGTGAAGGGCAAGAGCCACGAGCGGGTGGATGCCGTGGGGGAGGGGCGGGCTGTGGAGGCGCACGTGGTGGTGCTGATGACAAGGCAGTGAATGGTGAGTGGTGAAGGGTGAGTAGTGGCCTAGGCCGCGGATTCGGGCGGGAGCGGGCGGAGGCCGAACTGTGTGCCGATGATCCACCGGCCGAGGTAGATCGCTGGGGTGAGGGCGACGGCGATCACGAACTTCAGGATGTAGCCGGTGAGGGCGGTGCCGAAGACGAAGCCGACATCCGCGGCTTCGCCGCCGGTGAGTTTCTGCAGCACGATGAAGAACATGAAGGTGACGACGAAGGAATCAAAGAGCTGGGAAATGACGGTCGAGCCCGTGGCGCGGAGCCAGACCATGTTGCCGCCGGTGAGCCGCTTGAAGACTCCGAAGAGCCAGATGTCCAGTAGCGAGCCGATGAGGAAGGCGACGATCGAGGCGATGTACATGAGCGCGGCGGAGCCGAAGATGGTCTCGAACGATGCGGCATCGGCGGTGCCCGGGATGCCTTCAAGGATGGGCATCATGCGTCCGAGGTAGATCAGCCCGAACGCGAGCGCGCCCATGGCGAAGGCGACGTAGGTCACGCGGCGGGCGGCTCGCTTGCCGTAGTACTCGTTGAGCAGATCCGTCAGCAGAAACGTGATGGGGAAGGGGAGCATGCCGACGGTGTGCTCGACCGTGAGCTTGCCTTCAAAGAGTTGGAAGCTGAAGAGCTTGACGCCGAGGATGTTGGCGAGCAGGAGGCAGGTGATGAAGATCGCGGACATCCAGAGGTAGAGGCGCGTGCGGATGTCGGGGGCGAAGGGTTCGCCCGCGGCGAGAGCAGCGGTGGGGGTGGAGTCGTTCATGGCGAGTGTCGCGGGTGGTGAAAGCGGAGCATATCCGGTGGGGTAGGTTCGGCGGCGGCCGCGGGAGCGGATGCAGAAGCGCGTATGCTGGCGGTATGTGCGGGATCGGCGGCATCATCAAGGTGACACCGGCGGGGGAGGCGGCCGTGGCCGCGCTGGCTGTGCCGCCGCAGGAGGCGGTGCCGGAGGCGTGGCTGGATGTGCTGGATGAGTCGATCCGGCATCGCGGCCCGGATGGGCAGGGGCGGTTTCGGGACCGGGTGGTTCGGGCGGATGGATCGGTGGTAGATGTCGCGCTCGTGCATCGGCGGCTGAGCATCATCGACCACGGGGGCGGTGCGCAGCCGATGGTGTCGGTGGTGGGTGGAGAGGCAGGGCACTCGGCACGGAGTGCCGGGCCACCAAAGGCAGGGGCGTTTGCGCGCGGGGCGATGATGCCGCTGCTGTTTCATGGGAAGCCGGATGCGGCGGTGGTGTATGAGGGGATGCGCGAGGTGGAGGCTGGAGGGGGAGCGGGAGATGTGCACGGGCAGGATGCCCGTGCAGCGGATCTGGTTGCGGTGGTGTTCAACGGGTGCATTTACAACCATCGCGAGCTGCGTAAGGAGTTGCTGGCCGCGGGGCATGAGTTTCGGACTGATCACAGCGACACGGAGGTGCTGCTGCACGGGTGGCGGGAGTGGGGGGAGGGGATGTTTGAGAAACTCGATGGGATGTTTGCGCTGGCGATCTGGGATCGGCTCGCGGCAAAGCTGGTGATGGCGAGGGATCGGTGCGGGGAGAAGCCGCTGTATGTCTCCGATGAGAAGAACCGGGAACTGTGTGCGTTTGCCAGCTGTGGCGCTGCAACTACTCGATGGGCCTCACGAGCGATCGGCGATGTTGCTCACGCTATTGATCCGGCAGCTGTCGGTGAATGGGTTCGACGGGGCTACGGCAGGAGTTTGGCCCCGAATGCTGTAGAAATCCCACCGTTCACATTGGCGGTCTGGGATGGAGAGTGGGACTGGAAAGAAGCTGACCTTCGTCCTCCATCAACGGTATTGGAGATCGATCTGCTGAACGGGAGGTTTGGTCAACTCTGTCCCCCCCGAATTCGAAGTCTCAATGCTGACGAAGTAGATCGCATCCTCGGACACGCCGTTTACAGCTCGCTTGAAACAGATGCGACGCTCGGGTGCTTTCTGTCAGGGGGCATCGATTCGTCGTTGATTGCGAGGTATGCCCGGCAGATGGATTCGCAGCTCCGGACTTTTACGGTGAGGATGCCGGATGCCAGATTCGATGAGTCCCGATTCGGTGAACAGGTCGCATCACTTATCGGGACGCGGCACGAGTCCCTGCCTTGCGAGGCAAACCCTGCGCACGATCTCGTTCAACTCATCCACCAACTCGGCCTCCCATTCGGCGACAGCTCGCTCTTGCCGGCATACTGGGTGAGCGCGGCTGCGCGCAGGCACGTGGCGGTCTGTCTGGGTGGTGATGGAGGCGATGAGCTCTTTGCGGGCTATGAGCGACATCGCGCCGCGAGATTTGTTGAATCGACGGGAAGCCGAGTTGGTGCCCTACTGCGCCCGGTTGCAGCGCTTGTGCGGGCCGATGCCAATCCACGGAGTCGCCGCACACGTGCATCACGATTCCTGAACGCGATGTCGCACGGCGGGTATGACGATCTCGCGGCGATCACGCCTGAGCCTTTACTCGGCCAGCTTGGCTTGCGCACGCCTGTTTTGCCGTTCAAGTACATCCGACCGATGAGGTTCGGGTCGCGAGCTGTGGATGGTGCGTTGTGCCGTGACATGCTCAACTACCTTCCTGGAGACCTGCTCCGAAAGACTGATACGGCGGGAATGTCGGTTGCATTGGAGGTGCGTTCCCCGATGCTTCGGAAGAGCGTTGTTGATGCGGCGGTGAGCGCGCCCATCAGATGCCTCATGCCCCGCGGCCAGCGGAAGGGCCTGTTGCGGCAGGTGGCGCGGAAGTACTTCCCGGCGGAGATCGTCGATCGGCCCAAGCAGGGGTTCGCGATCCCGATCGGCGAGTGGTTCCGCAGCGACTACGGCGGCATGAAGCAACTGCTGATGGATCACCTTGAGAGCGCGGAGCCGTGGGGTCCGCCGCGGCTGGGGATCGAGCTGAATATGAGGTTCGTCCGGCAGATGGTGGATGAGCACATGAATGGGCGCAGGGATCACTCGCAGAGGTTGTACATGCTGCTGGTGCTGAGCATCTGGGCGAAGTGGATGGGGGGGGGGTTGTGCCGATTTTGGATTTTGGATTGCGGATTTTGGATTGAGAGACACCGACTGCCGCGGTGGGCGCGACATTCCAAGAAACAAGAACTGTCTCTCACTCAGCCCGACTTTTTCTCTGTCTGTTCCGCGTGCCACTTGGCCAACAGCGCGGCTTCCTTCTCCTGCGGGATGCCGGCGCGGAGACGGTCGGCCGGGGGCTGGGGAGGAGTGGGCAGGCCTTTGGCCTTGCGGTCGGCTTCGACTTCCTTCGCGACCTTCTCGCGCAGCTTGATTGCCTCGGGCCACCACTCCAACAGTGCGCGGCAGGTTTCCTCCGCGCTGCGGTACTTCATCCCTGCGGCGACGGCCTTCGCGACGCTGCGCCCGTGGAAGCCCGCGTAGTCGCCCTCGCTCGGAAGCAGAATGGGGAGCGAGCCGGGGGGGCAGTCGTTGGCCGCGAGCCAGTCGTAGGGGATGTGCGTGAACTTCGCGTCGCCCTTGTTTCCGGTTGCTTTCGAAGCGGCGAGGCATGCCGCGAGCAGCTCGCTCACGGGCAGCTTGCGCTCGGGCCCTGTGGCGTTGAAGGTCCCCAGAATCTTGTTCTCCACACAGCGGATGGTGAAGTCTGCCAGGTCACGGACATCGATGAACTGCACCGCGTCGGTCGGGTTGCCGGGAACGAGCACCTCGCCGCCGCGGGAAGTGCGCACCGGCCAATAGGTGAACCGGTCGGAGGAGTCGCGCGGGCCGACGATGTAGCCGGGGCGGATGTTGGTCACGCGCCCGGGCATAGCTGCTTCCGCGGCCTGCTCGCACAGGGCCTTGAGCGCACCGTAGTAGCGGCCGACCTCTTCATTGGTCGGGTCTTCCATCGTCGCGAGCGAGTCGGACTCATCGAGCCCGGGCTTGGAGTTGTCGGCATAGACGCTGAGCGTCGAGATGAAGACATACTGCCCGACGTTCGGGGCGAGCAGCTCGGCGGAGGCTTTCACGATCCGCGGCACAAAACCGGAGTTGTCGATGACGGCATCCCACTTCTTGCCCTCAAGCTCGCTCAGGCCCTTGATGCTGGTTTCGTCGGGCACTTCCTTGCCGTCGACGACTTTGGTCTGGGAGTAGAGGTTGGGGTCGCGGTTGCCGTAGAGCGTCTCGGTGCCGTCGGTGGTGCCGAGGTACTTCTCGCGCTGGCCGCGGTTGAAGAGGGTGACGTGGTGGCCGCGAGCGACGGCAAACTCGGCCATCCATGGGCCGATGAAGCCTGTGCCGCCGAGGATGAGGATGCGGAGCTTCTTGGCGGGCTGCGCGGTGCGGAGCGTCCTTGCGGAAGCCGCGATCGGAAGGCCGGCGGCCACCCCCCCAGCGAGAAGCGCGCCGGTGGCGAGAGCGGAGGTCTGGAGAAAGCCGCGACGCGAAGAGTTCGGGAAGGCGATCATCGAAGGCTCCGGGTACTCTGTGAGGCATCGAGTGTCGGCTCGATGTCCGGGCATGCCCGGAGGTTGAAGTCGGTGCAGGAGATCGGCAACCCGCCGATCATCGCACGGTTTATGCTCCGCCGCAAGGGGCTTTGCATCGGCCGAGGGCCTGTTCATACACGGTGACGCATGAGCCTGCAAGAATCCGGCAAAGATCCTGACGGAATCTCGCGGCTGGCGCATCTCTTTGCCCTGAAACGGGAGGAACTCGCCCCCGCGCTGATCAGCGCGACGTACTTCTTTTGCCTGCTGCTGTGCTACTACCTCCTGCGGCCGGTACGCGAGACGTTCGGCATCCGCGGCGGGTACGACAACCTCCCCTGGCTGATGACCGGGACGCTGGTGGCGATGGCGCTGGTCAGCCCGGTCTTCGCGACGTTTGCCTCGCGCGTGCCGCGGCGGGTGTTCATCCCGTGGACGTACCGCTTCTTCGCGATGAACATCCTGGTCTTCTGCGGCCTGCTGCACTGGCTGCCCGTATCGACACGCACAAATGTCGGATACGCGTTCTACATCTGGCTGAGCGTGTTCAACCTGTTCGTCGTGTCGATCTTCTGGGCGGTCATCGCCGACGTGTTCGGCCCGGATCGCGGCAAGCGGGCGTTCGCGATCGCGGCGGTGGGCGGGACGCTCGGCG
>JAEYUO010000111.1 GCA_023432465.1 Planctomycetota bacterium | reverse complement strand
TGGGAAGTGGGAAGTGGGAAGTGGGAAGTGGGAAGTGGGAAGTGGGCGGGATTGTCGGCCCTGACACCTTCGTGTCTGGTCACGAAACCGGTCATCGCTTCTCTTCGGCGGCGACCTGCTGAAGGAGTGCTCGCTGCGCGGTGATGTCGAGCTTGTCGAAGAAGAATGCGCGTGTGAGTTCGCTGCGCTGCTTGAGGCCCTCGGGGGTTGAGGCATCGAGCGATGCGGCAGCGCGCTTGAGGTCGGCGTAGGCGGCAGCGGCGGGGCCGGAGAGGGCGAGGGCCTCGCCGCGGGTTTCGATGGACTTCGCAGCGCGTTCGAGCATCGAGTCGAGGGAGGCGAAGGCGTCGCGGGTGCCGTTGCGGAAGACATCGCCGGCGACGAACTGGGCGATCTTCATGAAGTCGGATCCGGATTCGGCCTGGCGCTCGGTGGTGAGGGCATCGGTGTAGGCGCGGACGACCTGCTCGACGCGGGCCTTGATGACCGGGGTGATCGCGCCCTCGCGGAGGAGGCGGTCGAGGACGCGCTCGGGGGAGATGGCGACGATCATGTCCTTGACCTTGGCGAGCTCGTTGATGTCGCGGAGCTGGTCGATGGTGCCGGCAGCGCGGCGGGCCTCGAGGACATCTTCGAGCTTCTCGATGACGAGCTTGTCGATGTCGGCGCGACGGGCGGCGAGGGCGGATTCGATGCGGGCCTGCTGCTCATCGGTGAACTCCATCTTCGCGAGCGCGGCCTCTTCGAGGCTGGTGTCGTAGCGCTTGAGCTTGCCGGCGGCATCGCGCTCGATGAGCGTGGGGAGGGGCTTGTCGTCGGCGGGCCGGGGCTCGGGGCGCGCGGGAGGAGCGGGGGGGGGCGGCGGAGGCGGGGGCGGGGTGTAGGGGGGCGTTGCGGGCGCGGCGGGGGGAATGGGGGGGAGGATCTGCGCGCCCGCGGCGGAGACGAGAGAGGCCGCGATGAGGAGAGCGGGGAGGAGTTTGGTGCAGTGCATCGGCGGTCCCTTGTGAATGGACGGGGGAGAGGGCAACTCTATTCAGATGGGCGTGCGGTGTGCCGGGGAGATGGGTGGCTGAAGCCGATGTTGAGGGAAGCCCGTTGAAACGGGCTCGGAAACATCCGGCGAGCACGGGCGCGCGGGCTGCGGTGAACCAGCCCTGAAGGGCTGGCCTACAAGCGAGCAAGGCCGATGAATCGGCCTGAAGAACGCGGATGTCTGGACGGGTGCGCACGGTTCGAGAAGTGCGCGGACATGTGCGGATTCGAGTGGCTGAAGCCACTCGCAACGAACGTGCGCCCAAGGGGCGAAAACCAAACACTCGGGAAGCGAGCCGCTTGAGTTCACGGTGTTGCCATTCAGAGGGAGGATCTGATGTGTCCGGCACATGGTTCGTATCACATACGCCGGTAGAGCAGCCGGACATCGGGGCCGAGGGGGCGGGCGCGGAGGAGCTGGAAGCGGCGGGCATCGGCGAGCGCGGGGGCGGAGCGTCCGGCGGCGGCGGGCGCGGCGAGTTCGTCGCCGAGGGCGAGCGGCCCGATGTAGATGCGGAGTTCATCGGCGAGGTCCTGCTCGAGCAGGCGGCCGAGGAGTCGCGGGCCGGGCTCGATGAGGACGTTGGTGGCATCGTGTGTGTGCGCTAGATGCGACAGGACAGCGCGGAGGTCGATCTCATCGGGGCCTGCGCCGGGGGAGTCGGCGGGGAGGAGTTCGACGCCGCGGGAGGCAAGGGTTTGCGCGAGGTCAGGCTTTGCTTCGATCGCGCTGCGCGTGGTGGCGATGGTGAGCGGGGCGAGGGGGAGCGTTTGCAGCAGTTTGCTTGCGGGGGGGAGTTCGAGTCGCGGGTCGATGATGATGCGGCGCGCGGCGCGGCGGAGATGTACGCCGCGGGCGGTGAGTTGGGGGTCGTCGGCGAGGACGGTGCCGATGGCGGTGAGGATGCAATCGACGCGGGCGCGGAGGCGGTGGACTTCGCGGCGGGAGGCTTCGGAGGAGATCCACTGGCTTGCGCCGGCGCGGGTGGCGATGCGGCCGTCGATGGTCTGTGCCCACTTGGCGATGACCCAGGGGAGGTTTCGGGTGATGCGCTTGCGGAAGGAATCGCTGAGCCGGGTGGCGAGTGGGCTGGCGTTTGTGTACTCGCAGGGGATTCCGGCGGCGATGAGCTTGGCCGCGCCGCCGGTGGAGACGGGGCTCGGGTCGGGGCGTGCGCAGATGACGCGGGCGACCTGTGCGCGGATGAGTGCATCGCAGCAGGGGGGCTGCTTGCCGAAGTGGGAGCAGGGTTCGAGCGTGACGAAGGCGGTTGCGCCTGCGGGGCTGTGGCCGCGATGGGCGCAATCGGCGAGGGCGTTGACCTCGGCGTGGGGGCCGCCGAAGAACTGGTGGTGTCCGATGCCGATGATGCGGCCATCGCGCCAGAGGACGCAGCCGACCATGGGGTTTGGTTCGACGTTTCCGGCGGCGCGGAGCGCAGCGCGCGCGGCGAGGTTGAGCATGGCCCGGGGGTCGGGGGCTACGTGGGCGGTCACGCGGGAGGGTAGGAGCGGTGTGATTTTGGATTGCGGATTTTGGATTTTGGATTGGGGAGCAAGGGAGCAAGGGAGCAAGGGAGCAAGGGAGCAAGGCGGGATTGTGGGAACGAGTCGGGGGTGCGTGGAAAAGGGCCGCGGCGGGCGGATGTGGCCGATAGGGGCTGTGCGGGGTGCAACAATGCGTCATCAAGGAGCCGGCATGGACACACTCGTCAAGCACTTCCGCGGGTTGTTTGAGTATGAGATCGGGTGCACGCCGCTGGTGCACGAGAGTTTGGCGCAGGCGCGGGAGTCGATCAAGCGCTCGGGGCTGGCCGCGCTGGCCGCGCCGTATGAGCGGGCGGTGCAGGTGTGGGCGCACACGCAGGCGGCGCGGCGGATCTGGCTGGTGCGGCTGGGGGAGACGATCGAGGCTCCCTCGGACGGGCTCTTCCCGGTGTGGCCGCTGGAGAGAGCGCACCGCGAGGCTAACGAGATGGACCGGGTGTGGCTGGAGTACATCTCGCGGCTGGATGAGCAGGAGCTGGCGCGGGTGACGCGGTACACCTCGACGGAGGGGAAGGGGTATGACACGGATGTGCGGGACATCCTGACGCATGTCGTGAACCACTCGACGTATCACCGGGGGCAGATCGCCTCGCTGGTGGCGGCGACGGGGACGAAGCCGGCGATCACGGACTTTGTGTTCTTCCGGAGGCGGGAGGTGTAGGGGAAGTGGGAAGTGGGAAGTTGGAACGGGAAGCACGGAGCACTGGCCACGCGTCTCTTCGTGACGCTTTGCCCAGTGGCACACCGAGTTCAATGGCGTGGTTGGGGCGGTGGCGGTGGCCGCGTGTTGATCGATGATTCTGCTCAGTTGGCAATCCGAGGCGGGAGAGATCGGCTGTTGCGCCTGTCTTCTGG
The DNA here is from genome assembly GCA_023432465.1 of Planctomycetota bacterium. Taxonomy (GTDB): domain Bacteria; phylum Planctomycetota; class Phycisphaerae; order Phycisphaerales; family UBA1924; genus JAHBXL01. The sequence continues at coordinate 16,713 of JAEYUO010000111.1, read as the reverse complement.
ATACCCACAACATCGCATGATCACTTGACGTCTTCACCGCACTCCGGGCACCGTTTCGCATCCGCAACACCGATCTCATAGCCGCACAGATGGCAATGGCCCTTTCGCGGCATGCCTCGCCACCTGAAGACAAGGACGCCAAGTGGGATGACGCACGCGAGTGTCCACGCGGTAGGGATCCACAAGCGGGACTGAATGAAGCCAAGCAGCCCGTTCCAATCCACATGAAGGCCGTCTCTCGCAATGTACTCCAACTGAACGACATTGTCGCTCACGCTGGGCCGAGCGACCCTTCGTGTGATGCTTACTACGTCGTCTTCAGACAGGCCTGCTGCTGACGCCTCATTGATCACATGAACTCTGAACGTGCAGACAGACCGAAAGATAATGTGATCGAACCTCCAGCTCATTGGTGTCTCGTCAACCCGGTAGCTAAACACCCCTTCGATCTTCTGGTCCACCATGACCACTGCAAACAGGTCGACATCCGCGCCCTCTTTTAGTGTGCCAGGATAAAGCGCAAGAGGCTCTCCATTGGCGTCTCTGATGACGATCACAGAGTTTTGGATTAGCGCTGGCGGGGATCGAAAGCTGGTGGATATCAGGTAGACGACAGACAGCGCAAGCCAAGGCGCAGCGGCGGCAATCCCAATGAGAGCGATAAACCTCTTGTATCTACGAGTACGAGCAGCCGGATCTGACATGCGAGTCTCCGGCGGGTGGCACGATCAGACTCCCCTGCCCTGAAGTACGACCGGTCACGCCTGCACTGAGAATGAGGCGTAGCCAATGCGAACACACTCTGATCGAGAGAGTCTACCACAGGAGGACGGCAACCCCGGCGGGGTTGGAGTCCGGGGTGTTCACTCATCGTCCGCCCTCCAGGCGGGGGCAGAAAGTGAACCACTCTCCAGGCACTGAAGTGCCTGGCAACGATCGCTGGCCCTCCGGGCGGAAGGAAAGGCGAAACAAAGAGCGGATGACCCCTACGGGGTCTTTCGGGTTCTGGTGGTCGGCTTCCGGGGGTGTCGCTCGAGGACTCGCTTCACGCCCCGGCTACTCACGTTCAGCCCTTCGGGCTGAGGAGCATCTCCAGATGCTGGTGCCTCTGGCAATGATCGCAAGCCTGCGTTGCGAGCAAAGAAGCGATCTCGGCAGGGCGCGCAGGGGCGGGGCGGGGAGTTCGTATCCGGTAGCGAGGGGTTCTCTCTTCCTCGTAACCAGGTGCTTTGATGCCACATATTCGGTTGATGTTCTTGCTCGTCGCGGCGATGCTTTCGCCGGTGCTTTGTGCCGCGATGGCGTTTGGACAGCCGGTCGGGGCGTGCTGCATGCCGGATCGGTCGTGTGTTGTGGGGCCGCGGCCGGAATGCCGGGCGCAGGGGGGGAACTTCAAGGGGGCGGGCACGGCGTGCGAGGGCGTTGCATGCAAGGTGCGGGCGGTGGGTGCGTGCTGCTTGCCCGGCGGGCGTTGCCTGCTGCTGGGGAGGCCGGCGTGCACACGCCGCGGCGGCGTGTTTTTGGGGCGGGATACGGCGTGCGGGGCGGAGATGAACTGTCGTCAGGAGACGCGGGCGCGGGAGATCGGCGCGTGCTGCCTGCCGTTTGGGAACTGCGTGCTGCGGACGGAATCGGACTGCATCGCGCTGGGGGGCGAGTTCTTCAACGCGGGCCGGCCGTGCCGGGCGCGGCTGTGCGATCCGGAGCAGCTCAACGGCGCGTGCTGTCTGCCGCAGGGCGGGTGCATTGTGATGAACGCGGAAGGGTGCGGGATGAGCGGGGGGACGTTCATGGGGAGCGGGACGGTGTGCGGGGGCGGGATCTGCGCGAATGTTCTGCGGGGAGACCCGCCGCGGGCGTGCTGTTTGGATGATGGAACGTGCGTGGTGGCGACGCTAGCGGATTGCGCGCTCGTCGGCGGCGCGCCGCAGGCTGAGACGTTTGTGTGCGAGGTGTCGTCGTGCTGGCCGGAGACGGGGGCGTGCTGCCTGGCGAGCGGTGGGTGTGTGGTGATGAACGGGGCGGACTGCGTTGCGGGTGGCGGGGTATTCCGCGGGAACTTTGCGTGCGGGGTGGCGAACTGCGACACGCTGGTGGGCGCGTGCTGCGGGCCCGCGGGGATCTGCATCATCACGACGCGGGCGGATTGTGATGGGATGGATGCGGACTTCCAGGGTCCGGGCGTGCCATGCCTGGCGATGTCGTGCCCGTTTGATGGACGAACGGGGCCGGTGGGCGCGTGCTGTTTGCCGGATGGCACGTGCGAGCAGTACACGGTGCTGGATTGTCTGCTGCGGGCGGGGACGCACTTTGGGGAGGGATCGAACTGCGTTGTGTCGCTGTGTCTGCCGGATACGGGCACGGGCGCGTGCTGCTTGCCGAGCGGTGGGTGCGCGGTGCTGACACGTGTGCAGTGCTTCAACCAGAGCGGGCTGCACATGGGAACGGGGAGCGCGTGCGGCGAGTTTGCGTGTTCGGCGGGGATCGGCGCGTGCTGCGTGGGGGATACGCAGATCTGTGCAACACTGTCGCAGGAGGATTGCGCGGCGACGGGCGGTTGGTGGATGCCGGGCGGATCGTGCTGGCCGGGGGCGTGCTTTGGCGAGGTGCTGGGGTGCGACTGGAACCACGATGGAACCGTGAATCAGAATGACCTGACGGCGTTTCTGGCATCGTGGTTTGCGGGCGTGGGGGACTTTGACCACGACGGCGTGACGACGGATGAGGATGTGTCGCAGTTTGTGGAATGCCTGCTGGAGCATGGGCCGGGGTGAGCGGCAGCAAAGCAGCAAAGCAGCAAAGCAGCAAAGCAGCAAAGCAGCAAAGCAGCAAAGCAGCAAAGCAGCAAAGCGGGAGCCTATTGGCGCGCTGTGGCGCTTCGGCCCTTGACGGGGTTGGCGACGAGGTTGTCGCGCCCGGGGACGATGATGTCGGCGATCTCGACGGCCTCGCCGAAAGATTCGATGGCCTGTGTCACGCTGACGGCGCTGTCGAGCACCATGCCGCGTTCGAGGTGCTCGACGGTGGGGATGGCATCGCCGGCGATGAGGATGGTGGGGCCGGAGCCGGGCATGGCGACGAGCACGCCGGTGAGGCCGGGTGTGACGCCGTGGAGCGGGAAGAGGGAGGTGTGGGGCGCGAGTTCATCGGGCGCGGGCTCGCAGCGGCGGAGGATGCCGACATCGAGTTCGAGGGCGGCTTTGAGCTCTGCATCGTCGGCCGCGGCGGCTTCCTGGAGCTTGGCGACGAGGGGGACGCCGACCTGCTCGCGTTCTTCCTGGCTTATCCACCACTTGGCTTTGTCGAAGGCGAGGATGCCGCGGAAGACATCGGGGCGGAAGCTGGTGAGGAAGATGTGGGTGACATCGGCGGGCTTGATGCCCGCGCGTTCGGAGAGCCGCGCGGCGACGGCGCGGTCGGGCAGACCGGGATCGATGAGGATGGTGCGATCGCCGGAGCGGATGAGGGTGGTGGTGGCGTGGGCCGCGCGGACGGGGACTTTTTCATCCCAGAGCGGGTGCGCGGCGAGGGTGCCGATGCTGATGATGCGGACTTCGGGGGCGCGGCGGGTCATGGGGGGAGGTTAGGGTCGGAAGCGGTGGAACGCAGAGGTCTCCGAGAGCGCGGAGAGGCGCGGAGGAGGGGGCGGCTTGCTCGACAGAGAATGTCGCCAGGAGCTTTAGACGGGTCTTGATGATCCGGACTCCGACCCGCACTCCGGGCACGTTGTGTTCGGCAGGCCTCGGAGGTCGTAGCCGCATTCGCGGCACGCCGTGCCGTCCTGCCAAGGCTTGGACCATCGCCGCGGCCACTTGGCCATCAGCAGTACCACCGGTGCGTGTAAGAGGACAACCCAGCACAGGAGCCGAATCGAGTACCACGGGCCAAACTCGACGAGCACCGCGCAGGCGACCAAGGCAATCAACGCGAGCAGAAGTGCTCCGAGAAACGGATTCAGAGGCAAGGGAGACTTGTCGGCGATCTCGGCGAGCACGAGCATCCGCGCAGATCTCCCAAGGGTCAGTCTTCTGAGTCGATGCTGTCGAGCCGCTCGCGCAGGGCCGTTGGCAGGCTCGCGCGGACTGCGGGCGTGATCAGGCCGACGGAGCGCATGTCCGCGATGTGGACACGGTCGATGTCGCGGAAGCTGGTGAGCTTCATGCGCACAAGCGCGGCGAGCGAGAGAACAGCGAAACCCTCGGGGTCGCGCTCGGCTTCGCTCACATCGGGCGCGGGGGTGTCGTAGGAGGGTCGCACCTTCTCGCCTGCCCACACGAGATGCACGCCTGCCTTTCGGCTGGGTTCTTCGGGGTCGACGAACAACACGAGGCTTTGCAGGTCTTCGCGCGTCAGGCCGATCGCCGTGAGCGAGGCGGTGATGGCCGGCAGGTCCGCACGGCGCACGAGGAGATCGACATCCTTGGTTGCGCGTGTGGCGGAGGGGTCCATTCGCGCGACCCATGATGCGACAGCATTGCCGCCTACGACTGCGTATGGCACCTGAGCGGCATCGAGTGCTGCCGCGACGCGGCGAAGTCTCTTTTCGACCCGGTCAACAGCCATGAAGTATCCGGCAAGCGGCACGTGGGTTCTCCGCCAGATTGTAACGGGTTCATCCCGCCTTGCGCACCGGCGCGGCGGATGGGAGAGCCGCGGCGGTGGCGGGGGGCGGCGGCAGGAGGATGCCGCCGGCGAACTGGAAGCGCAGGTCGAACTCGGCGGGCTCGCGCGCTTCGAAGACATCGTGCGCGACGTGGTGTCCCTCGGCGGTTGCGATGGCGATGTCGCGGCGTTTGCGGAGGTCGATCTGCGGGCCGAGCTCGGGCGGGTCTTCGAGGGGGGCGCGGATGCGGAGGAAGTCCTTGGGGTCGGGGACGATGTTGACGGTGGGGCGGCAGGGCTGGAGCGGGTCCCAGCCGGTGACGATGCAGGTCTCGCCGTCGCTGAGTTCGATCAGCGAGCCGGGGGCGAAGGCAGGGACGACGGCCATGAGCGCCTTGCAGACGACCGGGTCGAGCTTGCCGGCGCGGGTCATGTCGAGGACCTTGCGGAGCGCGCGGACGGTGGGCGCCTTGGGCGGGCAGTGTTCGACGGAGCCGTGGCGGACGGAGCAGGGCGGGTTGCGGAAGCGGTCGAAGACATCGGCGGTGGCGATGATGCGGGCGAAGATGTGGATCTCGCTGCCGGCGAGCGCGCGGGGCGGGCCCATGGCACGGGGGCGGCGCGGGAATCCGGAGCCGTCCATGCGCTGGTGGTGGTGGAGGACGGCGCTTGCGGCGGTGGGGGAAACCTTGCCGCGAACGGCATCGAAGCCGAGCGCGGCGTGCCGCTGCCAGAACGGGTCGGATTCGTCCTGCGATCGTTCGAACTGCTCGACGACCTCGGCGGGGAGGCGGAGCATGCCGACATCGTGGAGCATGGCGCCGACGCCGAGGCTCTCGACGTTCTGGGCGCGCTTGGGGCCGGCCCATGGGCGCTCGGAGATCAGGTAGCCGTCGAGCTTGAGGGCCATGAGGAGGCTGAGGTAGCAGACGTTGGTGGAGTGCGCGATGATGGGAGAGGAGACATCGAGAATGTCTCCGAGGAAGATCGCGGCGTTGGGCTCATCGAGGATGGCCTGCGCGAAGGAGCGGACAGCATCGACGTAGTGTCCGAACTCGAGCTGCGCGTGGGCCTCGCCGGCGACGGTGTCGAAGCACTCGGAGAGACGGCAGGCCATCTCGCCATGCTCGGCGACGATCTTGGGGCTGGCGTACTGGAGGAGGAAGTCGGTGGGGGGGTAGCGGATCCAGATGCGCCGGACGTGCATGTCGCGCATGCGGTCGATGCCGGGCTGGTCGAGGGCCGCGCCGGGCTTGAGGAGCGTGTGGTCGGGCTTTGCGGGGTGGAGCACGGGCAGGGCAAGGACCATGCCGGGCACCGCCTGATCAATTGGCAGCCTCAGCATCGGGCACCTCCCGTCGCCTGATGCCCGATTGCGGGCATCGCCACATGATCTTCACATACGCGGTGAAGCTCGCTCGTGGGGGAATCCGGGCCTGGCAACGCACCGCCCGGTTGAAGCTGTATCGGCCATGCGGCGCAGGGTCTTGCGCGTGTCGGGGCTTATCGGTCGTGAAGAGGGGCGAGAACTGCGGGCTGGTCGCGGCGTGGCTGGCGGTGCAAAGAGAACGACGCCCGCGGGCCGGAAGATCCCACGGGCGTCGTCACAGAGGGTTCGGAAACCCGGCGCGGGCGATTCATGGGCCGCGCCAGGTGGTTTTTGAGCGCGTTCAGGCGGCGAGGCGGGTTGGCGTGGCGGCGGCGCCGGCAAGCTGGTTCAGCGCCTCGATGAACTCGTGGACGTTGAGGGGGCTGGCGAGCTGGCGGACGTTGCGGCCCGCGGCCAAGCCCTTCTCGACGTTGAGCTGGCCGAGGGGCGAGATGACAAGCAGGGGGAGCTTGCCGCACCCGGCCTGCTGCTCAAGGGTTGCGTAGCGCGTGCTGACAAGGACGATGTCGCGCGCGCTGGCGATGTGGACGACGCCGATGTTGGGCGCTTCGAGTCCCTCATCGGTCGTGGTGCCGGCGACGGTCTGGCAGAGGATGCGGTGGGCGTCGAGGGGTGGGTTGGCGCTGCAGAACAGGACGCGCGCCGGGACCTGGAGCGCGGCGACGACCTCGTCCTTGTAGCTCTTCCACGCTCCGGCCTGGCCGCTGGAGAGGAGCGAGAGCTTCATGTCCGCGGCCTGGGATGGCGCCGATTCGCACACCGCGGCGATGGTCGCGCCGTCGATGCGGAGCGCCTGGCAGAGGTCCTCGGTGGGATAGACGGTGTCGTTGCCGGAGGAGCCCAGGAGCATCGCGTGGGCGAGGCGATTGGCGAGCGCGAGGGTTGCGATGGGCGCGACCTCGCGCGGGCACGCCTGGCGGATGCCGCCGGCGGAGAGGTGGTGCAGGACGATGGGGTTGATGAGGTGCTTGGAGAACTTCCAGGTGTGCAGGAGGCGGTCCATGACGTCGGCGTGGTTGATGAGGATCATCCGCGACTCGACCTGTTCGAGCGGGAGGCGGAGCTCGCGCGCAAGAGAGAGCACGCCGGCGTAGCGGTCGCCGAGCTGTTCGGCCAGGACGATGCGGCCGACATCGTGAAGGAGGCCCGCGGTGAACGCGGCCTCGGGGTCCACCTCGGCGACGGTGTGGGCGAGTTCGCCGGCGATCACCGCGCAGCCGATGGCGTGCTCCCAGAAGTGCGGGAGGTTGACCGCGCCCGGGCCGGAGTCGAAGGACTCGACCAGGCCGATGTTCATGACGGCCTGGCGGATCTTGTCGAGTCCGATGCGCATGACGGCGGTCTTGAGCGCATCGACCGGGTCGCCGCGGCCGTAGGCGACGGAGTTGGCGAGCTTGAGCAGCTTGAGGGCGATGGCGTGGTCCTGGCCGGCGACCTTGACGACGCGCTGGATGGAGCACTCCTGGCTGGAGGTGATCTTCATCAGCTGGGTCACGGTGGGAGAGAAGGCCTTGAGCTGCTCGCACTTGTCGATGCACTCGGTCAGCTCGGAGCGCGAGAGGATGGGCTTGATGGCCTTGAGGGCCGCGGCGGGGTCTCCCGGGATGCGGCGCGGGACGAGCGATTCGGCCGCGCCGCCGGGCGCTGCGCTGGTGGCGGGCTCATCGCCCGCGGGAGAGGCGGATGCGGGTTGATCGGCAGGCTTGGTCGGCGCGGGCTCGGCGGGAGCGGCGGGAGCAGCGGCAGCTGCGCGAGACTGGTTGTGGTCGGCGCAGGACTGCTGGAGCTTCTCGACGAAGGAGGCAAGCGAGAACTTGGACTTGAGGACGAACGCGGCGACCTTGTGCTTGGCCGCGAGCACGACCGAGGGCTTGTCGGCGGTGGCGGAAAGCACGATGACCGGGAGCTCGGCGAGCGACTCGGTGTTGCGGATGCTGGAAAGGAGGGACCATCCCTGCTTGGCGGGGAGGTCCAGATCAATCACGACGGAGGCGATCCGGCGTTCGCCCAGCAGGAGCGTGGCCTTGGCTGCGGAGTCGGCGGAGAGCACTTCGAGCCCGGCGGCTTGGAGCGCGACTTCGATGGGCTCGCGGATGATCGGCGCGCCGATCACCAGCAGAACCGCGTTGGATACTTCCATCTGTCACCTCTCGCAACGACGTGGTTGTGATCGGGGCGCAAAATCGACATGGACTCAGTGCATCGATGGATACAAGGTCGTGCAGGCTGATCGGATGGGTGTGCGCGCGGCGTGAGCGTGGCCGAGGGAATATCCGCGTGGCAGGCGGCTAAGGACGTTCCCTGAGCGGCAGGCGCGGCGCAACCGTTACAGCCGTCACCATCGGCAGCGCGGATGCGGACGAAGAGTTACGGGACGGGGCTCAGGGGAGGAGCCGGACGCGTTCGGGCAGCCGCGGCACGAAGATGAGCACCTGTCGCCGGGGCGTGGTCAGCACGGGGCGTGGGTCTTCGTTCGCTTCGGCGCGACCCGGCGGCCGTCGCGGCGTGATCCAGACATGCGGGCTGAGGATCGCTTCGCCGATGGTGGGCAGGCGGGCGGCGGCGGGTCCGATCGGGCCGGAGGGGCTGGAAAGCGGATCGGCCTCGGCTGTCGCGGTCTCGTACGCGACGCTGGGAGAGGAAGAAGAGGGCTGGCGAACGACCTGTCCGACGCTCGGTGCGCCGCCGGCTTCGCCATCGGTGATCGCGCGGAGGCCGGCGGTCTGCGGGACGGCCTGCGCAAGCTGGGCGAGGTCGGCGCCGGGGGGGATCGAGATGAGCACGAGCGCGGTGTCGGACGATCGCACGATCAACCGGGTGAGCAGGCGCGTGAAGAGCAGTCCCTCTTCGGTTTCGGCGATGCTGGTGGGCGGGAGCAGCGGATTGTGCGATGAAGCGCGGCCAGTCTCATCGTGCTGGGGGAGCAGCTCGATGGTCATCGCGCTGCCCGCGGCGGGGACGGGGGAGATCCAGCTTCTGGCGAGGATGCGGAGGCGACCGGAGCCGAGGCGGAGGCGCTCGGCCTCGAGCGCGATGGTCTGGCCGCGGGATTGCTCGGGGCCGGAGGCGATCTCGGTCCAGTCGATGGCCTGGCCGAGCCACTGGGTCATGTGGCGCGGCGGGGCTTCGATCGCGATTCGGAGCGCTTCGAGCTGGGTGACGGGGACCGGCAGGAATCGCAAACCGTGGGAGGCGAGGAAGGCCTCGGATTCGGGGGAGAGGCCGCCGGGCGCCTGTGCTCCGGCGGCGTAGGGGGTGAGGGCGCGGGCAAACGCCGCCTCATCGGCGGTGGTGGTCCACGCGACCACTTCGAGTCCGGGGTCGCCCGCGCTCGGCCAGCGAACGGATGCGGCGGCGGGTGTAGTCGTGGTTGCGTCGGGACCGCTCGCGCAGCCGCCGACGATGATCGCGGCGAGCAGGAGGATGGCGCGGACACGGAGGTGCATGGAGAAGACTACGGGGGGAAGGGGGCCGGGTTCCGGGAGTTGGGGGATCACTACGCTTTGTTGTGCCTGAACTGCCCGAGGTTGAAACTGTTCGCCGAGTGCTTGTGCCGCGGATCGTGGGGATGCGCATCGAGGATGCGCGGCTGATCCGGCGCGATGTGCTGGTGGCGCCGGGGGACCCGGCGGGGGGCTTTGCGCGGCAGCGGTCGGGGGCGGCAGCGCGGCCGGTGAACGTTGGGCAGGCGGAGCTGCTTGAGGGGTGCCAGGTTGTGGATGTGCTGCGCCGGGGGAAGCAGCTTGCGCTGGTGGGGAGAGAGGCGGGGGGCGCGGAGCGCGTGCTGCTGGTGCAACTGGGGATGACGGGGCAGGTGTTGCTTGAGGATGAGGGCGCGGAACCTTGTGCACACACCCATGTGCACGCGGTGTGGACACTTCGCACAACCAGAGCGGGCGGGAAAAGCGGCCGCGATTGCGTGATGCGGTTTCGTGACCCGCGCCGGTTTGGCGGGCTGCGGGTTGTGGGGACACGCGATGACCTTGCCGCCCTGTGGGCGGAGCTCGGGCCTGATGCGCTGGAGGTGACCGCGGAGGATGTGCTGCGCATCAGGGAGGGATCATCGCGCGCGATCAAGGCGCTGCTGCTGGATCAGTGCGCAATCGCGGGTGTCGGGAACATCTATGCGGATGAGGCTTTGTTCCGCGCGGGGATTCGACCATCGCGGCGGGCGCGGACATTGAAGCGGGCGGAGGCGGGGGCCCTTGCGGATGCGATCCGCGTGGTGCTTGGCGAGGCGGTGGCGGCGGGAGGATCAACCATCCGGGATTACCGGAATGCGGAAGGCGGGCAGGGGGAGTATCAGGGGCGCCACGCTGTCTACGGCCGCGGCGGCTCGCCGTGCGGGGTGTGCGGCCGGACGCTGCGCAGGGGCATCGTGGGGCAGCGGACGACCGTCTGGTGCTCGGGTTGCCAGCGGTGAGCGTTGGGCGGGGTGTGGAGAGTTTTCCACACGGCGCACTGCTCGGCCATCGTGACCGAGTTGCATGCACAGGGTCGCCGGGGGCGGGCTGGTGTCTTTCTTCTTCAATAGAAGAGAGATCTTTGATAGCAGTAGAAGAAGGGAGCGCGAACCTGTGGACGAATCCGGCGGATGCGCGGTAAGTGACTACTGGACATAGGTTTGCGACAGTACACGATTGGGCACAAGCTGTCGGTTGGCTGTCTCTTGCGCTCGGCGAGTGTGAGCTTGCAGGTGTAACTGACAGGACGTTGGAGGTAAATCGAAGTTCGCACGTGAGCGCGGCCGCGCGCCCGCGCCCGGCTTTCCACCGGTTGTTCACATGGGAATTGGCGGTTGCGCGGGGGCGGATAGGTCAGGTGCCGGTGAGTTTGACCTGTCCCTCGATGGCGACGAGGGAGCGGGCGAACTCGACATCGGATTCCAGGCGCGTCTCGACGGTCTTGACGGCGTGCATGACGGTGGTGTGGTCGCGGCCGCCGAAGAAGCCGCCAATCTCCTCGAGGGAGTAGCGGGTGTGGCGGCGGGCGAGGAACATGCAGACCTGCCGCGGAAGGGCGATGGAGCGCTGGCGGCGCTTGGATTGGAGGTCGGAGACCTTGACGCCGAAGAAGTCGGTGACGGCGTCGATGATGGTCTGGATCTGGACGGTTCGCTCGGTGCGTTCGACACCATCACCCAAAGCGGCGAGGGCGAGCCCCATATCCACACCGCGTTTCTCGAGGTGTGAGAGGACCTGGAGCTTGACGATGGCGCCTTCGAGCTCGCGGATGTTGGAGTCGATCTTGGCGGCGATGTGGCAGGCGACATCGTCGGGGAGTTCGAAGCCGCGGAGCCGGGCTTTTTGCTTGAGGATGGCGACGCGGGTTTCGTAGCAGGGGGGTGCGACGCTGGCGACCAGACCCCACTTGAACCGGGAGACGAGACGGTCCTCGAGGTCGGGGATCTCCTCGGGGGGGGCATCGGAGGAGAGGATGATCTGCTTGTGGGACTGGTAGAGGCTGTTGAAGGTGTGGAAGAACTCTTCCTGGGTGCGGTCGCGCTTGGCGAGGAAGTGGACATCGTCGATGGCGAGGACATCGACATCGCGGAAGATGTGGCGGAAGGCGGTCATCTCGCCGGCCTGGACGGCTTCCATGAACTGAGTCATGAAGCCTTCGCAGGAGGTGTAGAAGATGCGGGTGGCGGGGTCGACCTGTTTGATTCGGAGACAGATCGCCTGAAGCAGGTGTGTCTTTCCGAGTCCGACATCGCCGTGGACGAAGTAGGGGTTGTACGCGCGGCCGGGATTGGCGGCGACGGCGAGTGCGGCGGCGTGGGCGAGTCGCGAGCCGGGACCGACGACGAAGTTCTCGAAGACGTAGTCGGGGTTGAGAACGAGTGAGTAGGGGTATGGGCTAGCGGTGGTGGTGCGCGCGTGATGGCCCAAGGGCTCGTGTGTCGAGACGGGCATGAGCGGCGCGGGCGGCGCGAAGGAGCCGGGCGGGGAGTCGATCGCCGCACGGGCGGCATCGGGCCTGACGGTGACGGGGGAGTCCGCGGGTGCGGAAGAGCGCGGCGCGGGCTCTACGGAGTCATCAGGGCCGAGGAACTGCACGCTGATGAGCCGCTGGGAGATGGTGCGCGCGGCATCGTTGAAGGGGTCCAGGCAGGAACGCTGGAGGTAGTCGCGGTGGATGAGGGAGTGGGCGCGGAGGCGGAGGACGCCGCCGGCGATGCCGACGGGCTCGATTTCCTCGAACCACTGCCGGCAGACGGCGGGGTGGGCGGACTTGAGGTGCGTGAGCATGCCGCCCCACAACTGGCGGTCGGGAAGGCTGACACGGGTGGGCGTGGAAATGCCTGGCACGTGGGCACCGCGGGGAGGATGGGAGACCAGAGACCCGGGGCGCAGCACGAGGGCGAGCGCGTCGGGGAACAAGGAAGCAACGCTAATCGATCCGCGGCGATTGTCAAGCGGGGAGGGCGCAGCGCGGGAGATGGGCGGGCGGCTTGACTTTGGGGAGGAGTTGTGGCAGGGCGCGGAGAGCGGGGTGTGGAGCGAGAGGGGCGCAGCGCGTGGGGGAAGAAGGAACTCAGAGGCGCGGAGTGAGCGGAGGAAAGCAGAGCGCGCGGCGACGATGTCTTCGCGCGGCTGTCAGGAGGAGAAGACCGAAGATGGGAAGAGAAGTTCCAGAGCATGGAGTGACGGCCGCGATTCGTAAACCACGCCGCCGCGGCCCATGCGTGCGTCAGAAGCGCGATTCGCCCTCTTTCTTGAGCAGGAACAGCTCAAACGCGCCTCCGCCGGGTGAGGATGAGAAGTAACCCGATCGCCAGCGCGGAGGAGCCGGGAGTTGGCACGGAAGAAGCGATCCGAAAACCAAAGTCAAAAGTGGAGAAGCTGGGGAAATCTGATGCACCTCCCATTATTCGATCACTCGCAGGTGACCCAACAACCCAGGCGCTGCCATCCAAGAAGCGAGTTGGCGGCAATGCGGGACCTGTTAGAATGCTCTCCGTCCATTCCTTTGTACCGCCCGCTGTATCAAATAGGCCCCACGGGCTTGTAACATCGGAGTACGCACCGAGCGGCACAAGGTCCGGGTCATAGCCGCCAAACTCACTCCATCCGGCATTGGCCTGCGCGGGAACACCGTTCACCAGGAAACCCGGCGGGCCGTACACCGGCGCGGTGTCGCTGGTGATGTTGTACGTCCACCACCCGCCCTGATCCGGGCCGTTACGGTGCGGGTCGTAGTGAGAAGCCTTGAGATGCTCATCCCATGTCGGGATCCAGTAGCGAGCGCCGGGGTGATGCGCGGCCTGATCCGTAAAGATATTGCCGAAGTACCCAAACGTGCTGACGTCGTAGGCCCCATCGAGAAACGCCTCGCGCGCGGTGCCCTTGTTGTTGTGGAGCCAGTTGCAGTACATCGCGGCCATGCGCCAACTGATGTTCCCGGTGGGGAGCATCTCGTTCCCCGCTGGGACCGACCATCGCCGACCGCCCGGCGTGTTGGGGGTCGTCGGCGCTGCGCCCCAGAATGTCGGCGGCGTGAGGTGTGGCAGCCAGTCGGCCTGCGGTCGGTCGTATGCGGCGTTGAAGAACTCCGCCCACTGCGCTGTTGTGACCTCAAACCGCCCGATGTGGTACTCGTAATCGACGCCGCCGCGGCCGATGGCCCGATCGTTGGGTGTGCCGTTGCCGGGCCACGGCGCGTTGCCGGGATGCGTGATACGGACGAAGTCGATGCCGGAGAGGGGGTCGATGTCGGCGCATGCGGGGGTCGCAAACGCAAGAAGGGCAACGATCGAGAAAGCCTGCCGCGCCGGTGAGGTTGATGGTCGCCGCGCAACCCGTCGCTGGCGCTCCGGGTTCTGTGGCACCTGCCAGACGCGGCGGCGCGAGGCGTCCGTTGTGCCGCGGGTGATGAAGCGGCGGGTCATTGGCGAGCTCCGCGTCTGCGTCGGGTCACGAGTACAACGCACCCGGAAGCAAGCACCACCAGACTGGTGGGGCCGGGGACAATCGAGGCAATGCGGAATCCGGTGTCAAACGGCGCCAAGCTCGGCGTCAGAGCGCCGTATCGCGACCAGATCGTGTCTGCGACGGCGAAGCCTGGTGCACTAGACCAATAGCTGCCCTCCAGCACTCTAAACATACTTCCCGATGTGATCGTGATAATGTCCTCTGTCCACTCGGTGGTCGCCCCCGCGACATCCAGCAGCCCCCACGGACTCTGCACATCGGGGTATGCGCCGAGCGGCACGTTGAACGGGCTTCCGTAACCGGGGAATGTGAAGGTGTCCCAGCCGTAGTTGGCTTGCGCCAACGGGCCGTTGGGATCGGGGCCGGGGCCGCCGGGGCCGACGTTGACACTCACTCCAGGAGGTCCACCGGGAATTAGCTCGTTAGTCGAGTTGGAGAACTCCCAGTACCCGCCCTGATTCTCGCCGTAGCGGTGCGGGTCGTAGTGCGCGGCCTTAATCCACTCATCGCGCGACGGGATGAAGTACCTCGCGCCGGGCGAGCGGGTTGGCTGGTCGGCGAAGCCGCCCATGCCGTTGGGGCCGAACGTCGAGACGTCGTACGCACCGCTGAGGAACGCTTCTCGGTTGGTGCTCTTGTCGTTGTGGAGCCAGTTGCAGTACATCGCCGCCATGCGCCACGAGATGTTGCCGACCGGGCGCATCTCGTTGCCCGCGGAGATTTGCCAGCGGCGCGCGTTGGGATTCGATGAGTTGATGGGCGTCGTGCCCTGCGCCCCCCAGAAGGTCGGCGGCGTGAGCCATGGGAGATTGGCCTCTCCGGCGGGGCGGTCGTACGCGGCGTTGAAGAACTGGACCCACTGGCTGGTGGTGACCTCGTAGCGGCCGATGTTGTACTCGTAGGAAACGCTGCCGCGACCGATGGCATCATCACCCGATTGACCGTTTCCCATCCACGGCGCGTTGCCGGGGTGGGTGATGCGGACGAAGTCGATGCCGGACAATGGGTCGATGCCCCCGCCGGCGAGGGCGGGAGTAGCGAATGAGAGTGCGGCGGCGAGGCCGAAGGCAAAGAGCCCCTCACCGGCCGCCCCCCCGCCTACGCGGCCACCTCTCCCCGGCGACCGGGGAGAGGGTGCTGCAAAGTCGGGTCCGATAGGGTGTGGTCGGCTTGCATGCAACAAGGGCGGTCTCCGGGCGGGCGCGATGGACCGCCGAGTCGCTCTCTCCAAGCCATGGGAGAAGGTACCACCCCGTACGCCGGATGCCATCGGGAGTTTCGCAATTCGGGATAGAGGCTGGTGCGTGGGTGTGCTGGAAGAGCGCGCAAGAAGTAGGCCCGGAGAGGGCTCCGGGCCTTCGAGAAGAATCGGGAGATGCGGCCGCGATCTCAGGTGGGGAGATTGACGGGCATGACGACGTAGACGAAGTCGCCGCTTTCGGAGCGGATGAGGCCGGGCTTGTTGGGGGCCTTGAGCTCGACGATGACCTGGGGATCGTTGACGACCTTGAGGACATCGACGAGGAAGGTCGGGTTGAAGCTGATCTCGATGTCGGTGCCCTCGTAGCCGGCGAGGTCGACGGCGATCTCGGACTCGCCCATCTCCGGCGCGCGGCTGGAGAGCTTGAGGCGCTTGTCGCCGCCGGTGAAGCTCATTCGGACGCCGCGGGACTCTTCGTTGGTGAGGACGGTGGCCTTGCGGACCGCGCTGGTGAGTTCTTCGCGACCGGCGGTGATCTTCTTGTCGTTCTCGCGGGGGATGACATCTTCGTAGGGAGGGAAGGTGCCCTCGACGAGGGTGCTGCTGAGGATGGCGCGGGGATGGCCACCGCCCGACGACTTAGATTTCTTGCCCTCGTCGGCATCGCCGCCGGCCCCGCCGAAGGCGAAGAAGACGCGGGACTCGCCGATGGCCATGCGGACGGCTTCCTCGCCATCGCGGACGAGCTTCTGGGCGGTCATGAGCGCCTTGGTGGGGATGATGCAGGTGACGGCATCGCCCTTGCCGCCGCCGCTGGAAGCTCCGCCCATGGAGCCGGGGATCGTCGCGCGGCAGAGGGCGAGGCGGCGGCCATCGGTGGCGACCATCTCGAGCTTCTTGCCATCGCGCTTGAGGAGGACGCCGTTGATGGCGTAGCGGCTGGTCTCGCGCGCTGTGGCGAAGACGGTACGCGCGATGATGTCGGCGAGTTGTCCGGCGGGCTGCGCAAAGACGGTGCGGGCGGCATCGGGGCCGGAGCCGGAGATGGCTGCGCCGAAGTCGGGGAGTGGCGGGAAGTCGGCGGCGGGGAAGCAGAAGACGCGGAAGTGGGCGTTGGCTCCGCGGATGTGGCACTGGTCGCCATCGATCTCGAGGGTGAGGGTGGGCTCGCCATCTTCGGCCTGGACGATCTGGCGGAGCTTGTCGGCGGGGATGGCTCCGCTGCCGGCCTGCTGGACGTCAACGTGTGTGACGCTGAGCTGGAGGCTGGTCTCGTTGTCGGTGCCGGCGAGGGTGAGCTCGCCGCCCCCGGCCTTGTCGCCCTTGGTGGCGGTGAGTTTGACGCACGAGAGGGCGGGCATCGGTGTCCGGGTGGGGACGACGGATGCGACCATGTTCAGAGCGTCGAGAAGCGCAGCGCGATCACAGATGACCTTCATATGGGCCGTTCCTCCAAGTGGGGAGAGTGTAGTGCGACCGGGGCGTGGAGGCGGGTTGAAACCCCGGAGGTGGGGATGGGAAGTGGATTTGTTTTGGCGGGAATTTAAGCGGGGCCGGCCACCCCCCATCAAAGCCGGGGCCCGCCC
>JAEYUO010000049.1 GCA_023432465.1 Planctomycetota bacterium | reverse complement strand
GGGCGGCGGAGATCATCAGGATTGAGGCGTGTCCGGCGGGGTGGGCGGGGAAGGTGAACGCGCTGTGGACGGCGGTGAACGCGTCGCCCGCAGCGCGGGGGGCGGAGGTGCTGCTGTTTGTGGATGCGGACACGACGCTTGATCCGCGGTGCGTGCGTGCGTGCTTGGGGCTGATGAAGCAGCGGGGGCTTGGGATGCTGAGCCTGCTGAGCACGCTGACGCGGGACAGGTGGTTTGAGGTGGTTGCGCAGCCTGTCGCCGGGATGGAGCTGGTGCGGATGTATCCGATCACGCGGACGAACCATCCGAATCAGGAGCGACCGTTTGCCAACGGGCAGTTCATCATGATCCGGCGCGAGGCGTATGAGCGGTTTGAGGGGCACAAGGCGGTGCACTGGGCGGTGCTGGAGGATGTGGAGCTTGCGCGTGCGGCGGACCGGGCGGGGGTGCCGCTGGGGGTGTTCCTGGCCGACGGGCTGCTGCATTGCCGGATGTATTCGAGCTGGGCGGAGTTTCGGCGGGGGTGGAAGCGGATCTTCACGGAGTCGGCGAATCGGAAGCAGTCGCGGCTGCGCGGGATTGCGTGGCGGCTGCGGACGCTGGGGATCGCGCTGCCGGGGATGGCGGTGATGGGGGCCGCGGCGGGGCTGGGGATGCGTGTGAGCGGGAATGGCGGGGGCGTTGCGGACTGGGCGCTGGGGCTTGGGGTTGCGGGTACGGCGGTGTTTGCGTGCGCACTGTGGGCGTGCGCGAGCCTTGGAAACACGCCGCGACGGGGCGTGCTGGCGTTTCCGTTGGGCGCGTGGCTGGTGTCGGGGGTGCTGCTGGAGGCGGCCCGGGATCTGCGCGCGGGGACACCGACGGAGTGGGGGGGGATGAGCTACTCGCGGGATGCGCGGTAGGGCTCAGCCTCCGGCGACGCCGCCGGGCTGGCCGGGCTCTCCGCCGGCGATTGCGCCGCGCATGGAGGTGTCGGCCTGGAGGTTGCGCATGCGGTAGTAGTCCATGATTCCGAGGTTGCCCTTGCGGAAGGACTCGCTGATGGCCTTGGGGATCTCGGCCTCGGCGAGGACGACGAGGGCGCGGTTCTTCTGCTGCTCGGCCTTGAACTCCTGCTCGGCGGCGACGGCGAGTGCGCGACGCTTTTCGGCTTCGGCCTGAGCCATTTCCTTGTTGGTGCGGGCCTGGTCGAGGTCGAGCTTGGCGCCGATGTTCTCGCCGACATCGATATCGGCGATGTCGATGGAGAGGATCTCGAAGGCGGTGCCGGCATCGAGGCCGGAGGCCATGACCTTCTTGGAAATCTCATCGGGGTTCTCGAGCACGTGCTTGTGATCGACGGCGGAGCCGATGGTGGAGACGATGCCCTGGCCGACGCGGGCGACGATGGTTTCCTCGGTTGCGCCGCCGACGAGCCGGGCGATGTTGGTGCGGACGGTGACGCGGGCCTTGGCCTTGAGCTGGATGCCGTTCTTGGCGACGGCGTCGATGGTGGGGCGTGGGCTGGTGGGGCCGGGGCAGTCGATGACTTTGGGATTCACGGAGGTCTGGACGGCTTCGAGGATGTCGCGGCCTGCAAGGTCGATGGCGGTGGCGGTGTCCCAGACGAGGTTGATCTTCGCGCCGCGGGCGGCGATGAGGGCGGAGATGACGTGCATGACGCGGCCGCCGGCGAGGTAGTGGGACTCGAGCTGGTTGGTGGGGATGTCGAGGCCGGCCTTCTTGGCGCGGATGCGGCTGTAGACGATGGTGCGGAGATCGACCTTGCGGAGGCGCATGCCGATGAGCTCGACGAAGCTCACGCGGGCGTTGCTGAGGAGGGCCTGGATGTAGAGGTTGGCGAACTGACCGACGACGAAGACCAGGATCAGGAAGATCAGGGCCAGTACTACGCCGACAACAATCCAGACGGTGTCCATGCAGCGTGCTCCACGTATGCGTCGGGCCGGTACGGCCCAGCGGGAGTGGAGTATAGCGAATCAGGCCGCGTGGACAGGGGGCGGCTCGATGGCCCGCACCTTGATCGAGGCACCCTCGATGGAGACGACCCGGACCCTTGTGCCGGCGGGGAGGTAGGCGGTCTCGGCGAGGGCATCGACGCGCTGATCGCCGAGGCGGATGGTGCCGACGGGGCGCAGATCGGTCAGAACGACGCCTTCGGCTCCGATGAGCGCATCGAGTTCGTGGACGGCATCTTCGGCGAGGACGGGTCGGTCTTCGCCCTGTTCGCCGAAGAGGAGCTTGCGTCCGACGCGGGTGCTGGGCATGAGCTGGAGGGCGAAGAGGAAGACGAGCGGGCCGAGGACGACGACGGTGCCGATGCCGGTGAGTCCCCATCTCCAATCGACCTTGAAGAGGCAGACGACGCCGCTGATGGCGACGGCGGCGGCGACGATGGAGATGAGCCCACCGGAGGGGATGAAGGCTTCGGCGGCGAGGAGCAGGAGCGACAGCCCGACGAGAAGGATGCCCCAGATCAAGAGTGATTCAGCCATGGATCACACGCTCCCCGGGTTGGCGCTTGCATCGGTGGCATCGGCGGGGAGAGCTTCCACCGCGATTCTGAAGCCGTCGGCCGCGACGACCCTTACGGCCGAGCCCGCGGCGATGAAACCATACTCCGCGACGGCGTCGATGACCTGATCGTCGAAGAGGACGCGGCCGGCGGGGCGGAGGGGCGTGAGGGCGCGGCCGATGGCGCCGATGCCGACGGGGCCCGTGTCGCTTGCCATGGCTTCGAGCAGCGTGGCGGAGGTGCCGTCGTCGAGGCTTTCCTTCAGGACGAGGCGGCCGAAGACGGGGATGGAGGAGAAGTGCTTGGCGAGGAGGTACATGACACCGCCGCTTGCGAGGGCGGAGATGAGGACCGTGAGGACACCGGTGGTCAGTTCGCCGCGGCCCTGCGTGCTGCCGGGGAAGAGGCCGCCGCTTCCGCCGACGAAGGTGCCGATGAGCCCGCCGAAGAGCAGGACGACACCGAGTACGCCGCAGACGCCGAGCCCGGGGAGGACGAAGAGCTCCATGCCGATGAGGACGATGCCGATGAGGATCGCGGCGATCTCCCACCATGCGGCCATGTTGACGAGGAGTGGGGGGATGATGAGGGCGAGGAGCGCGACGGCGGCGAGGAGACCGGGGGCGGTGACGCCGGGGTTGGTGAGTTCGACGAAGAGGCAGACGAAGAAGATGGCGATGAGCAGGCCGCGGACCCAGAAGCTGGTGAGGAAGCGGGCGAGACCCTCGGACCACGTCTCGTTGAGCCGGACGACATTCTGTGCGCCGAAGAAGGCTTCGAGCTCGGCATCGGAGTTGATCGTGCCGACCGCGAGGCCGTAGCGGTGCATCTCCGGTGCGTGAACGATCATCAGGCCGTGGCCGTCGCCGACATACTCGACGAGCTTGTAGCTGCCGGCGTGCGGCGGGGCGCGGAAGTCGGGGCGGGTGCTGGATTGGCCCCGGTCCTGCAGCTCCTGGTTCACGAAGGTGCGGGTGGATTCGGGCATCTGCGGATCGGCGGGGAGGAAATCCAGGGCTGTTGCGGGTTCGGGAAGCCGGGGCGCGGGGGAATCGAGGTTTGTGTCCGCCGGGCTCGCAGGGCCGGACCCGCCGACGGGGCCGGTGACGGAGGGGACACGGGGGTTGGTGCGGTCGGGCGCGAACCCGAGGGCGGCGGTGGCCTCGGCCTCGGTGGCGAAGTATCGCGCGCCGGTCTGGGGGTGCTCGATGAGCCAGAGTTCTACGCCGCGACGGACGAAACGCTGCACGAGCATTTCGTCGTAGCCGTTGCGGCGGGCGGAGTCAACGACTTCGGCGAGGAGGGGGCCGATGAACTTCTCGCGCTCGGCATCGGGGAGATCGACCAGGCCGGTGAAGGGGGACCATGCGATCGGGAGGGCATCGCCGAACTGGGCGTGATCGGTAATGACGATCTCTTTACAGGCGAGGGCGATGATCGCGCCGCCGGAGTAGGCCTGCGGCCGAACCCAGGCGACGGTGTTGGGGACCTGAGACGCCTTGATCGCGTTGCAGATGACCTCGACCGCGCTGACCTCGCCGCCCGGGGAGTTGATTTCGATGACGATGGCGTTGGCGCCGTCGCGCTCGGCGCGTTCAATGCGTCGCTTGACGCTGAAGGCCGTCCAGGCGTCGATCTCGCCGTGGATGGTGACGATGGCGACGTCCTTGGCGCTGCGTCCGGCGGAGAGGGGCGCTGGGCCGCCCTGCCCCTGGGCGGAGACACCGATGGCCAGCAGGCAGAGCATGGCGACGGCACGGAGGATCGTGCGGGTCGCCCGCGATGGCGTGGTGGCGAGACGAGGAGTTGTGAGTGGCCGCCCCTTCATTGTGGCGGAGTATAGGTTCGGGGTGGCGTGGCCATGGATTCGAGATGGGGGTCGGGATGGGGCTCAGCCGACGAAGAATCCCTCGCCGGTGATTCTGAAGACGTACCGGGGCGTGACGGGGTCGTTGGTGCGGATGACGAGGGTGGCTTCGCGCAGTCCCTCGGCGGAGGGGTCGAATCGGACGGTGAACACGGAGCGCTTGCCGGACTGGATGAACTCGGCGGGCGGGATGATGAGGGTGAAGTCCTGGGCGTGTGCGCCGATGATGTTGACCCGCATCGGTGCGAGGAGGCGCATCAGGCCGCGGCCCTCGTTGCGGATGACGAACTGCAGGCCTCGGCGACGGTTGTCGACGTTGACGAGCCCGAAGTCGGTGTTGTCGGCGCGGCGCGGGGTGGTGTCGCCGTGCTCGATGGGTCGGGTGTTGCCGCGGACGGCGATGACGGGGGTGACGACGCCGCGGCCGCGGATCTGGAAGTTGTAGCGACCGATCTCGGGGTCGTTGGTGTCGATGACGACGCGGGCGTTCTTCTGGCCCTTGGTGCCGGGATCGAACTGCACGGTGAAGGTGGAGGACTGTCCCGGGGCGATGGTGGTGTCGGGCTGGCTGATGACGCGGAAGGCGACCTTGTTCTTCCCGAGGATTCGGACGCGGCCGATGACTTCGAGGGGAGAGGAGCCGTCGTTGCGAAGCGTGTAGACGCGGGTGGTGACTTCGCCATCGACGTTGGGCGAGCCGTAGAAGGTGGCGTTGGCACCGAGGATCTGGGTGGAGCCATCGGGGATGATGGTGCCGCGGCCAAGGACGATAGCGGTGGGGACGGAGACGCCGGTGCCCTCGATGACAAACCTGAACTCGGGTGTTTCGAGATCGTCGGAGAGGATGGTGATGTTGGTGGTGAAGGTGCCGACGGAAGCGGGGTCGAAGGTGATCTGGAAGGTGAGCTGCTCGCCGGGCTCGATCGAGGCGAGGGCGAGGTCCATGGTGAGGGTGAACGCTCCGCCGGTGTCGTCGGCGAGGGTGACTCGGGGGAGGCCGGAGATGGTGAGCGCGAGCGTGCCCTCGTTGTGGACGGTGAACGTGCGCACGATGGCGCCGGATTCGATGTCGATGGTGCCGAAGGCGGTGTGGTCGGCGGGATCGGGCGTGCTGTCGCCGGTTTCGATGGTGATGCCGTTGCCGAGGACCTTGATAAGGGGGACGGGGGTTGCCTGGCCGGCGATGGCATCGAGCTTGGCGTTGGTGGAACCGATGACGACGTCCTGCACGATGAGCGATGGACCGAACGCGCCGCCGTTGAAGGTGACGGTGTAGGTTCCCTGGGGGAGCTGCATCTGGTAGCCACCGGCGTCGTAGGTGGTTGTGATGAAGGTTCCCGCGGTGCCGACGGCGGAGACGGTGACACCGCCGAGGCCCTCGCCGACGGTGTAGAACTGATTGGTGTTGGTGTCGTCGAACACGACGCCGACGAGCCATGAGTTGCCAAAGTTCTGGCGGGTGCCGAAGTTCTGCGTGATGACGAGGGGACCGACCTGGGTGGACTGCGCGGTCTCGGGAATGATGCGGATGCCGACCTCGCGGAACTGGCTGGACATCATGCTCTGGCGGTGGCCGGGCGGGTTCTGGATGCCATTGGGGCCGTTGCCCCAGTCGAGGGCGAATCCGGCGTGCCCGTGCAGCACGCTCTCGCCGAAGGCGAAGATGTTCTCGCCGAGGATGGTGTAGTCGTAGCCGAACTGGCTTGCGCGGGCGGCGAGGCCGGGCCGACCGGGGAGGTTGTGCTCCTGCATGTCGTCGAGGATCATGTTCTGGGATTGGAGCTCGGCCATCTGGTAGAGGGCTTCATCCCAGGCGAGCGCGGGGACGGCGGTCAGGCTTGCCCACTGGGACTGGAGCACGGGCCCGCTGACGTTGAAGAAGTCCAGCGCGCTGTTGATGTCGGGGTCATCGGATCGGGCCTCGCCGGAGAGGCTGCTGGTGAGCAGGGCCAGCTCGGCCTGGGGGTTGGTGCGGAAGCGGTTGAGCAGCTCCATCATGTGCTGCTCTTCGGCGGTGGGGTTGATGGCCAGGACGAGCCGGGGCTCGAACTGCTCCAGAGCGGCGAGGCCGGCGCTTTCCGCGAGGCGAGAGGAGCGCTGGGCGCGGGTGTGCGGGCGTCGGGTGGGGTCGGGCTTGCGGTCAAGAAACATCATGTTCTCCGATACGACGTCGCCGCCGCACGAGGTCGATCCTGGCTGAACTTTCGTGCCGCGGCGAACGGGGCCGACAACACCGCCACGCCGCGTTGTGCGGCGGGACGAACGCTCTGTATTCCATACAGATCGGCTCAGTGCCGGGCTGCCCAAACTTCAAGGCGGCGAACGGCTTCGATGAGCGTTTCGGAGCGTTTGCAGAACGCGAACCTGGCGAGGGAGCGGCCGTGCTCGCGGTTCTGATAAAACACGCTCGGGGGGATCGCGGCGACGCCTGCCTCGGCGGTGAGGGTTCGGCAGAAGTCCTGATCGTCCGAGAACGATCGGCAACGGGGCATGGATGTGAAATCCGCGATGACAAAGTATGCGCCGGCGGGTCGGAAGACCGTCAATCCGAGTCGGGCGAGCGCGCCGGCGAGTGTTTCGCGGCCGGCGCGGAGGGTCTCGACGAGACCACGCACCGCCTGCTCGGATTCATCGACACGGGCAAGTGCGGCCGCAGCGCCGACCTGCAGCGGGGTTGAGGTGGCGAAGGTGAGGAACTGGTGGGCGGAGCGGACGGCGGCGGAGAGCTCGGGCGAACCGATCGCCCAGCCGATCTTCCAACCCGTGAGGCTGAAGGTCTTGCCGAGGCTGGAGAGGGTGAGTGTGCGCTCGGCCATGCCGGGGAGCGTGGCGAGGCGGATGTGCGGCTGGTCGGGTTCGTAGGTCAGTCGCTCGTAGACCTCGTCGGTGACGGCGGTGACGTTGCGGTCCTGGCAGAGATCGGCGATGAGTTCGAGCTCGGCGCGTGTGAAGACCTTGCCTGTGGGGTTGTGCGGCGTGTTCACGAGGATGAGGCGTGTGCGGTCCGTGAACGCCGCGCGGAGCTCATCGGGATCGAACCAGACCGCGCCCCCCCCGGGCGCGGCGAGACCGCCGGGAGTGCGGCCGGTGGGAGGCCGGAGGGTGACGAACTTCGCGATGCCGCCGGCCATGGCGACGCTTGCGCGGTAGGAGTCGTAGTAGGGCTCGAAGAGGATGACTTCGTCGCCGGGATCGACGAGGCCGAGCATGGCCGCGGCGATCGCCTCGGTGCACCCGCTCGTCACGGTGACCTGGCGGTCGGGGTCGATCTCGGTGTGCGTGGTGCGCTGCCATTGGTCGGCGATCGCACGGTTGAGGATGGGCAGCCCGAACATGCGGGCGTACTGGTTGTGCCCGGACCTGAGGGCCTGAGCGGCGGCATCGATGATGAACGGGGGTCCGTCGAAGTCCGGGAAGCCCTGCGCGAGATTGACCGCGCTGTGCTTCTGCGCGAGGAGCGTCATCTCGGTGAAGATGGTGGTTCCGAAGGGGGCGAAGCGCTGTGCGGGCATGGGTGCAGTTTACATGCTCGCGGGCATTGGCAGGACGCGGGTGATGGCCAGTTCGAGTTGTTCGCGGCCGCGGATGAAGCCGAGGGAGAGCAGTGGGCGGACGATGGGGCAGGGCCAGGTGGTGGCGGGGAGCAGGCGGAGCTTGGACCAGTCCTTGTCGGTGATGACGATCGCATCGGCGGCCGAGCGTTTGGCGGATTCGAGAATCCGGGTTACGGTGGCGGGAAGGAAGGGGTCGTGATCCGGCAGGACGATCTGCTCAAAGGATGCGTTTGGGCCGAGGATGAGTTGCAGGGCATCGAGGAACCCGCGGGGATTGCCGATGGCGCAGACACCGACGGTGCGCTTGCCCAACAGCCAATCGAGCGGGAGGTGGGTATCGGCGGAGTCCAAGAGCGAGGTCCAGAGGTGGCGTGTGGCGGCGATGGGGGGCCTGCCGTGGGCGCGTTCGATGTGGGCGGAGAGCCGCGAGAGCGATTCGGTCGAGGCGAGTTCGGCGTGTGTGAGCACGACGCACGAAGCGCGCCTGAGCGAGTCCGGTTTTTCGCGCAGCCAGCCGGCGGGGAGGAGACTGTCGGTGAAGGGATCGCGTGAGGCATCGATGAGCACGATGTCGAGATCGCGGCGGATCCGGCGGTGCTGGAAGCCGTCATCGAGGACGACGGCGCGGGGTGTCGGGCTTGCGGCGGAGAGGAGGGCACGGATGCCGCGGATGCGGTCGGGCTGGGCGACGAGGTCGATGCTGGTCCCGAACTCGCGGTTGTAGACATCGGCTTCATCTGAGCCGGCCGCTCTGCCGTTGCGCCGGGGCGCATAGCCGCGCATCGCGATGCACGGTCGCACCGAGCGCTCGAGGAGCACGCGGCAGATGTGTGCGACCATTGGGGTTTTGCCGGTGCCGCCGACGGAGAGATTGCCGACGCTGAGGACGGGGATGGGCAGGGAATGCACGCCGCGGCCTGCATCGAAGGCGCGGTTGCGTCGGGCGATGGCGGCGGCGTAAACGCGGGCGGCGAGGCGTCCGAGGGGACCGGGCAGCGGGCCTGCTCGCGGAGGGGAATGTGCTGCCGGGGAGGTCATTCCGGGCGGTGCTCATCGCGAGCGGCGCGGAGCGAGCTGCGCATCTCGTCGCGGAGTCGACGGCGGCTGAGGAGTGCGAGGCGCGCGGTGTGCGTGACATCGAGCGCGGCGAGACCGATGACGATCGCGAGGAGGGACATGATGGCGGACCACACGAAGAGGAAGGTCCGCGCGGCATCGGGGTTGGTCGTGGGGTTGGTGACGGTGGGGGCGACGCCGAGGGCGTAGGTGAGGAGTGAGGCGACGAGCATCATGAGCAGGCCGCTGGCGGTGCGGAGGCGCCTGCGCCGGGAGGGCATCGGGGTCTGCTGGATGGCGAGCACGTGTGCGGCGAGGACGAGAATCGCCGCCGCGGCGATGGGGACGACGAGCCACGCCGGGAGGAGCGAGGCGGCTGTGAGAGCGACGGCGTTCACGCGGGGAGTTTAGGGCTCGCCGTTGGCGCAGGGAGCACACACCCCGCGGTACCAGTCGAGCGTCTGGGCGAGTCCGTCATCGAGGGAGACGACCGGGGTGTAGCCCAGCAGCGAGCGGGCGAGGGTGATGTCGGCCTGGGAGTGCAGGACATCGCCGATGCGTGCGGGCTCGTAGCGGGGCTGGAGGTGGTGCGTGCCGCAGGCGTCGGCGAGCGTCCGCGAGAGGGTGTTGAGATCGGTCCGTGTTCCGGAGCCGATGTTGACCACTTCGCCGGCGAGCGGCTTCTCGCTTGTTGCGGCGAGGAGGTTGGCCAGGACAGCATTGGCGACGAACGTGAAGTCGCGCGACTGGGTGCCGTCGCCGAAGATGATGGGGCGTTCGCCGGCGAGGAGCTTTCGGGCGAAGACGGCGATGACGGCGGAGTAGGGGGAGTCGGCGGGCTGGCGGGGACCGAAGATGTTGAAGTAGCGCAGGCTGACGGTGGAGATGCCGTAGGACCTGGCCCACGCCAGCATGATGTGCTCGGCGGCGAGCTTGCTGCCGCCGTAAGGGGACACCGGCGCGGGGACATCGGTCTCGACCTTGGGGAGGCGTGGGCTCTCTCCGTAGGCGGAGCTGGATGCGGAGTAGACGATGCGGGAGGCGCGGGCCTTTCTGGCGGCTTCGGCGACGCGCAGGGTGCCGATAACGTTCACGGCGTAGGAGCGTTCGGGCTCCGAGATGGAGCGGGGGACGCTGGACATCGCGGCGAGGTGGAAGACGATCGATGCGCCCTTCATGGCATCGGCGAGGGCGAGGTCGTCGAGGATTGAACCTCGGATGAACTGGACCCGCTCGGGGTCCATCTCGATCAGCTCGGCGAGGTGGTCGGCGGTGGAGTTGGAGAGGTCGTCGATCACCCGGATCGTGCAATCCAGGGAGAGCAGGGCGTCGATGAGGTGCCCGCCGATGAATCCCGCGCCGCCGGTCACGCAGACAGTTTTGCCTGCGAGGCGGGGACGCAGCCGGGCGACGGATTCATTGGGGAGCTTCAACACGCCGCGGATAGTAACGGGGAGGGCGGGGGTTTGTCATGCAGAAAGACTGGTTTCTCGATGAGCGCGCGGGAGGTCTCAGGGCTTGTCCGCCGCGGCGGCTTCGAGAAGGGCCACGATGGCGCGGCCGCGGTCGTCATCGCGCTTGGCCGCCCAGTCTCTGGCGGTCCATCCGTTTGCCCGGTCCATGAGCTGGGCGGAGGCTCCCGCGGAGAGCAGGGCACGGACCTTGGCTTCATCGCCGGTTTCCGCGGCCTTCATGAGCGCGGTCACGCCGTCGTAGTCGGGCTCATCCACCTGGGCGTTGGCCTCGAGGAGGCGTTCGATGATCCGGACGTCGGCATCGGTGCTTGCGGCGGCGATGGAGAGGGCGGTGTCGCCGTACTGGTCGCTGATCTCGACGGATGCGCCGGCGCCGAGCAGGGCCTCGACTTTGTCGATGGAGCCGGTTCGGGCGGCGGCCATGAGGGCGGTCTGACGCCAGCGGTTTCGTTCATCGACGCGTGCGCCCGCGGCGACGAGCGCGCGGACGGATTCGACATCGCCGCGTGCGGCGGCGAACATGAGCGCGGTCATGCCGTCGCTTGCACGGGCATCGACGGTTGCGCCGGCATCGAGCAGGAGTTGGACCTTCTGGGCGTTGCCCCAGCCCGCGGCATAGATCAGCGCGGTCCGGCCGTCGGGCGAGCGGGCCTCGGTGCGGGCCTTGGAATCCAGCAGCAGCTTGACGACTTCGGCGTTGCCCTCGAAGCACGCGAGCATGAGGGGGGACATCCCGCTGCGGCTGGTGTCGCGGTCGGAGAGTTGAGCGTCGGGGTCCGCGCCGGAGGCAAGGGCGGCGCGGACGGCATCGACGTTCCCGCTCGCGGCGGCCTGGTGCAGGGCGGGGCCGGGAGTGGCGGCGCTGGCATGGTTGCCGGGCCGGGCGGGCTGGGCGTCGGAGGGGAGTTCGCGGCCCATCTGGAAGGCGATCGCAACGGCGGCGATGAGACCGACGAGGACGACCACGCGCATGAAGACCCCGAGCGCCGACGAGTTCTGCTTGGACATCTCTGTCTCCTTCGCCGCGGGCGATGTGGCCGCGGGATTGTAGTTGACCACAACCGGGACCGGACGGCAAGGCTGGACTCGTGGACGGGGGGTGCAGGGGACGTATGGGGACTCAATGCGAGGGCCGCGCGGGCGGACGCGAACCGGTCTGAACGCACGAAATGCGCGGGAATCGGTTGCGCAGGCGG
Source organism: Planctomycetota bacterium (assembly GCA_023432465.1). Taxonomy (GTDB): domain Bacteria; phylum Planctomycetota; class Phycisphaerae; order Phycisphaerales; family UBA1924; genus JAHBXL01. The sequence continues at coordinate 4,794 of JAEYUO010000049.1, read as the reverse complement.
AGTGCGCGGTGATCGAAGCCGGTGGAGCCCGGAGGTGAGGTCGGGAGACGGGCGGCGATTTGCTACAATCGGCCGAGCCTTGCTCCTACCTCTCTGACGGGACATTCCGCGATGCACCTTCGCTTTGTCGTCACCATCGTTTGTGCGCTGTTCACCGCTTTGGCCGCCGCACGGGCGGGGGTGGAGGGGGGCCAGCCGGCCACGATGATCGGGGAGATGCTGTCCTCGGGAGCAGCGCGGTTCATGCCGCCGGGGATGCGTTCGCCGAGCCTGCCGCCGTCGATGGCGGTCTCGGTTCCGCAGCGGGTGGTGGGGGGCGTGCCGGATTCGTGGAAGACCTTGCCGAAGTTCTACTCGGCGGATGGCAAGCTGTTTGGCTGTGTGATTGACATTGCGCCGGGGACATCGCTGTATGGCACGGGCGAGGTCGCGGGGCCGCTGCTGCGGAACGGGCGGAGCATCGTGTGCTGGAACACCGATGCGTACGGGTACACGGATGCGAACCCGTCGCTGTACCAGTCGCACCCGTGGGTGCTGGCGGTGCGGGCCGATGGCACGGCGTTCGGCGTGCTGGCGGACACGACGTGGCGCTGCACGATCGACCTGCGCAACGGGATCGAGTTCATCGGCGAGGGGGAGCCGTTCCCCGTGTACATCCTTGAAGGGAACGGTCCGGCGGATGTGGTCGCGGGTCTGTCGCGGCTGGTGGGGACGATCCCGCTTCCGCCGAAGTGGGCGATCGGGTATCACCAGTGCCGGTACTCGTACAACCCGGAGTCGCGCGTGCGGGAGATCGCGGAGGGATTCCGGTCGCGCAAGATTCCGTGCGATGTGATCTGGTTCGACATTGATTACATGGACGGGTATCGCGTGTTCACGTTTGACTCGGCGCAGTTCCCGGATCCGAAGAAGCTAAACGAGGACCTGGGGAAGATGGGCTTTGAGCGCATCTGGATGATCGATCCGGGCGTGAAGGCCGAGCCGGGATACTTTGTGTATGACCAGATGATCGAGCAGGACCTGTGCGTCCGGACGAAGGATGGAGAGATCTACAAGGGCGAGGTGTGGCCGGGCGTGTGCGTGTTCCCGGATTACACGCGCCCGGATGTGCGGGCGTGGTGGGCGGGGCTGTACAAGGACTTCATGGCGACGGGCATCTCGGGCGTGTGGAACGACATGAACGAGCCGGCGGTGTTCAACGTGCCGAGCAAGACGATGCCCGAGGACAATGTCCACAAGGGCGGCAGGTGGGATGCGGGCGGGACACTGCCGGAGGGGCCGCACCTTCGGTATCACAACGTGTACGGGATGCTGATGGCCAAGGGCACGTACGACGGGATTCTGGCCACGAGGCCGGACAAGCGGCCGTTCGTGCTGACGCGCGCGGGGTTCATGGGCAGCCACCGGTATGCGGCGACGTGGACGGGGGACAACTCCGCGGAATGGGATGATCTGGAAGATTCGATCTCGATGGCGCTGAACCTGGGCCTGTCGGGTCAGCCGTTTGCGGGGCCGGATATCGGCGGCTTCAACGGCAATGGCCCGGGCGGGGAGGCGAACGGGAAGCTGTTTGCGCGCTGGATGGGGATCGGTGCGCTGCTGCCGTTTGCACGGGGCCACACGGGCAAGGGGAACATCGACAAGGAGCCTTGGGCGTTCGGGCCGGAGGTCGAAAAGACGTGCCGACAGGCGCTGGAGCGGCGCTATCGCCTGATGCCGTATCTGTACACGACGTTCTTTGATGCAAGCCAGACCGGGTTGCCGGTGGCGCGGCCGCTTTTCTTTGCCGATCCGGCTGATCCCGCGCTGCGGTCGGAGGATGACGCGTTCTTGCTGGGGCCGGACATTCTGGTGGTCGGACGCGTGACGCCGCTGGGGGATCGGGAGGTTGTGCTGCCGCGGGGCGCGTGGCGCGCGATCGAGCTGGTGGGCGAGGAGGGAAACCCTGATCTGCCGGAGCTGCTCGTGCGTCCGGGGGCGATCGTCCCGTGCGGCCCGGTGATGGAGTGGACCAGCCAGGCCCCGCTCGACCCGCTGACGCTGATCGTGAATCTCAATGAGCAGGGCTCGGCGAGCGGCACGTTGTATGAAGATGCGGGGGACGGGTTTGGGTACATGCAGGGGGAGTTCCTGCTGACGCAGTACACCGCGTCGCGATCGGGGAGCAGCGTAAACGTGCGCATTTCATCCGAGGCGGGGAACATGCCGCGGCCGTCGCGCAAGGTGCAGGTGGTGCTGCTGGGCGATGGCGGGAAGTTTGTCGTGGGTGAGGGGGAGGACGGCAAGGACATCGTGCTGACGCTGCCGGAGTGAGCATGCGCCCCAGGCAAAGTCCCCGGCGCGGACGAGCCGCGCACGGGGACCTGAGGCTCTCGCGATTGCGCGATCGGGTCACCGATACTCGGCTGATCAGGGGCAGCCCGCGAACCATGCGCTGAGGAATGCGAAGATGTCGGGCACACCGACTCCGCACGAGCCATCGAAGTCGGTGCGCCAGGCGTTTGGGCTGTCCGAACCCGCGAACCACGCGCTGAGGAATGCAAAGATGTCGGGCACGGCGATCTGTCCGTCGCCATCGAAGTCTGCCGGGCAGAGCGCGCCGCCCAGATTGGCCTCGGTCCAGTCGATCGCGGCATCGTGCTCGGTTTCCTCTTCGCCGTGATTGAACACGATCCAGAAGGTTCGCGAATCCTGGATCGTGGGGAGCGATGAGAAGAGCTCGAGCCCGAGGATGTACACCCCGTGCGGCGCGGCCTCATCGATGGTGAACTCCAGGTGGCGGTGCCATGTGCCATTGGACGCGACACTCAGGGCGAAGCCCTCGACGACGGAGTTGCACGCCGGCGACGCGACCGGACCGAGCGGGCCGAACGCGACACTCATGGTCTCGGGCGAGCGGCCGTCGCCGGTGCCGTCGATCCATCGAAGAAGCGGGCCGCGGATGCGGAAGCCGATCGAGCTGGGGAACGGGAAGGCGCCGAGGTCGCAGTCGAATCCGGGCTCATCGGAGAATCCGGGCGCGATCTCGCCCAGCTCGCTGGCGAAGACGCGTGAGGGCTCGATGAGTCCTTCGCCGAGTTCGGCGGCGGTGTGGATGCGGCCGTTCTCGAGCGAGAGCACGACGTCGCCGGCGTGCTGGCCGCAGGCGATCGAGGCAAGTGCAAACGATGCAGCGACGGTCGTCACGAGCCTGGTCATGGGTGCGTGCCTTTCTTGGGAACGAAGAGGTGTCGATGGGTGTTGGTGGGCGGCCGCGGCGCGTGACGGCTAGTGCGCGACGGCGGGGTTGAACTGGTTGACCGCAAAGTCGGTGTACGTGCGACGGAAGCGCAGCGTGGCTGCGTGTCCGTCGAGGAATCCGTAGTTGGAGAGACTCTCGGCGGATCGCGCGGGGCCGCCGTGGGCGTTGATCTGCACCTGCTGGGAGGCGCGCGCGGGCGGCTGCACGCCCTGTCCCCAGTTCTCGACGTGGGTGTGATCCGAAACGGCGTAGTCGCCTTCGCGGGTCATGAGCAGAAACTGCACAGTCGCTGCGGTGTTCGGGACTTTGTCAATGGTGTCGTAGGGCTCTCGCGGCGAGAGGCCGGGGTTGTAGGTGCGGGAGAGGTAGTTGTTCATGCCGTAGCTGGTGCGGCGGGGGGTGCCGCCAATCAGTTGTCCCTGGCCGCCCTGCTCGATGGGCCAGAAGGGGCTGGTGTCGCCGGGGGAGAGGAGCACCGATGCGGTGGTGTAGTACTCGGCGAGGGTGTTGATGAAGGAAATGGACTCATCGCCCTGCCCGCCGTGGGGAAGGCCGACATCGACGAGCGCGCCGCGGTAGTCGTTGCAGTAGAGCAACTGGGCCTGCTGGAGAGAGCGGACATTCGCGAGGCACTTGGTGGTCCGTGCGGCGCGGCGGGCGCCGCCGAGCGCGGGGAGCAGGAGCCCGATGAGCAGCGCGATGACCGCGATGACCACCAGCAGTTCGATGAGTGTGAAGGCGGTCGTTCGCACGTGAATCCCCGTGGTGCGGTATTGCGGGGAAGGTATTGGGGTGTCCGCGGGGGGTCAAGGCCTAAATGCAACAAAGTTGCAAATAGGCGGAATGGCTGTTTGGCACCACCCGGAGCGCATGGGGTATGCTGTGAGGCGTCTGCGGAGCCGGAAGCGGACCGCCGCGGCGGGGGACGCAGAGGTATCGGAGCGGGGGCGGCCTTTGAGTACGGCGATCGCGCCCGGAGAAGTTTGCATGGCCATCGGCCCACAGGCCATCAGTCAGTCTTCGGCCCAGCCGCTGACTCTGGATCCGATCCACGGTCCGCCGGTGGGCGTGGTGGAGATTGCGCCTGAGCAGAACGCGTCGATTGGTCGATCGTCGGCGTGCGAGGTGGTGCTGGCCGATGAGGCAGTCTCGCGGCGGCATGCCTCGGTGCATCAGGCCAACGGCACGTGGTTCATCACGGACCTTGGCAGCCGCCACGGCACGATGGTGAACGCGGTGCGGCTGGAGCCCAACGGCATGGCCCCGCTGCGCATGGGGGACCTGGTGGGAATTGGTCCTTGGACATTCCGCGTCCGGGTCGGCGCCAGCGGCGGGGGCGCGGGGCTGGTGACGACGGTCGATACGGTGGGCCGGCAGCGGGTGGAGCGGGTGGCCGAGCGGGAGCTGGCCGCGATCACGCAGCAACGGCTGAATCTGCTGATGGACTGCGCGGCGAAGGTGGCGGGGGCGACGGACCGGGACACGCTGGCGCGGATCGTTCTGAACGCGGCGGTGGAGGGGACGGGGTTCCCGCGGGCCGCGCTGCTGGAGGA
>JAEYUO010000069.1 GCA_023432465.1 Planctomycetota bacterium | reverse complement strand
CGTGGGAGGTGGAGGAGGGCGCTCTGGTCGGGCGGGATGGGCCGGGGCATCTGTTCACGGATGCGAAGTACACGGATGTGGAGATCCGCGGGCATGTGAAGGTGAACACGAAGGGGAACGGGGGGTTGTACTTCCGGACTGTGCCGCGGCCGGAGGACCCGAACACGTGGCCGCTGGGGTATGAGGCGCAGGTTGATCAGCACGACCCGAAGAACTTCACGGGGTGCATTTATGATCTGGCGTGGGGGGCGAAGGTTCCGACGCGGGACAACGCGTGGATCGACTATCGCGTGCGGGCGGTGGGCGAGCACGTGCAGACGTGGATCAACGGCGTGAAGGTGGTAGATGCGAAGCTGAGCAACTTTGCGGATGGGCACATCGCGCTGCAGACGCATCATCAGGGGAATGTGATCATGTGGAAGGACCTGGCGGTGCGGGACCTGAGCAAGAAATGAATGCGTGCTGGGGTGGGCAGGAGTTGAGTGCAGCGTTGCCTTGGAAGACCGTTGAACGGAAGGGTGATTGTGAAGCGAGCTGAGAACGTGGGACGGAGCGTCGGGGGCTGGCTGGTGGCCGCGGCGGTGTTTGCTTTGGCTGCGGTGTGCGCTACGCCTGCCGCGCAGGCGCAGGAACTGACGGGCTGGGCGGCGAGCTATGAGAGCGGCGGTCTTCCGGCGGTGGAGACGCACGCATCGAGCGCGGCGTTCTATCTCAAGAGCGGCGAGACAGCACACCCGAGCGTTGCGCCGGCGGGGCTGGTGGCGAAGTTTGACGGCGTGGTGACGATCAGCGCGGGCGGGAAGTACAGGTTTGGGGCGGACTGCGAGGGCGGGCGCGCGGTGATGCGGGTATTCGGACCGGGTGTGGCGCGGGATGTGGTGCTGGAGATCGACGGGTCGCGACCGGCGAGCCGGGTGAGCGACTGGGTGCAACTGCCGGCGGGGACGGTGAATGTGCAGTACATCTTCACGCGGGCGGGGGATGCCCCCGCGAAGCTGCGCGCGCTGTGGGAGATGGAATATGCGACGAGCGGGGGGCAGGATGTGGGGTTCCGTCGGGAGCCGATCCCGGATCGCTTCGTGAAGCCGATCCCGTCGAAGCTGGCATCGTGCGTGCAGGGTCGGCTGGAGATGCGCGGCCGGGTGCTGCTGGGGGAACTCGGGTGCACATCGTGCCATGCGGGGGAGAGCGAGGCGGCGGTGCTGTATCGCGCTGCGCCGGATCTGAGCGCGGTGGGATCGCGGGCGAATCCGAACTGGATGCGGAAGTGGCTGAGTGATCCGCAGGGGATGAAGGCGCACTCGGGGATGCCGGCGGTGCTGGGGACGGACCCGCGCGCGGCGGATGCGACGGCGGAGAACATTGCGCACTACCTGCTGACGCTCGTGGGGGAGGATGGGCCGTGGAAGGCGGAGTCGCCCGCGATGGGCGAGAGCGTGGTGAAGCGTGGCGAGGAGCTTTATCACAGCGTGGGGTGCGTGGCGTGCCACGGGGGATACACGGAGGAGGCGAAGGGGTATGCCGCGCCGCATCCGCACGGGATGCTCGCGGCCAAGTGGCGGCCGAGCTCGCTGAGCGCGTTTCTGCGCGAGCCGCACACGTCGCGGCCGGGCGGACGGATGCCGTCGATGAACCTGACTGAGCAGGAAGCGGATGCGGTGTCGGTGTACCTGCTCAAAGCCTGGGGCGGGCTGGACGCGACGGCGACGATTGCGCCCGACCCGGCGAAGGTCGCGCTGGGGCGCGAGGCGTTTGTGACGACGGGGTGTTTGAACTGTCACGCGGTTGAGGATGCGGTGAAGCAGGCTCCGGCGAGCGCGAAGCGGCTTGTGGCCGCGCCGCTGGCACGGGTGCGGGCGGATCGCGGGTGCATGGATCCGCGGGATACGAAGTCGCCGCGGTACACGCTGAGCGCGGAGGATCGGTCGGCGATCGCCGCGGCGCTCAAGGGCGCGCCGACGTGGGGGAAGGCCGCCGCGCCGGCGGACATGGCGGTGCGGTCGCTGGATGCGTTGTCGTGCACGGCGTGCCATGAGTACGCGTCGCAGGGCGGGGTTGCGGAGACGATCAAGCCCCTGTTCGGGCAGCTGGTGGAGGCGGACCTTGGGGATGAGGGGCGAATCCCGCCGCGGCTTACGGAGGTGGGGAGCAAGCTGACGACGCAGTGGCTGCGGCAGGTGCTTCTGGAGAAGGGCGCAGCGCGGCCGTACATGAAGACGCGGATGCCGCAGTTCGGCGAGCAGAGCGTGGGCGAGCTGGCGGAGGCGCTGGCCGCGACGGACGGTGTTGCGCCGAACACGGATGTGCGCGAACCGACGGCGACGGATGAGCTTGCGCTGGCCGGGAAGAAGCTGGTGGGCGAGGGCGGGCTGTACTGCATCAACTGTCACACGGTGAACGGGAAGGTGACGGGGACGCCGGGGCCGGACATCACCGGGTTTGCTTCGCGTATCCGGTATGAGTGGTGGGCGGACTACATCCACGATCCGGACCGCTTCAAGCCGGGCACGCGGATGCAGAAGTTCTACCGGTTCAACAAGGGCAACGTGACGACGGTGCTGGAGGGGGACAGCCGGAAGCAGTCGGACGCGATGTGGGTGTACTTCAACCTCGGGGAGTTCATGCCGCTGCCCGACGGGTTGATGGCCGAGGGCGGGATGATGGTGAACGTGAAGGACCGGCCGGTCATCCTGCGGACGTTCATGCAGGATGGCGGGTCGCGGGCGGTGGCGGTCGGGTATCCGCTGGGGATTCACTTTGCGTTTGACGCGGTGAACGTGCGGCTGGTGGATGCTTGGCGCGGCGCGTTCCTGGATGCATCGGGCGCGTGGGCGAACCGCGGGGGGACCAACGCCGGCGGACAGGGTCCGACGATCTGGAAGGCCCCGGCGGGTCCCGCGCTGGTGCTTGGCGCGAAGCCGGAGAAATGGCCGAGCAAGGGCGGCGCAGAGGCGGGCATCGCGTTCCGCGGGTATCGCGTGAATGAGGATGGTTCGCCGACGTTCCGGTATTCGCTCCGCCCGGCGGGTGGGGGCACGGCGGTTGAGGTGGAGGAGCAGTTCCGCCCGACGACGGGCGAGCGGCCGGCGATCGCGCGAACGTTCAAGGTGTCGGGCATGGCGAGCGGCCAGGTGCTGTGGCTCAACGTTGGCGATGCGACAAACATCCAGCCGATCGACGGATCCGGGTGCTCGGCCGTGCTTGAGGGCAAGCTGCTTCGCGTGACCGCCGAGGGCGATGGTGCGGTGACGTTTGGCCTTGAGATCACGCCGTAGAAGCGAGGCAGCCACGGATCGGCACGGACGGGAGCGGATCCGGAAGAGGAAGAAGCCGCGGATAGACGCGGATGAACGCGGATGGGACAGAAGATTCAGCCGCAGATGAATGCAGATAGACGCAGATCGGAAGACGCGGATTGCACATCGAGTCGTGGCGCAGAGAGGCGCTCGCACTCGTGATGGAGTTGAAGATGAAGATGTCGAGCATGTTCTCCCCGGCCTCGGTGTTCCTGTTTGCGAACATTGCCGCGGGAGCGGCGATGACGGCTCCACCGACGGAGATCGACTTCGGGAACATTCAGTACGAGAAGCTGGCGACGCGCGGGGCGACCGAGGCCGCGATGCTCGACAAGCTGGCGAACATGACGCCGATCGAGTGGTCGCCGTGGATGGTGCTGACCTCGTTCCCGGGCGCGGAGAAGGGGTGGCTCGCGCGTGCGCTGCCGCCGGAAGAAGAGCTTGCGAAGATGTCGCACGGCGGACCGGGGCCGGATCTGTCGGCGAAGTACACCGGCAAGAAGGGTCGCGAGGTCGGCTGGGTGAAGGCGAGCGATGAGCCGGATCGTGCGATCAGCCTGAAGATCTACCGCGATGAGGACCTGAACATCGACGGGTCGGGGTATCTGTACTGCACCGCGACGGTTGCGCGGGCGGTGTCGCTGCCGGTGACGATGGGTTCGGATGACGGGCTGCGGTTCTGGCTGAACGGCAAGATGCTTGTCGATGCGGATGTGCCCCGCGGGATGAACGTTGAGGATCACCGGCTGACGCTCGACCTGAAGCCGGGCGTGAACCATCTGTTTGCGAAGGTGACGCAGGGCCGCGGCGGGTGGGACTATCAGCTCATCACGCGGACGACGCGGGTTGACCCGGTGCTGGATGCGAAGCTGCAGTATCAGCTCGACCTCGACTTCCCCAGTGAGGAGAACGAGTACTACCGCGTCGCGACGATCCCCGTGCCGCTGGATGTGGTGCTGGAGGTCGGCGGGCTGGACACGCTGCCGGATGGCCGGATCGCCGTCTGCACACGCCGCGGCGACATTTACCTGGTTTCCAACGTCGATGACGATCCGCCGTTTGAGGCGAGCTTCAAGCTGTTCGCTTCGGGGCTGCATGAGCCGCTGGGCGTTGCGGGGAAGATGGAGGACGGCAAGCTGGCGATCTACAGCGTGCAGCGTCCCGAGTTGACACGGATGGTCGATGAAGATGGCGACGGCAGGGCGGACCTGTACGACACGTTCTGCGATGCGTGGGGCGTGTCGGGCAACTACCACGAGTTTGCGTTCGGGCCGAAGTTTGATGCCGAGGGGAACGCGTGGGTGACGCTGAACGTCGGCTTCTGCGATGCACTGGGCAAGAGCATTGCGCCGTATCGCGGGTGGGCGGTGAAGGTGACGCCGGACCGCAAGATGATCCCGGTGTGCGATGGGCTGCGCTCACCCAACGGCATCGGCTTCAACGGCGAGGGGGATGCGTTCTTTGCCGACAACCAGGGGGACTTCGTCGCGACGAACAAGCTGTCGTGGATGGCGCCCGGGTCATATCACGGACAGCCGGCAGGGCTGAACTGGCGCGAGGGGTACAAGAAGGGCGACCCTGTGCCGCCACGGACGCTTCCGGCGGTGTGGTTCCCGTACAAGAAGATGGGGCAGTCGGCAGCGGACTGCGTGATGGACACGACGGGCGGGAAGTTCGGGCCGTTTGACGGGCAACTGTTCGTCGGGGATCAGTTCTCCGCGCTGGTGATGCGGGTTGCACTCGAGAAGGTGCAGACCGAGAACGGAGAGATCTATCAGGGGGCGTGCTTCCCGTTCCGGCGGGGGCTGGATTGCGGCGTGAACCGCATCACGTTCGACAAGAAGGGCGGGATGATCGCGGGGCAGACCGATCGCGGCTGGGGCTCGATCGGGCGGCTTCGCTACGGCCTGCAGCGGATCGTGTGGACGGGGAAGACACCGTTTGAGACGCTGAGCATGCACGCCGCGCCCAAGGGCTTTGTGCTGAAGTTCACCGAGGATGTCGATCAGGCGAGCGTCGAGGACCTGAAGTCGTACGCGATGACGAGCTACACGTATCGGTATCACGCGACGTACGGCTCGCCGGAGATCGAGGCGCAGACGCCAAAGATCGTGAGCGCGAAGATGACGGGCCCGCGGATGGTGTCGCTGACGGTCGAGGGCCTGCGCGACGGTGGCGAGGGCTTCGTGCACGAACTGAGCATGCCGGGCGTGAAGGCGAAGGATGGGCGGAAACTGCTGCACCAGATGGCGTACTACACGCTGCACCGGATCCCGAGGGATGAGCCGACGGTGGCGGTGAAGTGAGCGGCGGAGGAACACAGAGCAAGCAGAGCAAGCGGAGGGCAGCAGAGGGGAACGAGCCGGTTCAGGCGGTCATTTGATCTGTGGTCAAGTCGCGATGACTTGGGCTACGTCCTGCTCGTGTCTGTCCTGTGTTTATACCGCGAACCTCGCATCGACCCATTTGCGATCGGACTGCGAGCTTTCCACCGTCTTCTCGATGAAGTGCACGCCGCGGGCGCCGTCTTCGAGGGTGGGGTAGTCGAGCACGGGAGCGGCAGCGCTCGGTGAACCGCCAAGCCCCCCACTCTTCGCTCCACTCGCTCCTCGCGACTCGCCGCTCGCCGCCGCGATCGCCTCGAACGCGCCGCGGTAGACGTTGGCGAAGGCTTCGAGGAAGGCCTCGGGGTGGCCGCTGGGAATCCGCGTCGCGGCCTGCGCGGCGGGGCAGAGATACGCGTTGCCGCGGCGGAGCACCTGCTCGGGCTTTCCGTCGGCGCGGAAGTGCAGCGCGTTGGGCTCTTCCTGCCGCCACTCGAGACCGGCCTTGGTGCCCCAGATGCGGATGCGGAGATCGTTCTCGCCGCCGATGCAGACCTGGGAGCAGGTGAGGATGCCGCGGGCGCCGTTTGAGAGCCGCAGGAGCAGGTTGGCATCGTCGTCGAGCTGGCGGCCGGGGACGAAGCTGGTGAGGTCGGCGCAGAGGTGGGTGATGTCGAGGCCGGTGATGTAGCGCAGCAGGTGCTCGGCATGCGAGCCGATGTCGCCGATCGCGCCGCCGATGCCTGCACGCTTGGGGTCGGTGCGCCAGTCGGCCTGCTTCTGCCCACTCTGTTCGAGCTTGGAGGCGAGCCAGCCCTGGTTGTACTCGACGATGACCTTGCGGATCTCGCCGAGTTCGCCGCTCGCCACCATGTGCCGGGCTTGCTTGACCATCGGATAGCCGGAATAGTTGTACGTGACGGCGAAGATGCCGCCGCCTTGTTTCTGTGCCGCGGCGAGTTCGCGGGCTTCGGCGGTGCTCATGCAGAGGGGCTTGTCGCAAATGACATTGAAGCCCGCTCGGGAGAACGCGCCGGCGATCGGGGCGTGGGCGTGGTTGGGCGTGACGATGGATACGAAGTCGATGCGCGCGTTGGCATCGGTGCTGACGGGTCTTGCGAGCTCTTTCTCCAGCATTTCCTGCCAGGTGCCGTAGTTGCGGCCATCGGGGAGGTCCCACGGCGATTCGCGGCCGGATTCTCTCGCGCGGGCGGGGTCGCTGGACATGCACCCGGCGACAAGCTCGGCGCGGCCGTCGAGCGTGGCGGCCATGCGGTGCACCGCGCCGATGAACGCGCCCTTGCCGCCGCCGATGATGCCCATTTTGAGTTTGTTCATAGCCGGTCCAGTTTCGGAAGGAACACAGAGGAAGCAGAGCAAGCAGAGATCAACAGAGAAGAGTCGGGACAAGAAGGAGAGAAAGCGAGCGGAATCGAGGGCAGGAGAGCAAAGGCAGACACGCTCGAAACACTCTGCACAGCCTGTTCTTCACTCTGCTTCTTCTCTGTTTCCTCAGTGTTCCTCTTCACTCACCTCTCAAACGCCGCATCGAACGCCCGCTCGCCTGCGGGGAAGTCGAGGCGGCGGGTGAACGCGCAGGACTCTTTCGCGCCGTGGTCGCGGTCCATGCCGGCATCTTCCCACTCGACGCTGAGCGGGCCGGAATAGCCGATGCGGTTGAGGGAGCGGATGATGGCTTCCCAGTTGACATGGCCGCGGCCGACAGAGCGGAAATCCCAGCCGCGGCGGACATCGCCGAAGGCCAGGTGCGAGCCGAGGACGCCGGACATGCCGTCGCCGCCCTTGTTGTTGCCGGGGCCGTAGTGGACCGCGACATCCTTCATGTGGACGTGGAAGATGCGATCGGCGAATCGCTCGATGAACTTGTTGGGGGCGATGCCCTGCCAGAGCAGGTGCGAGGGATCGAAGTTGAAGCCGAAGGCTGGATGGTTGCCGATCGCGGAGAGCGCGGCCTCGGCGGTGTAGTAGTCGTACGCGATCTCGCCGGGGTGGACTTCGAGCGCGAACTTGATGCCGGCGTTCTTGAAGGTGTCGAGGATGGGGCCCCAGCGCTTGGCGAAGTCGTCGTAGCCGGCTTTGACATCGTCGGGACCGGTGGGCGGGAAGAAGTAGAGCTTGCCCCAGATGCTTGAGCCGGTGAAACCATTCACGACGGGGACGCCGAGCGCCTTGGCGGCGGCGGCGGTCTTCTTCATCTCCTCGGCTGCGCGCTGGCGGACACCCTCGGGCTCGCCATCGCCCCAGACTTCGGGCGGGAGGATGGACTTGTGGCGACGGTCGATGTCGTCGCACACGGCCTGGCCGACGAGGTGGGCGGAGATGGCCCAAGTCTTCAGGCCGTGCCTGGCGAGAAGGTCGTGGCGCGACTTGCAGTAGGCGGCGCCCTCGCCCCCCCCCGCGGTGGCCTTGGCGACTTCGAAGTGGTCGCCCCAGCAGGCGAGTTCGAGGCCGTCGTAGCCAAAGCCCCCCTCTCGCTTGGCTTTCTGGGCCATGGTCTCGAGCGGGAGGTCGGCCCACTGGCCGGTGAAGAGTGTGACGGGTCGGGGCATGGTGAGTTCCGGGAAGGGACAGCGGGAAGAGGGAGAGAGCAAGAAGAAGAAGAAGAAGAAGAAGAAGGAGATACAGGAAGCAAAGGCAGGAGCCCCCTCCGTCGCCTTCGGCGACACCTCCCTCTTGGGGGAGGTTGAGAAGACAGTTCCGTCCATCGCCTTCGGCCGGGTCTCCCTTGCGGGAGCGGAGCAAGCAGGGCGGAGCCGGAGTGCAGCGTACCACAGGCACTACGATTCGTCGATGGCCGCGAATACCGCACGATTGCCGGTGATTGACCTAGGCCGCATGGAGTACGCCGCGGCGTATGCCGTGCAGCAGGAGCATCACGCGGAGGTGCTGGCTTTGCGGGAGACCCCGGAGGCGGGGGAAGCGCCCGGGCGGATTCTGCTGGTGGAGCACGACCCGCCGGTGATCACGGTGAGCCAGCGGAAGGATGCGCGGCAGCACCTGCTGGCAACGCCGGAGATGCTCGCGGGGCAGGGCGTGACCGTCGCGGAGACGGACCGGGGCGGGGATATCACGTATCACGGACCGGGGCAGCTGGTCGTGTATCCGATCATCGACCTGAACGCGCACCGGCTGCGGCTGCACGACTACATGCGGCTGCTGGAGGATGCGGTGATCGATGCGCTGGCGGAGTTCGGCGTTCGCGCCGAGCGCGATGTGGGCGCGACGGGGGTGTGGGTGAGGCCCATGTCGGAAGTGGGAAGTGGGAAGGTGGAAGTGCAAGAAGACAAAGCGAAGCCAGCCGCGAAGATCTGCGCGATGGGTGTGCGGGTGCGGCGGTGGGTGTCGCTGCACGGGCTTGCGCTGAATGTCACGACCAACCTCGAGCACTTCAAGCTGATCGTGCCGTGCGGGCTGGCGGGGCGGCCGGTGACGAGTCTGCGCGAGCTGCTGGGAGCACGGTGCCCGGAGATGGAGCGCGTGAAGCAGGTGCTTGCGGCGGCGCTGTCATCGCGCCTGGCCGCGGCCCGGGCTGAGAAAGCAGAACTCGCCGCGGATGAACGCGGATAGATGCGGATCCGAGAGCGAGTTCACCGCGACGGGCACCGAGATCTCGGTGGCAAGGTGTTTCGCGTCAATCCAGCTTCAGGTCTTCCTTGACATCCTCGGTGATGTCGCTGCCCTCGGGGGCGACGGTGATCGGCCGGCCGAGGAATGCCTCGATCAGCCGCTCCGGATCGGTCGCCTTGATCTCCTTCTCGGAGGTGCGCGAGGCGATGACGTGGGTGTAGCCGAGCCGCTCGGAGATCGCCGCGGCGGAGGATCGGGCCTCTTCGAACGCCTCGACATACTGCTTGGCGACAAAGTCGGTGAAGTCCTGCTGGGACTTGCTGCGGAGCAGGGCGAACTCGGTGCGTTTGCGCTGGAAGGTCCGGGCCTTCTCCTGCGCGGCTTCATCCTTGGGGTCGGCTTCCTTGAGCTCGTTCTCAAGGGCGATCAACTCGTCCTCCAGCGGCTTCATGCGCAGGCGGATGCGTTCTTCTTCTGCCTTTCGGGGGCCTTCGAAGCGGTCGCCGGTGACCAGCTTCTCGACAATCTCGTAGATGTCGCAGGTGGCGATGCGGGCGGCGACCGGCTCAGCGTTGAGTGTGCCGCGGGTCGATGCCGCGGCGGATGAGGCGAACTGCGGCCGCAGGGCGAGGATGATGCAGGCGAGCAACGCGCCATACACGAATAGACGTTCTCTGGTGGTCATAGGGGATCCTCGCGAGCCGGGGGAAACCGGCGGAAGGTGAGGGGGAGTGCGTCAACAGGGTATGCTTGGAGCCTCGCTTCCCGGTGAATCTGCTGGAGTTGACCCCATGCGCGACCCGCGTCTTGACAAGCTGTCCGATGTCCTCGTCCGCTACTCGGCCCGCGTGAAGAAGGGCGATGTGGTGAGCATTCAGGCCGAGCCGGTGGCGATGCCGCTGATCGAAGCGATGTACGAGGCGGTGCTGCGTGTGGGCGGGAACCCGTACTGGGTGCCGCGGGCGGAGAACCTGCACGAACTCCTGCTCTCGCAAGGGAGCGATGAACAGATCAGCTTCATGAACCCGGCGGATCTGCACCGAGTGCAGACGGTGGATGTGCACTTTGGCTTCTGGGCGGAGGTAAACAGCCGGTACCTGAGCGGGGTGGATGCCGGGCGGATCGCCAAACACCAGGCGGCGCGGAGGCCGTGGTTCAAGGTGTTCATGGAGCGAGCGGCCAAGGCACAGGCGAACGAGCCGGGCGGGCTGCGGTGGTGCGGCACGGCCTACCCGACGCAGGGCGCAGCCCAGGATGCAGAGATGTCGCTCCGGCAGTATGAGGACTTTGTGTTCAGGGCGGGCCTGCTGCACCTGCCGGACCCGGTCGCGGCGTGGGAGCAGGTGCATATCCGGCAGGAGCGCGTGCGCGAGTATCTGCAGGGGAAGAAGAACCTGAGGTTCCGCGTGCCGGCGGCCGACGGGCACGATGGGACGGACCTGCGCGTCGATGTCTCCAAGGGGATCTGGATCAACTGCGCCGGGCACGAGAACTTCCCCGATGGCGAGGTCTTCGCCGGGCCGACGGGCGTCGATGGGCATGTGAACTACACCTTCCCTGCGGTGTATCAGGGGCGCGAGGTGGACGGCGTGCGGCTTGTGTTCAAGGCGGGACGCGTCGTCGATGCCAGCGCGAAGAAGAACGAGGAGTACCTGATCAAAATGCTGGATCAGGATGCCGGCGCGCGGAACCTGGGCGAGATCGCGATCGGCACGAATTACTCCATCAAGGGCTTCACGAAGAACACGCTGTTTGATGAGAAGATCGGCGGCACATTCCACGCCGCGGTGGGCGCGGGGTACCCAGAGAGCGGGAGCACGAACGAGTCCGGCCTGCACTGGGACATGGTGTGTGACCTGCGGCCACAGCTGGGATCATCGGGCGGGGGCACGATCGAGGCGGATGGGGAGATCTTCCACAAGGACGGGCAGTTCTTGCGGGAGGGGTGGCCGGGGAGGGAGTGAGCAGACGGAGAGAAGGCGGTGCTCAACCGCCTATCCACCTCGTCAGCGCCAGCCCGATCGTGACCGCCAGGCACGCGCTCGCAATCAGCCAGAGCGCGAGCTCGCGCATGCCGAGTTCGGAGTTCGGCCCCGCGGTGCGCACCATGGCGAGGCGGTCGCCGACTTCCTGCGGCAGCGGGCCGCCCGCGCCATCGCCGGAACGGCAGCCGTCCTGAACGATGGCGATCACCAGGTTGGCATCAAACTGCCGCAGGCCGAGGCGGGTGGCGAGCCTGACGAGGTTGCGCCGCCGCTCGGGCGCGAGCACGCCCGCCCGGGGCGCGCCGGAGAGCTCGATCTCGCGGGCAACCTGCGTGGCGAAGACCCAGCGGGCATCGAGGGCGGACATTCCCGCCGCGGCATGGTTTTCCCGTGCGACGCTCGACCGCGTTGCGCCCGGTCGTTCGCCCGCATCGCGAGCGCCGGGCCGCGCGTTGCGTTGTGGCGACAGATGAGCCGCGCTGACATCATCAGCGTGGACCAGACGCAACACGGGTTTGGCGGAGCCTTGCCGCATGGATATGAAACGGTAGTGGGCAAGTTCCGTGCCGCCGCTCGCGAAGGGGGGCCGCAGCCGCCGATCATGGACTTCAGACGTTGCGACCCGAACCCCATGTCTACCAAACACTCTGCAAACATATCAGCCGAATCGGCCTTGCCGGAGATCGAGTGTCCGGCTGCGCCGGCGGCCGTGCTGGAGCGGCTGGATTCCGCCGCGAGGCGGGGCAAGCTGCCGGGGTTTTTCGGGGGGAAGGCCGAGGGCGGTGGCATCGCGTTTGAGATTATGGATTTCGGGGCTCCGTTTGAATCCCGGCTCGTTGGCCGGGCGGTCGCCTCGGGCGAGGGCAGCCGGATCGCATTCGACCCGCCGCGGCTCAAGCCGCTGTTCCCCTGGGTGTTCGCGGTGATCCTGGTGCTGACGATATGGCCCGGCGGGTGGCTGACGGATTCGATGATCCGGAGCTACTGGGACTGGTACTCATCGCGTCCGTGGTGGATCACATATGCCTGGTACATGCCGCTGACGGTGCCGTTCTGCCCGCTGGCGATGCGATCGGCTCTGCGCAAGTCGCGGGCATCGGCGCGGGTCGAGGTGGCGGAGCTCGCTGCGAAAGTGGCAGCGGCGACGGGCGGTCGGATTGTGGCGGCTGCCGACTAAACAAATCTCGAACGAAGTGCCCGACCACGCCCCACAACACGGCCGCGGCGTTGTACCATGCCCTTCCAACGGCAACGAGAACCAGGAGAACGAACGATGCTCAGAGGCGTGATGCAAACGGTGGTGGGGATTGGTGCGGTCGCGGGTGCGCTGCTCATGGCGGGCTGCCCCCAGCAGACTCCGCCGAGCAACACGATCAAGGTCGGCCACTACGCATCGATGACCGGGAAGGAAGCGACGTTCGGGCAGTCGACCGACAACGGCATCCGCCTGGCGATCGGGGAGATCAACGCGGCGGGCGGGATCAACGGCAAGCAGATCGAGATCATCACCTACGACACCAAGGGCGAGTCGAAGGAAGCGGGGAACGCGGTGACGCGGCTGGTGACCAGCGACCGGGTGACGGCGGTGCTGGGCGAGGTCGCCAGTTCGCTGTCGCTTGCGGGCGGCGCGGTGTGCCAGCAGTATGGCGTGCCGATGGTGACTCCCAGCAGCACGAACCCGGGAGTGACCGCGGGCCGCAACATGGTCTTCCGCGTGTGCTTCATCGACCCGTTCCAGGGGTTTGCGGTGGCGAAGTTCACGCGGGAGGACCTGCAGCTCGACAAGGCGGCGATCCTGTATGACCAGGCGCAGGCGTACTCCAAGGGCCTGCGCGACGAGTACAAGAAGCACTTTGAGGCCATGGGCGGGACGATCGTCGCCGACCAGGCGTATTCATCGGGCGACCAGGACTTCAGCGCGCAGCTCGCGACCATCAAAGCGTCAGGAGCGCAGGCGATCTTCGTGCCCGGGTACTACACCGAGGCGGGGAACATCGCCCTGCAGGCCCGCAAGCTCGGCATCACCGCCCCCCTGCTGGGCGGCGACGGGTGGGACTCAGAGCAGCTTGCCGCGATCGGCAAGGAGGCGGTCGAGGGTTGCTACTACTCCAACCACTATGCCCCCGATCAACCGTCCGAAGAGGTGCAGGCGTTTGTGAGCAAGTATCGCGAGGCCTACAACGGGCAGACCCCCGACGGCCTTGCCGCGCTGGGGTATGACGCGGCGAAGGTGCTGGCCGAGGCGATGAAGCGTGCCCCGAGCCTCGATGGCAAGGACCTGCAGGCCGCGCTGGCCGCGACGAAGGACTTCCGCGGCGTGACGGGCGTGATCTCGATGGATGAGAACCGCGATGCCAAGAAGGCGGCGGTGATCGTCCAGATGAAGGGCGGGAAGCCGGTGTATCGGGCGACGGTGAACCCGGAATGATCCGCCTCGCACTGGAAGAACCCGACCAAATGCTGTAACCTCCACCCCCCAACCCCCCGCCACCCGGGTCGCGCGGGGGGTTTTCGTTCCCTCTTCCTGGTCCCGATTCTTCATGTCCCCTGCCATCACCAGATGGACCGATTCCTGCAAACCCTGATGGACGGCCTCGCGGTCGGGAGCCTGTACGCGCTGATCGCGCTGGGCTACACGATGGTGTACGGCATCCTGAAGTTCATCAACTTCGCGCACAGCGATGTGTTCGTGCTTGGCGCGTGGGTGTCATTCTCGATCGCGCTGACGGCCGGGTTCGGGAACACCAACCCGGTGACGGGCGAGGTGATGATGACGAGCATCGCCCCGTGGGTGTGGTGGGTCGCGGGGTCCGTGAGCGCGACCGCCGTGCTGCTCACGCTCTATGAGCGGTTGATCCAGCCGCGGCTTCCGGGACTGCCGCGGTCGGGGGCTGCCGTGCCGATGTCTGTTGCGGCGTGCTGGGGGTGGTCGCTGATCATGCTCGTGGTGCTGGCGCGGGCGGCGAAGATGTCGGACACGTTCTCGTTCCTGGCGGGGGGGATCATCCTCATCACGGCGATGGGCACCTGCGGGCTCGTCGGGTTCTCGCTGGAGCGGCTGGCCTATAAGCCGCTGCGGAAGGCTCCGCGGCTCAACGTGCTGATCACCGCGATCGGTGTTTCACTCTTTCTGCAGAATCTCGGGCAACTCGACTGGATGTTCGGCACTCGGCCGCAGGGCATGCCGGAGTTGCTCCAAGACCGGGTGCTCAACCGTTCGGTGATCGGTGAAGGTCCGCTGACACTCATCGAGAACGGAACGCAGATCGTGCTCGATCAACCGGCGAGCCTTGCGGCGGGACGCGACTACAAGGTCGAGGTGTTCGGCCCTTCGGGGCGGATCGCGAATGTCGGGATCGCCTCGCCGGTCGGGGAGTATGCCGCGGGGTCGAGCATCGCCATCTCGCCACCGGTCACCACGGGCGCAACGGATCTGTCGTACAAACTGGTGCGCTCGCCGCGGGTGCCGATTCGCCTGGTGGATGTCGCGGGCGCGGGCACGGCGGTCGTGCTGATGCTGCTGCTGGATTGGCTGGTCTTCCGGACAAAGCTGGGGCGGGCGATGCGGGCGGTGTCGTTCAGCCCGGGCAACGCCGCGATCATGGGCATCAATGTGGATCGGGTGATTTCGATCACCTTTGTGATCGGGGCCTCGCTCGCCGCCGCGGCGGGGTTCCTCTATAGCCAGAAGTACTCGGGGCTGGGGCAAACGGCCTCACCGACGTGGGTGCTGCTGGGGCTGAAGGCGTTTGTCGCGGCGGTTGTCGGCGGGATCGGGAACATCCGCGGGGCGATGCTCGGCGGGATCCTGATCGGCCTGATCGAGTTCTTCTCGCGTGCGTATCTCGGCGAGCAGGGCCCGAAGCTCTGCGATGTCGTCGTGTTTGGTCTGCTCATCGTCGTTCTGCTCGTTCGTCCGGGCGGCCTGCTGGGCAGCGTCGCGACCGAGAAGGTCTGACCCGCCCCGCCCCCCCCCCGGCTCCCCCCACTCTTTCCTCGTTGGCTCTCTACGCGGCAGCGGCAAGGATCAAAAAGGACTCGCTCCGGAAATGGCTGAGACTCGCGGACAAGACGCCTTCCACGCCCGGGCCGATGCGCTGCGGCCGCCGGCCGCGATGTCGCTGCTGCGATCGGCGTGGCCGCTCGCAGCGTGCCTCGTGCTCGCGATCCTGCTGCAACTGGTCATCCGTCCGATCCTGCCCGTCTTTGCCGCCAAGATGCTGCTTGATATCGGGACGAGCATCATTCTCGCCGTCTCGCTGACGATGGTGAACGGCTTCACCGGCCAGTTCTCGATCGGCCATGCAGCGTTCATGGCGGTCGGGGCATACGTCTCGGCGACGATCGTGTATTACGGGTCGTTCCGGTTGTTCGGCGATGCGAACATGAACGGCGGCATGCTCAGCGGCATGATCGGTTCGCGAGGTTCGGTGCCACTCATCCGAGGGTCGGATCTGCTCTTTCTGGGATCCCTGCTGGCCGGGGGTATCGCCGCGGCCGGGTGCGGATACCTCGTCGGCCTGCCCTCGCTGCGGCTCAAGGGCGACTATCTGGCAATCGTGACGCTGGGGTTCGGCGAGATCGTCCGCGTGCTGATCCAATCGCAGACGACCGAGGTGCTGTGGGATGCGGAGAAGATCGCCGCGACACCAGCGTATCTGCTGCCGAAGTATTCCGGCGGGGCCCTGGGGTTCTCCGGACTGCCGTTCTATTCGAGCCTGTTCTGGGTATGGGTCTTCGCCGGGCTGACGCTGCTCGTCGCCGTGAGGCTGAAGTATTCCAGCACCGGCCGCGCGTTCCTGGCCATCCGCGAGGACGAGGTCGCCGCAGAAGCGATGGGCGTGCCGACGACGAAGTACAAGGTGCGTGCGTTCGTGATCGCGGCGTTCTTCGCGGGCATCGCGGGTGGGCTCTTTGCCCACACCGTGGGGGTGCAGCTCAACCCCGGCGAGCTGGGCTTCCTCAAGAGCTTCGACATTCTCATCATGGTGGTGCTCGGCGGGCTGGGCTCGATCAGCGGGGCGGCGCTTGCCGCGACGATCCTGACGATTTTGCCTGAACTGCTCAGGCAGCCCCCCTCCATCTGGCCGTTGGGGCTCATTGCGGGCGTGTTCATTGCCGCCGTGCTCACGCCGTTCTCGCAGAAGCGGTGGAAGCCCGCGGTCACGATTGCAGCGATCCTCATCGCGTGGGAGATCATGCGGTGGACCGCACGGACGCTCGGCGTGGACCTCGCCGGTTACCGCATGGTGATCTACGCCGTCGCGCTGGTGCTGATGATGATCCTCCGGCCCGAGGGCTTGCTTGGCATCCGCGAGATCTGGGAACTGCGGCCGGTTCGCTCTGGCGCCAAGGGCGGCAAGGGGGCGCGGCGATGAGCAACAGCCCCGCCCCAGATCCCAGACCCGTGCTCGATGCCCGGAGCATCTCGATCGCGTTCGGTGGGCTCAAGGCCGTGACGGACTTCACGCTCCAGCTCCCTCGCGGCAGGCTGCACGGGCTGATCGGCCCCAACGGCGCGGGCAAGACCACCATCTTCAACCTGCTCACCGGGGTGTATCGACCCACGAGCGGTACGATCTCGCTCGATGGGGCATCGCTCCTGGGCAAGCGCCCCAGCCAACGCGCTGCGGCGGGGATGGCCAGGACATTTCAGAACATTCGGCTGTTCCCGGATCTGACGGTGCTCGACAACGTGCGGGTCGCGTGCCACCTTCGGACGCGGCACACGCTGGCCGGGACACTCTGGCGTTCCTCGCGCGCGGCGGGCGAGGAGCTTGCGATCATCGAGCGTTCGCGCGAGCTGCTGAACATCCTGGGGCTGCTGCACCGCGAGCGCGACGACGCACGGAACCTGCCCTACGGCGACCAGCGCCGGCTGGAGATCGCCCGAGCGCTGGCCACCGATCCGAAGGTGCTGCTTCTGGATGAACCCGCCGCGGGCATGAACCCGCAGGAAAAGATCGAGCTTCGCACGATGATCCGTGGCATCCGCGACAAGTTCAGCCTCACGATCCTGCTGATCGAGCACGACATGGGCGTGGTGATGGGCCTGTGCGAGCGCATTACCGTGCTCGACCACGGCGTGACGATCGCCGAGGGAACGCCCGAGGAAGTGCAGAAAAATCCGAAGGTGATCGAGGCGTATCTGGGCGAGCCGGTCGCGCTCGACGCCGTTGCCGGCGGGGGTGGCGCATGAGCGGTCGTGTGCTGCTGGAAGTCAGCAACCTGAGGGTCCGCTACGGCGCGATCGAGGCGATCCACGACGTCTCGCTGCGCGTGGAGCAGGGGCAGATCGTCACGCTCATCGGCTGCAACGGCGCGGGCAAGACGACGACGCTCCGCGCGATCTCGGGGATGATCCGGCCCGCTTCGGGTGAGGTCATCTATGACGGCCGGTCGCTGGTGGGCCTGCCCGCACACGAGATGGTCCGTATCGGCATCGCCCACAGCCCCGAGGGCCGCGGCATCTTCGCCAACCTCAGCGTCGATGAAAACCTGTCGCTCGGGGCGTTCACGCGCCGGGACTCTGCGCAGATCGCCAAAGACCGGGACAAGTCGCTGGACCTGTTCCCCCGGCTGCGCGAGCGGCTGAAGCAGAACGCGGGCACGCTCTCGGGCGGTGAGCAGCAGATGCTCGCGATGGCGCGGGCGCTGATGGCCCGGCCCAAGCTCCTGCTGCTGGATGAGCCCTCGCTCGGGCTTGCGCCGCAGATCGTGCAGACGATCTTCAAGATCATCCGCGACATCAACGCCGAGGGCACGACGATCTTGCTGGTCGAGCAAAACGCACACATGGCGTTGAACATCGCCCACTACGGCTATGTGCTTGAGACCGGCGAGATCAAGATGAGCCGTCCGGCTAGGGAACTCGCCGCCAGCGACGAGGTGCGGAAGGCGTATCTGGGGGTTGGCTAGGCCTTACAGTTCCCCGTGTGGTATCCCGACGACATCCTCGACGCGGTTGCCGTCGCTCTCGCTCAGCGTGAAGCCGATCTTCGCGAGGAGCACGCAGTCCACGGCCTCGACTCATGGCCGGAAGTGAAGTTCCACGCGCTGATCGCTCAGGCCCTCGCCGCAGCAGCGCAAACCAGCGGGCAGCCGCACGGCGTTCTTCGCGAGCAGCCCTACCCGCACGAATGGACCCGCAAGCAGCGCCGCGGCGGCAAATCCGCAGCCTCGCTCGACATCTCCCCGCAGATCGACATCTCCGATTACACCGAGGCCGACATCGCCGCGGCCGACCCCATCACCGGCGAGCTCCCCGACCCGCGCGACCGATTGCGCTGCGACCTTGTCCTCACGCCCGCCCCCGGCCTGAAACTCGGCGATCCGCTCGCGATCGTCAAAACCGCGCGAGCCCGCAAACAGCAGGCCGCTTGCACGCTCTTCGCCGCCTTAGAGGCCGCCGAGCCCCCGCCGACACCTCCCGCGGACACCTGCCCGCCCGAAGACGCATTCTGGCTGGAGCTCAAGGTTGTCGGCCAGTTCACTTACTCCGCTGGTATCGCTGGTCCCAACTCCTCATACTCCGCGGAGCTTTCTCGAGGCCCCGCGGCGGATGTCAAGAAGCTCTCATCGGACGGCCGCATTCTCCACGCCGCGGCCCTCATCCTGCTCTTTACGCACGATCTGCCGACGGCCGAGCACGATCTGGGGCAGGCGTTGCACCGGTGTCTGGACCGCAACCTGCCCATCGGCTCTCCCACACGCCGCTCGATCCCCATCACGGACCGCATCGGGAACCAGTTCCTGACGGCGTGTCTGGTGCCGGTGCGACCCACGCGATAAGGCGGTGCGAGGGGGTGTGCCGCGGCCGCAACACCCCTACCCTTTGCGGCACATGAGCAAGAACATCAAGCAGCACCCCCTGGAGAAGCAGACCCACGAGATTCTCCCGACCCGCGCCATCACGGACCCGGCGGTCACCCGGGCGTTCGCCGTCGATGCGGCCCGATGTCTGGCCGATGCCAAGTGCGCCGACATCGTGGTGCTGGATGTTCAACAACTCTCGCAGGTGTCGGACTTCATCGTGATCGCGTCGGGCACTTCCGACCGCCAGATGCGTGCCGCGGCCCAGCACGTCGCCACGCTCGCCGAGGAACAGAAGTTCCCGATGTTCCGCCGGCACATCGACGATCGGACGACGTGGATTGTCATCGACTGCATCGATTGCGTGGTGCACGTCTTCGAGCCCAACACCCGTGCGCAGTACGACCTGGAGATGCTCTGGGGCGATGCGCCGCAGGTGGCGTGGGAACGGCCAGGTGAAAAGCGGCGGCACGCCGCCGATGCGGAGTAGCCCCGTGCCCGGCGAAGGACCCGAGATGATCTTCAGGCCACCCACACCCGCCGGCGTGCGGGCAGTCTCCGCGGGCGGGTACGAGGTCCTTGTCGGCTCGAGCGTGCTTCAGCACGCCGCGCCCTTCATTCGCTTTGCCGTTCGTGGCGTGCGCCGCTTGTTGCTTGTCCACGATGCCCGCCTCCCCCATTCGCTCGTCGATGGCGCGATCGCCGCGCTTCGATCCGGCGGCATCGATCCCGGCCTGTGCCCCGTCACCGCCGATGAGGACCACAAGTCCTTTGCGACGCTCGAACAGATTTGCTCCGCGGCGGTCGGTTTCCGGCTTGAACGCGATGAGCCCATCGCCGCGTTTGGAGGGGGCATCGTCGGCGATGTCGCGGGGTTTGCCGCCGCGACCTATCGCCGCGGCGTACCCTTTGTTCAACTCCCCACCACGCTCCTCTCGATGGTCGATGCTTCCGTTGGCGGCAAGACGGCTGTGAACATCCGCGCTGTCGAGTGCGGCAGGCCCGGCCCGCTGAAGAAGAACATGGCCGGCGCGTTCCACATGCCCGCGCTGGTGCTGTGCGATGTTGATGCGCTCGCCTCGCTCCCGGACCGCGAGCTGCGGTCCGGCCTTGCCGAGTGCATCAAGCACGGTCTCATCGGCTCCGACTTCGCCGATCCGACTCTGGCGGACTACACGCGCAAGCACATCGGCGAGATCCTCTCCCGCTCGCGGTCCCAGCTCACCGCGCTTGTCGCCCGCAATGTCGCCGTCAAAGCCAACTGCGTGTCGCGCGATCCGCACGAGCGAGGGATTGACCAGCCCCATGGCGGCCGCATGGCTCTGAACTGCGGCCACACCGTCGCGCACGCGATCGAGACGCTCGGCGGCCTCTCGCATGAGTCAACAGGACTGAGCGGCCTGACGCACGGCGAAGCCGTGGGTCTGGGGCTGCTCGCCGAGTGCCACTTGGCGGTGACGATGAAGCTCAACGACCCCGCGGCGCTGGATCAGCTCACCCAGACGCTGCAGGCCGCGGGCCTGCCCACTCGCATCAGCGGGCTGCCCGATGCCGCACGCATCGCCGACGCCATGCTGGATGACAAGAAGGTCGCCGGGGGCGCACTGCGAATGGCGCTGCCGTGCGCCGACCACCGATGCCGCCTGGTCACCAAGCCGCCTCAGAGCGCCCTGCTCGCCGCGATCGATTCGCTTCGCGCGTAGGCCTGTTGCTCGCCATCCCGACGTGCTTACTTCTGCTCCACCGTGTGTCCGGACGGCTTCGCCTCGGCTTGTGAAGCCGTGCTCTTCAACTCGGCAGGCCCTGTCTTTGGCGGCCGCGGAAGCAGGGTCGGCTGGTCTGATCGGCGGTGCTTCACCACCACCCGCCACGCCCACACGAGAACCATGAGCAGGGTGCCGAAGTAGGTCGAGATGACAAAGACATCCGGCAGGAAGTTCGCAAACTCCAGCAGCGACAGGAACAACGCCGCGTGCAGCAGCAGCACCGGCGGGATCGCCCACGGGCTGGACCGCTTGGCCATCTCCTCGGTTGTATCCGCCATCGCGTGCGCCTGCTTGCGCATCTTCGTCACCAGCCGCTTGGCCCACACAAACTCCGTCGCGAGGATCATCAGCCCGCCGATGATCAGCGGGATCGCGCCCGGCCCCGGAATCGGTGCAATGGCGATACCGGCCATGATCACCAGCGAACCCGCGATCAGGATCAGCACGCGTTTGAGGTTCCGCCGAGTCAGCTCGATCGCCTCGGCCATGTCCTGCATCGGCGAGCGTCGCCGTCGCCGCTCCGCCGCGCTGGCGAACAGCGACGCGATCACGCCCAGCGCGAGCATCCCGACGATGGCCGCAAGCGAGAACTCCGTCGGGACATGCAGCTTGTGGTCGGGCACCCACGCCAGCAGCCCTCCCCAGCCCTCGGGAAGCAAGGCCGCCAGGGGGTGCAGGTGGTGCACCCCCATCAGGATCATCTTGATCCCGATGAACGCGAGCACGAACACCAGGGCGGTCTTGAGATACCGGAAACTCCCCAGCGCCGATGCCACCGCGAAGAACAACGACCGAAGCCCCAGGATCGCGAACACGTTGGACGTGAACACGATGAACGGGTCCTGCGTGATCCCCAGCACCGCCGGGATCGAGTCGATCGCAAAGATCACATCCGTGAACTCAACGACCATCAACGCCAGGAACAGCGGCGTGGCGTACCGCAACCCGTCGCGCTTCACGAAGAAGTGGCTTCCCTCATACTGCGGCGTCACCCGGAGGAACTTCTGAGTCAGACGGATGGCCGGGCTGTGCGAGATGTCCGTCTCTCCCTCGCCGGAGCGGAACATCTTGTACGCGGTGTACACCAGGAATGCGCCGAAGATGTAGTTGATCCACTCGAACCGCTTGACGAGTTCGACACCCAGCACGATCATCGCGCCACGCATGATCAACGCGCCCAGGATGCCCCAGAACAGCACCCGGTGCTGCAGGTGCGCGGGCACGCGGAAGTACCCGAAGATCACCGCGATCACAAAGATGTTGTCGACGCTGAGCGAGTACTCCAGCACCCACGCCGTCAGATACTTGAGTGTTGCGTCCCCGCCGTGGCCTGTCGCCGCGACAACACCCGCATCCGGCTTGAGCTGCGCGATGCGCACAAACTCGTCGGTGATGCCCGCGGGCCAGTTGTGCTGATACATCCAGTACACGCACGCCGCGAACCCCAGCGCCAGCGCGACGGTGAACGCGGTGAACATCAACGATTCCCGCGGCCGGATGACGTGCGCCTTCCGATTCACCACGCCCAGATCGAGCGCGAGCATCGCCAGGATGAAGAAGATGAACCCGACGTAGATCCAGACCATCCGGCCTCCGGACCCGCCGTGGGCGGCGCGCGGGTCAAATCGCCAAAGGCTGGTCTTCGCCGGGCCTGTCTCTCGCCAGGCCGCCGGAGCCGGGAAACTCCCAAGTCCCGGCGCTGACGGTTGCTGTGCCCCGGCATCCCGCCGGGCGGCTACTTCCCAACATTCGGCGGGGCGAGTGTACGCCGATCCGGCGAAGGTCGCAAAGACGACCTCTCCGCTGCATCGGCGAGGAGCCCGACCACCGCCATCTGTGACACGCCCGCACCACCTCCATGGGCGGACCGTGCTCGCGTTCGAGCCAGCTCCGTGAAATCAACCCATCTGACCCCCGAAGGCACCGGGGCGACCTCCCACGTCGCCCCCGGCAGCCCCGGGCGCGGGCTTGCCGGTCGACACAGGCGTCTCTTGCACGCGAGAACTCAGGATTGCGTCGAGTTCCCGGACAAGTTCCCGCATCCGTTGCTCGCTGGTATCGGGCGCAAGCGAACGGTGCTGCTCGATCTCCTGAACCTTCTGGTAGTTGTTGACAACGGCACCGACGATGAGGTTCACGAGCAGGAACGTCGCGACCACGATCCAGGAAACCTGATAGGCCGTGAATGCTCCCATGGGATAGCCGGCTTGTACGAGCTCGTAGCGCATCTGAGTCCAGTCGTCACCGGTGAGGATACGAAAGAGCGTGAAGCACGCCTCATGGATGCTGCTGAAATAGGACTGCATGGGATGGCCATTGCCGCCGAAGAGTTTCACCCCGATGACGGCATACACGTAGAAGAGGATTATCGCGAGCAACGCCACATACTTCATGCTGACGACGGAACGAAGAAGGACGGTGACGATCAACCGAAGTTCCGGGATAGTCTTGACCAGCCGCAGCACGCGGAAGACGCGAAGGATGCGGAGCAGGGGCCCGATGCCATTGGACGCGGGGACGATCGCCGCGATAAGGATCACGAGGTCGAAGATGTTCCAGCCGTCTCGGAAGAACGCCTTGGTGGAGTCGCGCGCCAGGAACCTCAGTACGATCTCCACAAAGTAGATGGCCACACACACCGTCTCGATGACCGCGATTGCCCGCAGCGTGGCCCCCTCGCGGAGGTAGGTGCTGAGCCCGATGAGCACCGCGTTGACGACGATGACGGCAACGATGAAGTTATTGAAGAGTGCGGACTGGACCAGCGTGCGAATGTTCACGTCATTGCCTCAATGAGTGGGACGCCCAGCATTCAAGCGGTGGCGGGTCGCGCCGTGTGCGAGAACGCACGCGGTGGGAGTGCCGCGTTCCGTTTCAGACAGTTGCCGGCGTACCGGGGTCAGCGATCTTGGGTTCGCTTGGCCGAGACACTTGTCTCCGCGGGCCTCGATGGGACGACCACGCTCAGCACAGTTGCCAAGGCCAGTGTGCCAACGACGACGAGCAACGACACCGTGGTGTCGATCTTGATCGGGTCGGCCTTGGTCATGCCGATCACATCCAGGTATGGCGGAACACTCAGGAGCAGCAGCTTCACTCCTACGAACGCCAGGATGAGAATCAGCGCCGGCTTCAAGAACCGGAACTTCATGATCAGCGCCGCAAGGCAGAAGTACAGCGCCCGCAGACCCAGGATCGCGAAGATGTTACTCGTGAACACGATGAACGGGTCCGGGGTAATCGCAAAAATGGCCGGGATCGAATCCACCGCAAACACCAGATCGGTGATCTCCACCAGGATCAACGCGAGAAACAGCGGCGTGATCGCCCACTTCGCGCTCAACGTCCCCGGCGGCGGCGGGTCCATCACCTCCCGTCCATCCGCATTCCGGCTGTAGGTCGGCCGCAGGGTTCTCCGTGTGAAGAACTTCTGCCCGTCGTAGAACTCCGTCACTCGAAAGAACCTCTTGCACAGCCGCACCGCGATGTTCTGGGAGACGTCGTCACTCCCCTTGATCAGCGCCATCTTCAGCGCTGTGAGAATCAGGAACGCACCGAAGAGAATCAGGATCCACTGATACTTCAGGATCAGTCCGGCACCCAGAAAGATCATGCCGCCGCGCATCACCAGCGCACCGATGATCCCCCAGAACAGCACACGGTGCTGATACTTCGCCGGCACCGCGAAGAAGGAGAAGATCAGCGCGATGACAAAGATGTTGTCCATCGCCAGTGACTTCTCGACGACGTACCCCACCAGGTACTGCTTGGCCGCCTCGAAGCCCGCCACCTCCCCCGCCACGATGAGCGGTGCACCGGCCTTCACCGCCTCCGCCGTGTTGTACTTCACTGTATCCACACCCAGTCCCAGCCATCTCCCCTCATACGCCGCGTACACAAACGCGCTGAACGCGATGCCGCAAGTGAGCCAGATGACCGACCACGTCACGGCCTCCTTCATCGAAACTGCATGCGCCTCACGGTGGAAAACGCCAAGGTCGAGCGCGAGGAACGCGAGGACGAGCGCGATGAACGCGACATACGCCCAGATGCGCATACTGCTCCCCGCCGCCGCGGCCTGTGCTTCCTGTGCAATCAGCAACACGTCGAGCATGAAGACCTCCCGTCCCGGGCGGCCCGGCCGCGGCGGAACGTACAGCACCCGCTGTTGGTCTTGCTCGATGCGCGATCCGCACATGCGGGCCACGCTCTACGGGGCCGGGGACGGGCAGAGTTGCCCGCACCGTGTTGACGACCCTCGTTCCACCCGAGACCTCTCGGCCGGGTGGCGGCTACTCCCCAACTTTCAACGGGCCGAGTGTACGCAAGCACTTACGAGGCGCGGGTCGGAAAGAGTGATTCGTCGCATTGTCCGGTGCTTGTCCGGTGAGGGATGCCCCCATACGATCGTTCAATCTGCGCGAAAGAGCGCAGGCCACCCTCGAAAAAGGAGATCACCATGTGTCGTTGCGGTTCATTCATCGTTCCGGCCTTCCTCACCGTTGCGGGCATCGCCGCCGTCGCCGGGTCCATCGCATTTGCCCAGCCCTCTGACGGCAAGAAGGCCGCCGCTCCCGCGGGCCAGCCGGAGATGCACCTTCCGCCGGGCTGGACAGCGGAGGACATGATGGCCTGCCAGGTCGCCGGAACCCCCGGCGAGATGCACGCCTTCCTCGCCAAGCGTGCCGGCACCTGGTCCGCCAAGACCAAGATGTGGATGCCCGGCGTCCCCGAGCCCATGGTCAGCGACGGCTCCTACACCGTCACCGAGTTCATGGACGGCCGCTACGTCAAGGGCGAGATGAAGGGCGACATGCCCGGCATGGGACCGTTCAACGGTTTCTCCCTCGCCGGGTTTGACAACGTGTCCCAGAAGTTCGTCAGCACCTGGGTGGACAATCACTCCACCGGCATCATGAACGGGACGGGCGAACTCTCCAAGGACGGCAAGACCATCAACTGGAGCTTCGACTACAACTGCCCCATCACCAAGAAGCCGACCAAGATGCGTGAGATCGAGACGCTCAAGAGCGCCAACGAGATGACGCTTGAGATGCACGGGATCGATCCCAAGTCCGGCAAAGAGTACAAGATGATGGAGATCAGCTTCACCCGCACCGGCAACGCCCCCACCGCCGCGGCCCGCTGATCGATCGTTTTTTTCAAAGAACTCCGGACCCCGGTCGCCCACGCGGCCGGGGTCATTTGTTTAAGCGTGCGACCTCTCAATCCTCCGCCCGTTCGCCCTCGGGCGCCATCTTCACCAGCTTGGGGTCAAACCGTCCGATCACCTCCACCAGGTCCTGCTGCTGCGCCATCACCTGATGAATGTCCTTGTACACGCCGGGAACCTCGTCGATCCCCGCGGAGATCACACGCACGCCCGCCTCGGAAAGCTCACGCTTCACGTTCCCCCACGCAAACGACTGCTTCGCCTTCGTCCGCGACATCACCCGGCCCGCGCCGTGGCTGGCGGACATCAGCGACTGGGCCGATCCGCGGCCGCGAACCACGAACCCGGGAGTCGCCATCGACCCCGGAATCACGCCCAGCACGCCCGAGCCCGCCGGCGTCGCGCCCTTGCGGTGCACGATCAACTCCTCGCGCGTGCCATCGGCCAGCGTGTGCTCCTCCTTCCACGCGAAGTTGTGGTGGTTCTCGACATAGCCGATCGCCTCTGCGCCGAGCGCCCGCAGCACATGACGGTGGATGCACTCGTGGTTCGCCGCGGCATACTCCCCCATCAGGTTCATGGCGCTCCAATATTCGCGCCCCTCCTGCGAATCCAGATCGAGCCACGCGAGGTACGACAGGTCCTTGGGCAGCTCCGATCGCTGCTTCATCGCCAGCTTCGAGTAATGATCGCACACCGCCGCGCCGGTGCCGCGAGACCCCGAGTGCGACAGCAGCGCGAGATACTGCCCGGCAGGGAGACTGAATCGCCAGCCCGAGCCGAATCCGCTGGACGCCTCCACCGCAGCATCGCGCCGCCGCGCGACATCCTCATCGGTGATCGTCAGCACACCGAACTCGACGAAGTGATTCCCCGAGCCGCTCGTGCCGAGTTGGGCCCACGCCTTGTCCTTGTTCTGCGAGGTGATGCGTGACACGCCCCAGTCGCTGTCGAGCACCGCGTGCTGCCGCTTGCGCTGAAAGGCCGCGCCGATCCCGAACCGCGTCTCCTTCTCGATCGCGTCCTCAAGCCTGGCCCGCTCGTGGTCGCTCCCGAGCATCGTCACCGGCAGGTCCAGCACGCTCATCCGCATGCGGCAGGCGATATCGACGCCGACCGCGTACGGCACCACCGCATTGCGTGTCGCCAGCACACCGCCGATCGGCAGGCCGTAGCCCACATGCGCATCGGGCATGAGCGCGCCCGCCGCGGCGACCGGCAAGCGGCACGCCCGCGCCATCTGGTTCACCGATTCAGGCTCCAATCCCACGCCCCAGTTCTTCCACGGGGCCGGTTCCGCCCGCTCGATGAACCGCGTCGCCGTCCGACCGACCAGCTCCGCCGCCAGCCGGTCGAAGACCGGATCGCTGAGATACCCCTGCGGATTCTCGATGACGCCGTGGATCGCGCTGCGGAGCGACTCCTTGCTCATCCCCGCCTGCGCAGCGCGGACGCACGCCTTCACGGCGAGCCGCAACGCCTCCCCATCGGGGATTCCGAGATTCGCCAGTTCACGGGCCTTCATCGCTCACCTCGCACGAGTATGAGCGACCTTAGGCCCTGACCGCCGCCGCCGACCACCGTCATTCTCGCCGGACGGCCCCCCGTCAGCCTCGCTGCGCTTCCCGATATCCAACCAAGACCGCGAGCGGCACGCCGTGCCGGCCCGTCGCCTCGTCCTCGCTCAAACGGGCCGCCTCACTCGACGCCCTGCATCTCCAGGCTCTTGTCAACGAACCCCGCCAGCTTCCGCGCCCGCACCGGGTGCTGCAGCTTGCGGATGGCCTTGGCCTCCACCTGCCGCACGCGCTCGCGCGTCACTTTGAAGATCCGGCCGACCTCCTCGAGCGTGTAGGTGTACCCGTCGCCGATGCCGTACCGCAGCTTGATGATCTCCCGCTCGCGGTACGTCAGGCTCTTGAGCACGTGCTCGATCCGCTGGCGCAGCATGTCCTGCCCGGCGGTATCGCTCGGCGGCTTCTGCCCCTCATCCTCGATGAAGTCGCCGAAGTACGAGTCTTCGCTCTCGCCGACGGGGCGATCCAGCGAGACCGGGTGACGCGAGATCTTCATCACGCGCCGCGTCTCCGCGACACTCAGGCCCGCGCGCTCGGCGAGTTCCTCGGTCGTCGGCTCGCGCCCGCTCTCCTGCAGCATCGCCTTCTGGATCGAGCGGATCCGGCCGATCGTCTCGATCATGTGCACCGGGATGCGGATCGTCCGGGCGTGGTCGGCGATCGCCCGCGTGATCGCCTGGCGGATCCACCACGTTGCATACGTGCTGAACTTGTACCCGCGCTTGTACTCGTACTTATCGACCGCACGCATCAGGCCCGTGTTGCCCTCCTGGATGACATCCAGGAACGGCAGACCGCGGTTTCGATACTTCTTGGCGATCGACACCACCAGCCGCAGGTTGCCGCCCGACAGGTCGCGCTTGGCCTGCTCATACTCCCAGAACACTGCATCGATGTCGCGCACCCGTCGAGCCAGGTCCTCGGGCTGTTCGAGCACCAGCGACCGGAGGCCCGAGAGCTCCTCCTGCAGCACCTCAACATCCTCAGCGTCGTACCGCTTGGGGAACTTCTCCGCCTTCTTCAACTCGCCCTCGATCTCGGTCATCTTCTTGCTGATGCTCCGCAGCTTCCGCATCAGTGGGATGATCCGGCCCGTCCGCAGGCTCAGCTCCTCCGTCAGCGCGGCCATCTTGCGACGGCGCGTGCACATCCGCTCGATGATCTCCGCCGCATCCTCGGATGCACGGTCCATCCCCTGCAGCCGCTCCCAGTCGAGCCGATTGAGTTCCAGCAGCTTGTCGAGCGTCTTGAGGTTGTACGGAATCCGCTTCGTGATGCGGTCCTTGGCGTTGTCTTCCGCGGTCGAGATCCGCATCGTCCGGTCAAACGGCAACTCGCCCGAGTGCACCTGCCGAAGCAGCGCGACCGCCTGCTGAACCAGATAGTCCGACTCCAGGCACCGGCGCCGGAAGATCATCCGGGTCGTCTCGATCTTCTTCGCCAGCCGAATCTCTTCCTCGCGCGTCAGCAGAGGGATCGATCCCATCTGCGAGAGATACATCCGGATCGGGTCATCGATCCGCTTGTTCCCTTCCGCCGCCAGCGCCTCTTGCAGGTCGCGCTGCAGCGTCTCGTCATCGATGATCTCTTCCTCGATCCCCGCCTCCCCCTTGGCCGCGGCCGATGCCGGCGGCGCGCTCCAGTTCCGCGGCAGGTTCCGCTCGCCCCCCGCGACGGTCATCGCGCGGTTGGCCTTGGTCAGGCCCGAGGCCGCGACCGTCTGCTCCCCGCCCCGCTTCTTCGAGTCCCGCCAGCAGCGCGCGCGATACTCCATCTCGTCGATCAGCTCCACCCCGCGAGCATCGATGAGCACCAGCAGCTCGTGCAGCCGATCCGGATCGACCCACTCATCCGGAAGCGTGTTGTTCAACTCCTCATACGACAGCCAGCCACGCTGTCCGCTTGCTTGAATCATGTTCTCGATACACGGATGAAGACCTTGCACCACGATTGCCTCCTGCACGCCGCATTGCCTCCGCGGCAGCCCGCAAGTCACCGGCGACACGTCTCAGACGTGGAGTGCACGCAGCCGGCTCACGACCCATTGTTCATACGCATCGGACCCGGGGCGATTGCCATGCCCCGTCAACGTTTCCAACCTTCCGCAGCTTCCTCTTCTGACCAGCACACACAGAATCAAACCCGACGACACCTTGCCCCACGAGGGCAACGAATCTCCCTCACCCCGTCGGCCTCGGCAGACGCGTCGTGTCATGCCCGAGCGTTGCCCGCAGTTCACGCTGACGCAGAACGCCGTGGATCCAGTCATCCCCTGCGCCATCCGCCGCGGGAATCGCGCCCGCCCGCACCGTCCGCTGCATCAGCACCTCCCGCAGACGCTCGGCGAAGTGCTGCACCAACCGCTCGGCATTGCCCTCGGTGATGCGGTCGATCTCCGACGCGGCGAGCGTGGCGTATCGCTGGGTCTCCGCGTCCTCGATCATCGCCAGCACGGCGTTGAGCGTTGCGGGCTCCTCGTTGAGACGCAGATCCGCCATCACCTCCGCCACGCGCTGCGCCGGGCCCGCGGCAAAGGCGTCCGGCGAAACCGCTTCCCACTCCTCATCCTTGAACCGGAGCCACAGCCCCGTATCGCACAGCAGGCACCCCAGCAGGTGTTCTTGCGCCGTCATCCTCGGCCGCGAAACCGGCGCTCGCTCGGCCGAATCCGCCGCGCCGGATGCGTCCGGGGCCGCCGCGATGCGTGCCCGGCTCCGCATCACCTTCTGCGACAGGGACTGCGCGATCGTCTGCCAATCCACACCCGCCACCTGGGCTACACGCTTCACGATCAACTGGTAGCGAACCGGCTCGACCGTCGAAAGCCCCAGCGAAACCAGCCGCGTGGTGAACTCATCCACCAGCCGCGCACGCGCCGCCAGGCCCTGCCCATCCACCGTGGTCTTCATCCGCGCAAACAGCAGATCCAGCGGATCAACGGCCGCCTTGAACACCCGGTCGAGCACTTCGCGCCCGCCCTCACGCTTGAGCAGCTCATCCGGGTCCTTCGCATCCGTATGCGGCGCGAGCGTCGCAATCCGCACATCGATCGGCTCGGCGAAGAACACTTCGACGGCCCGCTCCGCGGCCTTCATGCCCGCCACATCCCCATCAAACAGCAGGATCACCGAATCGCACAGCCGACGCAACACCCGCGCGTTGCCGACGGTCAGCGCGGTGCCCAGCGTCGCGACCGCATTCCGCACGCCCGCCTGATGGCAGGCGATCGCATCCATGTACCCCTCGACCACCACCGCCACCCGGCCCGTGCGGATCGCCTGCGCCGCCTGGTGCAGCCCGTACAGCGTCGTGCTCTTGTCGAACACCGCCGACTCCGACGAGTTGAGGTACTTCGGGTCGTCTTCATCGCGCAGCCGTCGTGCCCCAAACGCCACGACGCGGCCGATCTGGTCATGAATCGGGAACATCAGCCGGTTGCGGAACGCGTCGTACAGCCCGCCCGAGTCTCGCACCTTCAGCAGCCCCGCCGCCCGATACGCCGCGAGATCCACGCCTTTCCGCTGCACCGTCAGCAGAAGCCCGTCCCACTTGTCGGGCGCAGCGCCGAGCCCGAACTGCTCGACCATCTCGGCCGAAACGCCGCGGCTCGCGATCATCTCGCGTGCCGCCCGCCCGTGCTCCTCGTGCTTGAGGATCGCCCGGAAGAAGTCGCACGCGGTCTGATTGGCTCCCAGCATCGCCGCCCGCGGCGTCTGCTGCTCTTCCGCCCCCGACTGTTCCGCCCCGTCCCCGCCGAACATCGCCCCCGAAGGCCGCCACGGCGTGAGCTTGATCCCCGCCCGGTCGGCCAGGTGCTGGAGCGCCTCGCGGAAGGACATCTTGTGATAATCCATCACAAACCGGAGCGCATCCCCGCCCGCGCCGCAGGAGAAGCAGTGAAAAATCTGCTTGTGCGGCACCACGCACATCGAGGGCTTATGGTCGTTGTGAAACGGACAGAGCCCCAGATACTCCCGGCCCTTGGCCTTGAGCGCAAGCTGCTCGCCGATGAGGCGCACGATGTCCGTGGCCTCAAGGACCCGTCGCTTATCGTCGTTGGAGCTGATCGATCTGGGGAAGGTCGTCATGCTGATACAAACCAAGCACTTCGGAAACCGCCGACGGCAACACGTCAGGGTGCGCACGAACAGCCACACGAGCAACACGAACCTCTCGAAGATGCTTGGGTCTCACGATCACCGGCCCGAAAACACACACGACGCTGACGCCGCAACAACTCCGAAGCTCGAAGAGCCCGGAGACGGGTGGGTGTCGCGAGTCGGTCGCCCAGAAGGTGTGATCCCGGAGATGGTCGGCACGGACGCCGTATCTGGCCCGATAGATCCTGGGTTGAGCGACCTTCCCAGACATGAAAAATGTAGCACAGGACTTTCGCCGGTCAATCTCTGCGCCATAAAGACCCGCCGATCCCTGCCGGCCTCTCTCCACCACGTCCGATAGCCCCACGAACCCGCCCGACCCCCCCTCCCGCTTCCCTACGCTCCGGCCAATGAGGCTCCAAGTACGTTTCCACGGACGGGTCCAAGGCGTCGGGTTCCGCGCCACCGCCATCCACTGCGCCCGCGGCCTCAACATCACCGGCTTTGTCCGGAACGAACCCGACGGGTCCGTCCTGATGGAGGCGCAAGGTGCCCAGCCCGACCTCGAGCTCCTGCTCTCCCGCATCTCCGAGCACATGTCGCGCAACATCACCCGCATCGACCGCACCGAACTCCCCGAACTGCCCAAGGACCACGCATTCACCATCACACGCTGATCCCTCCCTCCCTACTCCCTTCCCATGCACCTCATCCTCTTTGACATCGATGCGACCCTGATCTCCACAAGTGGGGTCGGCATACGCGCCATGGAAGCCGCCGGCCGGGAACTCTTCGGCCCCGCATTCGCCTCAACCGGGGTCGAGTACGCCGGCCGCCTCGACCCGTTGATCGTCGGAGACCTGCTCATCGCCAACGGGCAGCAGCCCACCCCGGCAAACCGGCTCGCCCTCAGGGACGGCTACCGCAAACACCTTGCCCGGCAACTCCCCACAGCCCACTCCGCCCGCGCCCTTCCGGGCGTCCCCGCACTCCTCGATGCACTCGACGTCTCCAAGCGCGCCGCCCTCGGTCTCCTAACCGGCAACTACCAGGACACCGGCTCCCTCAAGCTCCGCGCCTGCGGCATCGATCCTGACCGATTCCCCATCTCCGCATGGGGCGATGAATCCCCCCACGATCCGCCCGATCGCACCCACCTCCCCCCCGTCGCCTTCGCGCGATTCCGCGATCGCTTCGACCGGGATGCCGACCCCCGCCGCTGCGCCATCATCGGCGACACCCCGCACGACATCCGCTGCGCCAAGGCCCATGACCTCCGCGTGCTCGCCGTCGCCACGGGCTCTTTCAACACAGACGCCCTCATCGCGGCCGGGGCCGACAAGGTCGTGCCGGACCTTTCCGACACCCCAAACGTCCTTGACTGGCTGCTTTCAGTCTGACTCGCCGGAATCGGGTTGCACCAGAGCATCGTTCGATTCACCCGATTCCACCAACAATCCAGAGTCCCATCTCACGATCCCCCCGGCGCACCTACCCTTTCACCACGCGATCGCTCTTGGACCTGATGCAGCCCTTCCTGTCCAACGGCTCTCGCGCTCGGCCACGAACAACGGTCCGCGGCAAGCACGCCGACGAACCTGCCGAGCGGGTGACCATGAACCAAGGGCTGCTTGCCAGGAGTCCTATGCACACCGAGCTTGCCGCTCGCCCGGCCGTCGAAGCAGAGCCCAAACCCTCACGCCGCCGCACCTCAACCCACACCGAGCACCACGACGACTCGTCGGCGATCAGCCGCGCGGACCACCGCCTCCGCATGATCAACCTTGGTGCGGTCCTCGTTCCGATCGCTGGACTCATCCTCGCGATGGTCCTTCTCTGGGGGACCGCCTTCAGTTGGGTCTACCTCGCCATCATGGCCGCGATGTCCTTCATCAGCGGCTTCGGCGTCACCGTCGGCTATCACCGGCTCTGCACCCACAAATCGTTCAGCACCCCCGCGCCGATCCGCTACGCCTTCGCCGCGGCGGGTTCCATGGCCGTTCAAGGCCCCGTCATCGAGTGGTGCGGCGCACACCGCCGCCATCATCAGCATTCCGATTCAGAAGGTGATCCGCATTCCCCGCACATGGGCCCGGATGGCTCCTGGGGCGAGGGAATCTTGGCCACCCTCCGCGGCGCATACCACGCGCACGTGGGCTGGCTCTTCGCCGGGCACCAGCGCGGCCTCGGCCGCTACACCCGCGATCTCCGCGAGGACCCCGCGCTCGTCGCCGCCAACAACCACTTCCTCATGTGGGTCTTCCTTGGCCTGCTCATCCCCGCGGTGCTCGGTGGCCTGCTCACCCTCTCCTGGACCGGCGTCCTGCTCGGCTTCCTCTGGGGCGGCCTTGTCCGCATTCTGATCATCCACCACATCACCTGGAGCGTGAACTCCGTTTGCCACCTCTGGGGTTGGCGACCCTTCGCCTGCGGCGATGAGAGCCGCAACAACCCCATCGTCGGCATTCTCGGGCTCGGCGAGGGCTGGCACAACAACCACCACGCCTTCCCAAACAGCGCGCGGCACGGCTTCAAGTGGTGGGAGATCGACTTCAGCTACATGCTCATCCGCGCCCTCTCCCTGGTCGGCCTTGCCCGAGACATCCGCCTCCCGGACAAGGACCGCGTCGCCGCCAAGCTGCGCAAGAACCGCAAACCCTCAGCGGCCGCGCACGCCGATGCCGGCTCTCCCGACACCGGTGCGCCGGATGCCGGCCACGCAGTCATCGCCTCCCCCAGATCCTGAATCAGCCCCGCCTCCACGCCGCGGCCCCGCGCCGGTACACTTCGCGCCGACAGACGGGGAGACCGGCCGATGCCCATTCGTTTTGCCACATCCTGCGCCGCGTACTACGTCAACCTGCGCGTCAACCTCAAGATGGACCTGCCGACCAAGCGAGAGACCGTGCTTGGGCTCTATGACCGGCTCCGCAGGCAGCGACCCGGCCTCTCGCAGTTCCGCCGCTACCAGAACGAACTCGCCCTCGAATCCGATGCCGCCGAGGCCGATGCCGTCGGCTCCGCCGCATGGCAGGAGTGGGTCGCCGTCCGTCGCACGAGTGTCCGCGCCGGCAGTGTCTGCCCCCGCGAGTGGGACGCCGCCTATGCCCTCCACAGCGCGGTGATCGAGTCCGCCCCCTACTACCTCGACATCAGCGCGCTCGACATCGAGAGCATCGAGGTCCTGCTCGGATTCGACCTTGCCGCCTCCGGCAACCACGACGCCATCATCTGCAACGCCCTCATGGCCGGCACCCCGATGGCCCTGCTCGCAGGCGCTGCCGCCCGACCCGGCCGCCCCGGACGCGAAGGACCACACATGGCCTTCCGTCCGGTGGATTGCCAGCCAATCTTCGGCGTCGCCCTCAACGATGCCAACGACCTCCAGGCACACATCGAGGTCAAGACCCGCTCCTCGCGTCGAGGCCACTCCGCCGCAGCCTCCGGCGGGAGCGAACTCCCTTCCCGCGGCCGCGAAGAGCCCATCAGCCTCTACCTCATCGTCCGACGCTTCGGCCCCTTCGCAGATGTCGCGGCCCTTCCGACGATCCTCACCGAGATCCGCACCGCCGCGCACGATCTGCTCGATTCCTACGTCGAGCCCAAGCTCCTCACGCCCATCCGCGATGAGATCATCGCCGGAGGTTGGACATGATCCCCGGGCAGGTGTCCCCACTTCCCAACACCGGCGCGGCATCATCCGTGGATGTGCTCATCTGGGTCGGCGCGCTCATTCTCGCGGTCCTCCTCCTGGGCATCGTCATCTTGCTTCTGCGCAAACGCCTCTTCGCCCGCGACGCCGATGACGCCTCCGGCATGCTCAGCGAGCTCCGGCGCATGCACAAGTCCGGCGAACTCTCCACGCAGGAGTACGATGCCGCGCGCAAGGCGCTGACGGTCCGCGTCGCAGCCCGCTCCTCCGCCCCGCAGCCCGCCAAGCCCGAACGACAGCAACCCGACCCGCCTCGCCCCGGCCCCGATGGCGAACTCCGCGCGAAGCCGGGCTTCGATCTCACCGGCGCGCCCCTTCCGACTCCCTCTCCCAAAGACCGCGGCGGTCAGTACGACCGCAAGCCCCCCAGCGCGTGACCGCGCCGGACTCTCCCACGATTATGGGGTGTGCTGTCTGTGACGCCCGAGGCCAGATTCGCACACGGCCATTTCTGCGCCACTCGCCGCGACCACACCCCACGGACGTACAATGGGTCTGATTACCGCCCTGCATTCTCTCCGAGGGGACAGTGCAAGCATTCTCCCCCCACGTCAGGGAGTGCAGGGCCCGGAGCCATCCGCCGATAGAAGGCAGTTGGCATTGATGTTCGCACCTTTCCGCGGCGTGCCCGCGGTTCATTTATGAGGCTTCGTCCATGGCTAAGGGCACGCGTGACGGTATCCCCCCCTCCGACTTCGGTTCCAATGCAGGGGGGGCCGGCGGCTCTCGATCCGGTGGCAATGGCGGCGGAGGCGGTGCGGGCGGGGGCGGTGGTGGCGGCGGCGACTCCGGCTTCCGCGGCCGCAAGGTCACGACCTGCTCCTTCTGCGGCAAGACCAGCCGCGATGTCGGCCCCATGGTCGAAGGCCCGTCGGATGTCTACATCTGCGCAAACTGCACCGACCTGTGCCAGAACATCTTCAAGCAGGAACGGCGCCGCGTGTCATCCGCCGGCGCGATGTTCCAGACGATCCCCACGCCGCGCACGCTCAAGGAATATCTCGACACCTATGTGATCGGCCAGGATCAGGCCAAGCGCGCCCTCTCGGTCGCCGTGCACACGCACTACAAGCGCCTGCTGCACTCCGAGAAGGAAGAGACCAACATCGATCTCGACAAGAGCAACGTCCTGCTGATGGGCCCCACGGGCTGCGGCAAGACGCTCCTGGCTCGCACGCTCGCCCGCGTGCTCAACGTCCCCTTTGCCATCGGCGATGCGACAACGCTGACCGAGGCCGGCTACGTCGGCGAGGATGTCGAGAACCTGCTGCTCAAGCTCCTGCAGGCCGCGGACTTCGACCTCGAAGCGGCCCAGCGCGGCATCATCTACATCGACGAGATCGACAAGATCGGCAAGACCTCGCACAACGTCTCCATCACGCGCGACGTCTCGGGCGAGGGCGTGCAGCAGTCCCTGCTCAAGATGCTCGAGGGCACCGTGGCCAATGTCCCCCCGCAGGGCGGCCGCAAGCACCCCGAGCAGCAGTACATCCAGATGGATACCTCGCACATCCTCTTCATCTGCGGCGGCACGTTCGTCGGGATCGAAGAGATCATCCGCCGCCGAATCGGCAAGAAGCGCATCGGCTTCGGCATCCAGGGCGACCTGCCCAACGAGGAGGCCGAGCGTGCCGCCGTGCTCAGCCAGGTCACTCCCGACGACGTCATCGAGTTCGGCATGATCCCCGAGCTCATCGGCCGCCTCCCGGTCATCGCCCCGCTCATGCCGCTCACCGAGGACGCGATGATCAACGTCCTCACCGAGCCCAAGAACGCGATCATGCGGCAATACCAGCACATGTTCGCGATCGAGAACGCCAAGCTCAGCTTCACGCCCGCGGCGATGCGCGCCATCGCCCGCAAGGCCCTCTCCCGCGACACCGGAGCCCGTGCCCTGCGTGCCGTCATGGAAGAGATCATGATGGGCCTGATGTACGACCTGCCCGAAATGGACAACCGCGGCGCGGAGTACTTCATCGACGAGAACGATGTCTACACCCCCCGCCGCCTGGCCGACCTCCGCGTCAAGCGCAAGGAAACCGCCTGATCGCCGTGGCACGGGCATCCTGCCCGTGCGATTGATCCCGCGAGATCACCGCTCGACAACCGCAGCATCCCCCAAACCCCGGCCCATGCCGGGGTTTTTTGTTGACTCAAGCCAACTCGATACAGACTTCTTGAC
The DNA here is from genome assembly GCA_023432465.1 of Planctomycetota bacterium. Classification (GTDB taxonomy): domain Bacteria; phylum Planctomycetota; class Phycisphaerae; order Phycisphaerales; family UBA1924; genus JAHBXL01. Next base: position 15,699 of record JAEYUO010000069.1, on the reverse strand, counting down.
ATGAGACATTTGTCTCATTACACTTTCACTCACCCCTGCCGGAGCACTCCCATGCCCCTCTCCCCCGCCGAAATGGACCGCAAGATCGACGAGCACTTCCACCACGAAGCCACCGACGACGTCGAGGGCGTCCTCTCCACCCTCGCCCCCGATGCCGTCCACGACATCGTCGGCTGGCCCCTCGGCCCCAGCTACGGCCGCGATGCCGCCCGTCGCTTCTACGAGCAGACCTTTAGCGACCTCGCCGAGAGCAAGGTCACCGTCATCAAGCGGCTCTACGGCGACGGCTTCCTCATCGACGAGTCCATGTGGGAGGGCCGCGCCCCCGGCCGACCCTTCGGCCTCGAGGGCCGCAACCGCCCGCTGAAGTTCCGCCTGCTGCACGTCATCGAGTTTGCCGCCGATGGCAAGATCCAGCGCGAGCAGGTCTGGCTCGACATGGCCGCGATCATCCAGCAACTCCCGCAGGACTGAGCCACTCCGCACCCCGTACTGCTTCTTTCTCTGTGCCCTCCGCGTCTCACCTATGACCGCGGCGTACGGCCTTGAAGTGCTCCCCACTCCAAAATCCAAAATCCGCAATCCAGAATCGGACTCCCCATGCCCATCCAACTCCTCCCCGCCCGTCCCGAGCATACCGAGGACCTCGCCCGCATCTGTCACCTCGCCTTCAACTCCCTCCACGAGCGGCACAACGTCCCGCCCGATGTCCCCACCATCGATGTCGGCCGCCTGATCATCGGTGCCGTCATCAACCGTCCCGACTACACCGGCATGGCCGCCATCGAAAACGGCCGGCTCATCGGCTCTAACTTCCTTCTCCACGCCGACGAAGTCTGCGGCGTCGGACCGATCACCGTCGATCCGACCATCCAGTCCAAGGGCGTCGGCCGCACGCTCATGCAGTGGGCCATCGATGAAGCCTGCCGGCGCCGCGGCACGAATGTCCAGGTCCGGCTCTTCCAGGAAGCGATCAACACCACCTCGCTCTCCCTCTACACCTCCCTCGGCTTCCGCTGGCAGGACTCCGCCGCGCTCATGCACCCTGCGCCCGTCGACGCCGATGACCCAAACTGCCGCCCCGCCACGCGAGATGACCTCCCCGCCATCGCCGCGCTCTCGCACAGGCACCACGGCATCCCCCGCGCGAACGATGCCGCCGCGCTCTTCGCCCTCGGCCTCCCCGCCTTCGTACGCACGCGAGCCAACCGCATCGTCGCCTACCAGATCTCCACCCTCTTCGGCCATTCCGCGGCCGAAACCAACGACGACCTCCTCGCCCTCGCCGTCCACACCGCGCGAATGGTCGAACCGCCAATGGCCGTCGTCATCGTCCCAATGAGCCAGCGCGACCTCTTCCGCGCCGCGCTCGCCCGCGGCTTCCGAACCGCCAAGGTCCTCAACGCCATGGCGATCGGTCCATACACCAGCGCGCCCGGGCCTTCCTTCCCATCCATCCAGTGCTGAAGCGAGGCGACATGCCCAAGCCTGCCACGATGAGCGGCCGATCCAACCAGCGCCACCGCACACGCAAGGACCTGCTCAGTGCGGCCGCGCGGCTGCTCAAGCAGGGCAAGTCGCCGACGATCGACGATGTCGCCGCGGAGGCGATGGTCTCGCGCGCGACGGCCTACCGCTACTTCCCGACCGTCGAGTCGCTGCTGGTTGAAGCGCCGATCGATGATGATGCGCCCGACCCCGCCGCGCTCTTCGCCAACGACCTCACGACCGACCCTGTCGCCCGCGTCGACAAGGCCGAGGCCGCCCTGCACGACATGTCGTACCGCAACGAGCGCCAGCTCCGCCTCATGCTCGCCGCCTCGCTGCAGCGATCGGTCAGCCAGCGGGCAGCGAAGTCACCATCGGTCCCCCTCCGCCAGAACCGCCGCGAGCCGCTGATCGAGGCCGCGCTCGCGCCAGTCCGGGCACAACTGTCGCCGCGGACATACCGCAACCTCAGCGCATCGCTCGCGCTGGTCTTTGGGCTTGAGTCCATGCTTGTCTTCCAGGACGTTCTGGGCATCGATCCCAAACAGGCCCGCCGCATCAAGCAGTGGGCCATCCACGCGCTCGTTCGCGCTGCGACCACCGAAAGCGATGCCACTTACCCCGCGGCCTCCGGCCGGATGCGGACCACCAACTCTCGGCCCGTGCCCAAACCCTGACCGCCCGCCTCACCACTCCGGCCCGCCGACCCTTTGACGTTCGGGTCGATCGCGAGGAAATGACCTGTTGTCCCTCGTTGATCGGTTGCCTTGAGAAGCATCCGGACAGCACGCCGGCATTGTCATAGCTGCGACGATCGCATGCCTGCCACTTGACCTTACCACCAGTTCAGATCACTCGAAGAGTTCCGCCGTCGTATCCGCACGGGTGAGTGCGGGCAGGACGGACTCGTAGAGCCTGCCCACCTGGCGAGCATCCATCACCCTCGGCATCCCGCGAAGGAGCGGAAACACCAGCTTGGGGTTCAGCACCCGAACGTCCAACGAGGCCGGCACCTTCACCATCCATCCCAGGACAAACACGATCGGGGTCACCGGGACCGCATGCTCCAACTGCTTGCTTCGCAGGAACACATCCACAACCTTCGCGTTGCGCCTGACCTGTTCCAGTGCACAGCGATCGTGCTTGGCGCCATTGAACAGGAGTCGGCCCTTCCCTCCGTTCTCGCTTGGGTCGTAGGTGACTTCGTTCGCCCTGCCATCCGCACGTGACTTGGCGACATACTTCGTCTCGATGACGAACACGCCCGCCGGGCCGATGGCCAGGTGATCGATGTTGGGGCCTTCAGGTTGCGAGGAATCGAGAGCCTTGAGCGGAATGTCGTGGGCGATGATGTACCCGTCCTTGCCGAGTTCGGCAAGGAACGCCGCGGCGGCCTGTTCGCCCGCGCGGCCCTTGTGGATGTTGTCCATCCGGGTCATCCACTTCCGCCAGTTGAGAGCGAGCCCGGCGGCACAAACAACGCTACCAATGCCGGAAAGAAGCTGCCAAAGTGGGAAACCGAACACCGGCGTCGATATAGAGAAAATCGTGCCAAAGAACATGCCCATGGCGTACATCAATCCGAGAAGCCAGAAGATCGGAGGGCCGATCGACTGACTGAAGAGCTGCCAAAGAAGCGAGTCTCCAGGGCCACGGGCGAGGGGGGAGCCTTTGAGGGGTGAGTGGGGCATGGGAAGAATGTAACAGACTTAAGACCTCACTTGTCGGCGGGAAGCCACATGTCCCGCTCATTGAGGAGTTGCCGGGATGCTCACGAGCCTCACACGCACCACTCCATTCACGGAAACATAGACCGCCTGCCTCTCAAACACTCCCAGCAGTTGCCAATCATCTACCTTGCCGCCGAACTTCACACTCTCGACCTGATGACCATCGGTGCACAGGAGCTCACGATCACCCGTGCAAATGTACAGATCCTCACCGTCCAATCGCACGAGATCGCGCACTCCGCCTTCTGCTGGCGTGAATCGCATGCATTCTGCGCCTGTTTCACGGTCGAAGGCGAGGAGGTGGCCACCGGCGCCATTGGTTGCGACGACTACCGGCGTCCCGACACCGGTGCTTGCACCATAGATCCATGGCTTGGCCTTCGCTTCCCATCGCGGAGAGAGATCGTCGGCAACGAATACAACGCCTTGATTGTTGATCTGGAGCACCGGCATCGGTGATCCCGGCCACCAGTTTAGCGACTTCACTCCGGCCCGCTTCCATGGCGTGGATGAACCGACATCGCCATTGCGATCTATGTGCTCGACTGTGATCTTGCCCTTGTCGACTGAGGCGAGCAATATGCCGCCATGGTGTGCAGTTGGCCAGGCACGTACGCCGGGCCGTGTGTGGACCACGCGAGCCTGCCCGGTGCTCCAGTCGATATCGCCGACTTCATCGCCCCGCAGGAACGGGCCGCGGAAGTTGATGCTTCCTTCTCCTGCTCTGACGCCGAACAGGTGGGAAGTCCACAGCAGCATTCCGGATGCGGGATCGATACGCACGAGAAATGTGGACTCACCGGGCTCTTGAACGTGATCCACCAGGCCGCACTCCGACATGTACCGGACACAGCATAACGCCAGCAGGTCATCTCGTGAAACGAACTTGAGGCCGCAGCTGAAACGACCCCAGCCTGTGTGAAGACCCTTCTCTTTCCTGAGCATCTCGCGCGGAAGCTCGACTTCGATCTCCCACAGCGGCTTGCCGCTCCGACCGTCGATAGCCACGAGATGCGGAATCTGCCGATCAGCGATCAGAGTCACGACGACGCGTTGATCGGCGGAGATCCATTGTGGTGAATCGATGCTCCGCCGGGCACAGATCTGTCCGTCTGGCGCATCGACATCCGGCTCGGGGTCGTATGGATAATGCCAGATGAGAGCGCGTTGAGACAGACTGACGCCGGCAAGGCCCTTCGGACCCTCGACCACGACGAGATCGCCCGATAGGCACGAATGCTTGTCCGGGACTGCATACTCACTGATGCGACCGAGAGGCGGAACCGGGATCACGTTTGGCATAGAAACGTGTTATATCAGATAGGCGACACAAGCTGAAGCCTGCATCCCCAAGCAGTTGCAGGCTTGGTGTCAGAAGTGCTCATAGGACACCTACTGTCTCTCTGATCACCACTCCGGCCCGCCGCCATACCGCCCGTACACATCCGCCAGCGCCTGCACCATCTCGCCCAGCGTGCAGTTCGCCAGCGCACCCTCCACCAGCGCGGGCATCACGTTCTGGTCCGCCCGCGCCGCCTCGCGGATGGAGTTCAGCGCGGCCTCCACACCCTTCGCATCCCGCTTCTGCTTGAACGCCGCCAGCCGCGAGCACTGGTCCGTCTCCACCTGGTGGCTGATCTGCAGGATGTCCAGCGGCCGCTCATCGCTCCCCTCCGTGAACGCGTTCACGCCCACGATGATGCGGTCGTTCGCCTCGCACTCCTCGCTGAAGCGGTACGACGCCTCGGCGATCTGCCGGCGGAAGTACCCCTTGTTGATCCCCGCGACGACGGAGCGGCCGTAGCTGGTGCGCGGCGCGTAGGCGGGGTGCTCCGCCAGACTGCCAGATTGCAAACTCCCAGATGGCGAGTTCGAGCCAGCGGCCTGCGCTCCTGATTTGGCCCTTTGGCCATTTGCCATTTGGCCATTTCCATACGTCCCCATCCGGTCGATCTCGTCGATCAACTCCAGCGCGCCCGCCTCCATCTTGTCCGTCAGTTCCTCGATGAACCACGACCCGCCCAGCGGGTCCACCGTCCTCGTCACGCCCGTCTCATACGCCAAAATCTGCTGCGTCCGCAGCGCGACCGTCACCGCCTGCTCCGTCGGCAGGCCCAGCGTCTCATCCATCGAATCGGTGTGCAGGCTCTGGCACCCGCCCAGCACCGCGGCCATCGCCTGATACGCCACCCGCACGATGTTGTTCAGCGGCTGCTGCTCTGTCAGCGAACACCCCGCCGTCTGCACGTGCGTCTTCATGAACCACGACCGCTCGTTCTTCGCGCCGTAGCGTTCCTTCATCATCCGCGCCCAGATCCGCCGCGCCGCCCGCAGCTTGCAGATCTCCTCGAAGAACTCGTTGTGCGAGTTGAAGAAGTACGACAGCCGCGGCGCAAAGTCATCGATCGGCAGGCCCCGCTCGATGCACGCCTCGACGTATTCCATCCCATCCCGCAGCGTGAACGCGAGCTCCTGCACCGCCGCCGAGCCCGCCTCGCGGATGTGGTACCCCGAGATCGAAACGCTGTTCCACTTCGGGCAGTGCTTGCTCTGGAACTCGATCGTATCGACGACGAGCTTCACCGACGCCTCCGGCGGGAAGATGAACTCGTTCTGCGAGTGGAACTCCTTCAGAATGTCGTTCTGCAGCGTCCCGCCCAGCTTGTCCCAGCCGATGCCGCGCTGCTTGGCCATCGCCAGATACATCGCCCAGATCACCGCCGCGGGACCGTTGATCGTTTGCGACACCGTCACCTTGTCAACGGGAATATCCGCATACAACCGGTGCATGTCCTCGATCGTGTCGATCGCGACGCCGCACCGGCCCACCTCCCCCACCGACAGCGCATCATCCGAATCACGTCCCATCAGCGTCGGCAGGTCAAACGCGGTTGACAGCCCCGTGTTCGCCGTCACCTTCCCGCCCGCGTGCTTGGCCTGCTCCAACAGATACTTGAACCGCTTGTTCGTGTCATCCGCCGAGCCGAAACCCGCGAACTGCCGCATCGTCCACAGCCGCGTGCGATACCCCTCGGGGAACAGCCCGCGCGTAAACGGGAACTGACCCGGCGCGGCGATATCTCTCGACAAGTTCGTCAGCGATTCCGCCGGGTTCGAGGCGTCGTACACCGCATCCAGCACCAACCCCGAAATCGTCACCGTGTGCGGATCGACGTTCTCAAGGCTCGGGCCGATGATGCGATGGGGGGGGTGCTGGGGGGTATAGGTCGTCATGCCGATAGGGTAACGCCGCCGACCCGAGGCGGAAACCCCCAACCTTTCTCATCCGTATGGGTCAGCCTCTGGCCCCGCGTTCTGTGCGGGGTACATTGTGTGCGTGGCTTGATTGCCTGTGACGTCGTCCCCTGCCATCCGGTTCTCCGTCTTGACCACTCCCCCCACTCCCCCCACCCCCCGAAGCCTCGGGAGGCCGAGGCATCCCCGGTGTGGGAGTCCAGGACGAATGACCCTTTCTCGGTGCGTGGAATGATCGTTCGTGTGCGCCCCCTCGTCATCGCAAGCCTCGGGCTCGCGACAATGCTGTGCTCGGCAACCCTCCCGTCCGCTTCGGCCCAGGGCATGCTCCGCCCCGCCGTCGCCCGCCAGGCCGCCGCGGCCGAGTTCGATCTCCCATTCACCCGCTGCTCAGTCCACGACCTCGCCGCCCAGCCGCGGCTCGACGGTTCGTTCATTGTGGCGGTTCCTCTCCCCACCGGGCCCGTCACGCTCGAACTCTTCCCCCACTCCATCCGCGCTGAGGGCTTCCAGGCGATCGAGCGCACCGCCCAGGGCCTGATCCCCGCGCCTCTGCCTCCCGAGACCACGTTCCGCGGCCGCCTCATCGAGAACGATGCCGCGCAGGTCGTCGCCTCGATCTACGACGGACAGATCACCGCCAACATCTATCTCCCCGGCGACCTCGACCCCTGGGCCATCCAGCCCCTCAGCCAGTTCGAAGGCCACGACGATGCCGCCCGTACCCAGCACGTCATCGCCCGCGCGAGCGATGCCATCCGCCCCCCCGCTGTCTGCGGCAACGATGAACGCATGTGCGCCCCCGGCTGCGCCGACCACGACACCCCATCGCTCCGCGGCCCCGCAACCGCCTGCCAGCGCATCGCCGAGATTCTCTTCGAGACCGACTACGAGTTCTTCCAGGCGTACGGAGACCTCCCCGCGACCATCGCCGGCCTCGAGGCATACATCAATCAGACGGACTTCATCTACGAGCGTGACCTCGGTCTGAGCATCACGACCGTGCAGATCATCGTCACAAGCGCGCCCCCCACCGAAGGCCACCCCTACCTCACCGGCGACGACCCCTACGCGATCCTCAACGCCTTCCGGACCTTCTGGGCCGGCCAGCCCGCGCCGCAGCGCGACAACGTCCACCTCATGATCGCCCGCAACACCGCCGGCATCGCCGGCCTGGCATATGTCGGCGCAACCTGCGCTGGCGAGGGTTACAACACCGGCCTCACCCGCCGCTACACCAGCGACTTCAACAGCATCGTCGTCGTGCTGGCGCACGAACTCGGCCACAACATGGGCACCGGCCACGACAACCAGGGCGGCGCGTGCGACAGCTCACCCGTCGGCCACATCATGAGCCCCGCCGTCAACACGAGCCTGATGACCTTCAGCCCGTGCACCATCGTCAACATGAACAACTACCTCTGGGGCGGGGGCGGAAACTGCCTCCAGCGGGTCATGCCCGGCGTCCCCTTCGGCCGGCCCGATTCCGGCACGGGCATCAGCGGAGCCACCGTCTTCATCGATGTCCTCCCCAACGACATCTCCTGCGAGACCATGTCGCTCCAGCTGATCAGCGGAACCAGCGCGGGCGGCGCAACGATCTCCAGATCCCTCGGTACGGGCTGGGCAGGCTCCGACCGCATCGCCTACACCGCCAACCCCGGCACCCCCATCACCGATACCTTCACCTACCGCGCGGTGAACTCCTCCGGCCAGAGCGCGCCCATCACCGTCACCATGACGAACACCACGCCGCGGACGCCCGAGAACCCCGCCAACACCGAGGGCGGCCTCGATGTCCGCTACTACGCCCTCCCCAGCAACACCAGCGTGCTTCCAAACTTCGATTCCCTCACGCCCTACGCCGAATCCGCCGCCGCCACGATCGATTTCCCCTCGACCAACGGCGTCTTCTCCGACAGCGGCCGTGCGGACGACATCGGCGCGGTCTACATCGGCTTCCTCGATGCACCGACCACCGGCATCTACACGCTCTACATCGAATCCGATGACGGCAGCCGCCTGAAAATCGGCGCCACCACCGTCGCCAACAACGACGGCCTCCACGGAATGGTCGAACAGTCCGGCCAGATCGCCCTCAACGCCGGCAAGCACGCACTCCGCGTCGAGTTCTTCGAGCGCGGCGGCGGCGCAGGCCTCATCATGCGTTGGGCCGGGCCCGGAATCTCCAAGCAGGTGGTCCCCGCCGGGAGGCTCTTCAGCCAGGCCCCCTGCCCCACCGACCTCGACAGCTCCGGCTCGACCGATGTCCCCGACATCTTCGCGTTCCTGGCGCTCTGGTTCGCATCCGATCCCGCCGCCGACTGGGACGGGGTCGGCGGCGTGGCGGTCTCGGACATCTTCGCGTTCCTGAGCGCGTGGTTCGCCGCGGCGGGCCCCTGCTGAGAAACTCCCGCATTGTTTGGCTGCTACGCAAGGCCCCGGGTCGCGCTCGATCAATCACCGTCAGCCGGCGCAACCACGGACCTCGCGATGTCCATCGCCCAATCACGGTGCTGAGGATCCCCAAACGTGATCGTCAGCCACGCGACCCGTCCATCTATCGCGATCGTGACCGACAACACGTTGTACTCCTCCCCGCTCTCCTCATCCGACTCCGTGGCGAAGTAGCCGCGTGCGGTGGCGGGCCCGAGATTGAGTTCGATCGTTTCCGCATCCGGCGCGGCCTGGCTCGTCGCAAACTCAAGCAGTTCCGCAGCCGGCGCAGGCCCGCTGTCGGTCTCGATATTGGCCGAGCTGAAGCGGACGGTGCGGTCATTGAAGAACCACAAAAGTGTCTGGCCTCCGCTGTCATCTTCCTCGATCTCTTCGAAGAAGTACCCCCCGAGAACAAACGCCCAGCCGCCGGGCAGGTGCCAACGGACGTTGTGCCGGTAGTACCCGATCCCCTTGGGCGAGGGCTCGCGGCACGGCGTGTCTTCATCCCACTCCATCAGCTCGCGCAGCTCGGCAATCTCCGCCGCGGGCAGGAGGTGCGCAGCCCCAAGCTCCTCAAGCTCATCCGCCGCGAGTAGCGCTGTCGCCCACACCCGTGCTTCCCGTTCGCTCATCGGCGGTCGCCAGCGAACCTCCGACCAGAGAGTCATGCGAGCGAGCTTGCGCCAGTAGTCCGCATCGCGGTCCTTGTCCCACCAGACATAAAACTCGCGGCAGCGGGCCCCGAGGTCTTTCCCCTCGGCAACCTCGCGGCACCACTTCGTCGAGAGCAGCCCCGATGGTGTGAACAACCCTCCCGCATCGCCGATGGGCTCCGGCACACCAAACGACCAGTTGATGAACAACGCATGCTCCGCGCTGCGATCGGACATCACGTCGATCAGCGCCCGAAACTGCTCGGCCATCTGACTCTGCAGTTCGGCAAAGTCGCGATCGACCGCGTAGTTGGTTTCGTCCCCGCCCTCTCCGGCTCCCCAGTCAAGCTCGACCTTCCCCACCTTCCCGATCTCGTCGATCATCTCAACGATGTGGGCGTGATACCCGGGACCCAGCGTCGAGGTCTTGGTCTCCACGTAAAACCCGTCATCACCTTCCGGCGTGAACCGCAGACATTCGGCGCCAGGATGAACCTCCAGTTCAAACCCATCCTCCCCCTCGTTCAGCGCGAGATACGTGCCCTCAAGCGCATCGGCCACGAGTTGTTGGAACTTGGGCCACGCCATGGGCCTGCCGCCCTGGCGAGGAAGTGGTGCGATCAGTCCGATGCCAAGACCCATGGGGCGCTCCGATCTCATATGAGATATGTTCAAGACGCGGCCGCGGCGGAGTATACAGAACTTCTGCCGTTCACTCCGGCGACACCCGCGCGAACCACCCGCCCCGCTCTTGCCCCAGGCCCACCCCTGCCGCCGCGCGCCTCACGGCCGGCCCGAACTCCCGGCCCCCCCCTCAGCCCCCGCACGCTGCGCCACCCGCCCCGCAACCGCGTGCCAGGCCAGACCCGCCGCGATCACCCCCAGCCCGACACCCCAGATCCGCGGCTCCACCCAGAACGCAAGCCCCAAGCACCCGACAAGGCCAACCCATGCAAAGATCGGGTGAAACCGCCGCTCATCCGCCCCAAGCCGCAGCGCGGCAACATTCGTAATCGCGTAATAGATCAGCACCGTGAACGCGCTGAACGACCACGCTGTCCGGATACTCCCCAGACCGGCCAGCAGTGCGATCGCCGCGCCCACGACCAGCACAGCAACCCACGGCGTCGTGTTCGCCGCGTCCAATCGGGCCACCGCCCGCGGCATATCCCCGCGGCGTCCCATCGCCAGCATCACCCGCGACAAGCCAAGCACAAGGTTCAGCAGTACGCCCAGCATCCCCGCGATCGCCCCGATCGCGATGACCCTCGCAAGCAACTCGCCGGATCCCGCCCTCGCCACCGCCTCCAGCGGCGCGCCGCCGCCGCGCGTTGCCGCTCCCAGCGCTTCCGAACCCAACACCCCCACCGCCACGCCCGCCACCGCGATGTACAGCGCCGCCGTCAGCGCGATGGTCACCAGAATCGCCCGCGGAATCGTCTTCCGCGGCTCGTGCACCTCTTCCCCCAGCGTCGCCAGCCGACCATACCCCGTGAACGCCACAAACATGAGCGCTGCGCTGTGCAGCATTCCTTCCCACCACGCGCCCCACGCTCCACCGGTGCCGCCCGCCTGCTCAGGTCCGGCGCTTTCCGGGAACATCGGCAGCAGATGATCGCCCGCGCTCCGCATCGCAGCGGGGAAGCACGCCACCACAAGCGCCAGCAACGTGCCCACCGACACCGCGACAATCACCATGTTCGCCACGTTGGATCGGCGGATGCCCGACAGCACCAGCACCGTGATGATGCACACCGCCGCGACCGCGACCACCGCGCCCCATCGTCCCGAGTCCGCTCCCATCACGCCCAGCAGATAGGCGGAGAACCCCAGCGCCGCCGTCGCCGCCGAGGCCGACTTGGCGCACAGGAACATCCACCCCGCCGTGAACCCCGCCGCGGGGTGCAGCCGAAGGTACCCATACTCATATGTGCCGCCGCTGACCGGATGAATCGCCGCAAGCTGCGCACTGCTCATCGCGTTGCACAGCGCGACAAACGCCGCCACCACGATCGCAATGATGACCGCTGGCCCCGCGATGCCCGCGGCGATCCCGATGCTCACAAACACCCCCGTCCCGATCATCGACCCCAGACCCAGCGCAACCGCGCCTCCGAGACCGACCTCGCGACGAAGGCTCGGGCTGCTGGGGACGGATGTCGTGCGCATGCCGAGAGTATGCGGCGCGCCCCGGCTGATCTCCGCGTCAAGGGGGGCACTTCGATTCGCCCGCACCTTGAGCACCCGCATGCGTCGCCGCACCGACCCGGAATCGTGAAGTCTGCACGGGCCGGTCCGAAAAGCCTCGCCCAACTCGCACGCCGCGTCCCGCAACCCGCCGCCCCGCTCCCCCAACTACCCTTGCATGATGATCACGTTCCCCTGCGACAAGTGCGACAAGCTCCTCGAGACCGATGACTCCGCCGCCGGAACCAAGGTCGAGTGTCCCCACTGCGCCGACATCAATGTGGTCCCCTCCGCTTCCCGCGGCGGCCCTTCCTCGCACGCCAAGGCCCGCCCCGCCGCACCCGACCGCGCTGAGGCCCTGGGCCTGCCGCCCGATCGCGGGCCCGAGCAAACAGTCCTCCGCGTCCATCCGGCCATGGTGCGTGCCCATCCACTCGCCGGCGCGGGCCTGCTCCTGGCACTCGCCGTCGGCATCGTCGGAACGGGCGTCAGCATGGCCACCGCCCTCATCCCCGCCGCCATCGCCTTCGGCATCCTCGCACTCTTTGGCGTCATCTGGTTCATCGTCTGGAAGATCAAGTCCTGGACCACCACGCTCATCATCACCACCAAGCGCACCACGCTCCGTCGCGGCATCTTTTCCCGCTACCAGCGCGAGGTCCTGCACGACCGCGTCCAGGATGTTCAGGTCACCCAGTCATTCCTCGACCGCATGCTCGGGGTCGGCGCGCTGGGCCTCTCAACGTCCTCCGACGAAGGTGTCGAGATCAACGTCGTCGATGTCCCCAACGTCCTGCACGTCCGCAAGATCATCGACGCCTACCGCGATATGTGAGGAGCGGGGACAATTCCCCATCGAATCTGATCGGGCTTTCGCTATACTCTGCCCGCAATGCGACAAAAACTCGAGTGGATCTCCGGCCTCAAGATCAAGACCGCCCTTTGGCTGCTCGCGATCTCGCTGGCCACCCTGATCTCGATCACCCTCGCCGGGCTTCCGTGGGTCCCCGTCGTCGGCGTCGCCATGGCCGCCGCCGCGGTCTCGGTCTCCAAGCTCACCCATCGCCTGGCCCATCCGACCTGCTTCTCCTGCGGGCACGACCTGTCCGACCAGCCCATCTGCACGCACGGCATCGCCTGCCCTGGGTGCGGAGCGGTCCGCTCCCCCGGCCTCGTCGAAATCGCCAAACTGCGCGATTCCAGCCGCCGCCAAGACGATGAATCCGCCGCGTAACGTGCACCGTTGAAACCGCGATCTTCCCCGCTGCGAACCGTGGGCCGTCGTCCGATGCCCCGGCAGTGAGGAACTTCCCCCAAAACGACCGCCCACGGAGCCGGTTCAACCCGGCTTCACTGGCATCCGCCCGTCCCCGTGGCAGGTTTTCGGGCGTGGCAAGGCCCGCTGTGGCCACCCTCGGGGGGGTCCGCAAATGTTCGCTGTCCGTTGTGGCTTGGCCCAAGGGCACGCCTTGAACGCCCGATAGTGCCCTCTGTTCTGCATCGCTAACCGGAGATTGGAATGAGCATCCTGAATCGCCTCGCCAAAGCCGCCGTGTGCATCGCCGCCGGCGCCACATTCATCGCCGCGGCCCCCGCCCACGCGCAGCCGATCGGCATCCAGAGCCAGTTGGTGCTCAGCGGCCTCACGCAACCCGTCGGCGTCTACGCGCCCCCGGGCGACACCAGCCGCATCTTCATCCTGCAGCAGACCGGGCAGATCCTGCTCTACAACCTCAACACCAACACGCTCGTGGGGACCTACCTCAACGTCGGCCAAACCGGGCTCGACCTCTCCACCCGCACCACCGCCGGCACCGAACGCGGCCTCCTCGGCCTGGCCTTCCACCCCGACTTCGCCACCAACGGCTACTTCTACATCAACTACACCAGCCGCATCGACGGCTCGACCAACATCCGCCGCTACACGGCCAACGCCCCGTTCACGACCTCGACCTCGGCCAACACCACCAGCGGAACCACCCTCCTCACCGTCCCGCAGGACTTCGCCAACCACAACGGCGGCTCGATCCACTTCGGCCCCGATCGCATGCTCTACGTCTTCATGGGCGATGGCGGCGACGCGAACGATCCCAACAACCGCGCCCAGGATGACAACCAGCTCCTGGGCAAGATCCTCCGCCTCGATGTCAACGACGTCATCGCCGGCGCAGATGGCGACGGGCTCTACATCCCCGACAACAACCCCTACCGCGCCCTCGGCCACCCGCGCGACAAGGTCTGGTCCAAGGGCATGCGCAACCCCTGGCGCAGCACCTTCGACCGCCTCACCGGCGACCTCTGGGTCGCCGATGTCGGCCAGAATGTGCGTGAAGAAGTCAACTTCGTCCCCGCGATCCAGCTCGCCAATCCCCTCGACGGCAACAGCGCGATCCTCAACGCCGGCACGGTCGCCGGCCTCAACTACGGCTGGGACTGCCGCGAGGGCCTCATCGCCTGCCCGACCGGCGTCGCCAGCCAGGGGTGCGATCCCAACGCTGGCGGCTACTTCGACCCCATCCTCGACTACACCCACAGCGTCGGATGCTCCATCACCGGCGGCTATGTCTATCGCGGCAGCGCGATCCCCGCGCTCGAAGGCTGCTACTTCTACGTCGACTACTGCACCTCCGCGACCCACCGCATCGTCCGCTACAACGGCAACGCCATCACCTTCCACGCCGACATCACCGACCAGCTCCGCTTCAACAACGCCAACCTCGTGAACATCACCAGCTACGGCGAGGACGGCGCGGGCGAGCTCTACATCTGCGTCTCGCCCGGCAACGGCAGCCCCGGCAGCGTCTACAAGATCGTCCCCACCCAGACCCCCTGCGGCTGCCCCTGCGCCGCCCCCGATCCTCAGGACACCCTCTTCAGTGACCAGTTCCAGACCAACCAGGGCTGGACCGTCCAGAGCGACACCAGCCTCACCGATGGCGCATGGCAGCGCGCCCAGGTCATCAACGACCTCGCGTGGCAGTACGACCCCATCCAGGACTTCGACGGCAACCGCTGGGCCTTCATCACCGACAACGATGCCGGGAACAGCGATGTTGACAACGGCTCCACCCGCCTCATCAGCCCCGCGCTCGACTTCACCCAGGGCGACATCACCATCTGCTTCTCCTACTTCCTCATGATGACCGCGCCCGATGCCAACGACGGCCTCTACGTCGATGTCTCAAGCAACGGCACCGCCGGCCCCTGGGTCCGCCTCCGCTCCTACCAGACCAACATGTCCACACGCTGGACGCCCGATGCCATCACCCAGACCGAGCTCACCGCCGCCGGCGTCACCAACACCAGCAACATGCGCGTCCGCTTCACCGCCACCGATGACGGCGCGGGCGGCATCGTCGAGGCAGGCGTGGACGACTTCAAGGTCCTCTCCGCCAGCGCGAACACCTGCCCCTGCGACTGGGACGACAACGGTTCCATCGGCGTCCCCGATATCTTCGCCTTCCTCGCATCCTGGTTCGCCAACGATCCCGCCGCCGACTTCGACGGCCAGAACGGTGTCGGCGTCCCCGACATCTTCGCCTTCCTCGCCTGCTGGTTCGCCGGCTGCCCATAAGCCGCGCGCGACATCCCCCCGCCCTCCCCCAAAGCCCGGCCCGCGCCGGGCTTTTTCGCGCGCCCCCCTCCCCCGTTCAACCGCCCAGCTTCGCCCGCAAGCTCGCCTGCGCCTCCGCCGTCCCCAGCACCTGCGCCGACAGCTCCGCCGCGCGCTGCGCAATCGCCGCATCCAGCGAGCCATCCAGCTCGTTCAGCAATCCCTTCGTCGCCTTCATCGCCCCCGGCCCGCCCCCCGCCAGCCGCTCCGCCAGCGCACGCACCGCCGGCATCAGCTCCTCCCGCGTCCCCACACATTCATTCACAATCCCCACCCCGAGCGCCTCGCTGCCGCTCATCACCCCGCCCCGCAGCAGCACCGCCCGCGCCCGCCC
>JAEYUO010000142.1 GCA_023432465.1 Planctomycetota bacterium | reverse complement strand
GGGGGCGGGGGGGGGGGGGGGGGGGGGGGGGCGGCCGCCGGGGGGGGGGCGCCGACGCCCATGCGGCGATACCTTCGCGTGCTGGGTTTGCCGAAGATGCGGACATCAACGCCCTTGATCGCAAGGGCCTTGTCGATGCCGGTGTAGCCAGGCTCGCCGGATGAAGCCTCGGTCGCGAGGATGACCGCGCTGGCCGCGCCGCCGCGTTCATAGCGGATGGTGGGGATCGGCAGGCCGAGGATCGCACGGACATGGAGATCAAACTCAGACAAGTCCTGCGAGATCATCGTCACCATCCCCGTGTCGTGCGGCCGCGGCGACAGTTCGCTGAAAATCACGCGGTTGCCCGCGACGAAGAACTCGACACCGAAGATGCCCGCACCGGTGGGCCCGGCGATCTCCTTCACGACCGCCGCGGCCATGTTCTCGGCCTGCGTTCGCAGGGCGGGCTTCATCGTGCAGGGCATCCACGATTCCTGATAGTCGCCGCGCTCCTGCCGATGGCCGATTGGCCGAACGAAGAGCGTGCGGGCCTTGTCGCTGAGTTTCTTTCCGGCAACGACCGGGCGCTGGCGGATGGTCAGGAGCGTGATCTCGTAGTCGAACTTGATGAACTCCTCGGCGATGACGCGGGGGCGGTCGCCGCGCATGTTGGCGACGGCGTAGTCCCAGGACTTCTGGATGTCGGCGGGTGTGCGTGCGACGGACTGCCCCTTGCCGCTCGATGACATGACCGGCTTGATGACGCAGGGGAGACCGACGGACTGATCGACGCGGGGGACGCGGCGGGCGGAGCCGGCGCGGCCCTTGGGCTTGGTCTGCGCAGCGCCAGCTTCGCCGAGAATCACCCGCCGGAGCTCATCGCCGGACTCGGCGTAGGCAAACCGCGCAGTCGGCAGCTTGAGCTTCGTGGCCGCGAGATCGCGGATCGCATCGCGATTCATCGTGAGGTTGGCAGCGCGTGCGGAGGGGATGATGTCAAACCCATCCCGCTCAAGGTCCAGCAGCCGCTCGGTCCGGATGGCCTCGACTTCCGGCACCACATGGTCGGGCTTGTGCCTGCGGATGACGGCTTCGAGGGCATCGCCATCAAGCATGTTGATCACCTCAAAACTATCGGCGACCTGCATCGCCGGTGCGCCCGGGTAGGAATCGACGGCGATGATGCGGCAGCCCAGCCGCTTGGCGGAGATGGCGACTTCCTTGCCCAGTTCGCCGGAACCCAGGAGCATGAGGGTGGGGAGCTTCATGGCGGGGAGGATACACGGGGCGGGTGCGGGTATGCTGGATTCAAGCAATGGAGCGGCTCGTAACATCCATGCCGCTGGCGCACCTGTGGCGGGGCTCCGTCACGGTCGACGCAACGCGTGCAGGCACCGTGGACGCCGACCGAATCCGGGAGATACTCCGGACGTCCAACGCGCCGCTTGTCATGGCGTCGATCAACGAGCCCCTCAGGTGGATCGAGAGCACCGCACGTTTCGCGGCGTGGAAGGATGAGATTCAGCCACGGCTTGTCCGCGACCCAGATCGGATCTGTCCGGAGGACTCTCCAGATGGCCGCTGCTATGTCGCGAGCGCATGGCAGAACGGCACGGAACTGATGGCGCCTTTGCTTGAGGAGAATCATTGAACGCGCAAGCTTCACGCCAGAGACGATCGCTTCGATTGCCGCGCGTCAGCGTCTTTCGGCTCGCACTCACCGTTCTTGTACTCGTTATCCTCTTCATCGTCACGACCTTTGCCTTGGCGGTCTATCGCGATCGCCGATCGCTGAGCATTCTGGGCGCAGCGGATTATCCACAAGTGCGGGACGCGATGCTTTCGATGATGGAGCACATGCCGGCCACACTCCCAGCAGGCGCGACAGGCGTGCGGATCTACGCGCCCGGAGCTCTGGGAAGCCTCATGTCGATACAAGACAAGCGCGTCGAGGTGCGCATGGTGCTCACGCCCGCCGCGGCGGCGGCAATCGCGGCATCAGCCACCGCGCGCGGTCACACATATCCGACAAACGATCCGAAGTGGAATGAAGTCCCCGACTACTTGCGGACAGCCCACGATCAGGACTTTTCGACGCCGCTGCCCGCAGGTTTTATCAGCTTCACCAATGGACGGTTAAAGGAGAGCTTTGTCGGGGGCATCACCGTGAACACGACGACGGGCGAAGTGATCTACTGGGCGGTTGACCGGTGACGACCGCCGGAAATCATGGCTGATCGAATCCCTCGCCAAACTCATCCCGCATCGATGCCCGGACTCGCTCGACGGCCTCGAGCAGGCCCGCCTCGCCTTCAAGCGATCGTGGCGGATCGGCGTCCTCCGAGCCCATGATCCTGCGCATCATGCCCCGGGATGGCGTGATCCGCAGGCGGATCATGCCGCGGAGGTCGCGCCCGTGAACATCGTCGAGCGTGGGGAGACTGAGTACGGCGACGTTGGTTCCGAGTTCTTCGACGATCCAAGGGACCTTGAAGCTCCTGCCGAGGCCGACATCGAGGTCACGACGGATGGGGCTCCAGCCCTTCCACCAGCGGTCGCGCACGAGTTGGATGGCGCGGGCCTGCTCCTCCCTGCTGACCACCTCGAGCTCTTTCAAACGGGAGTCGAGCGCATCGGTGACCGCGAGATCCCAGTCATCGGCGCGATCGCGAAGCACCCGGCCGCCGATGTTCGCTCCGATGATGTGCGCGGCGGTGTCATCCCATGTGAAGGCGGACCAGTGTTCCGGCACACCGGGGACGGTCTGGTATCCATACCAAGTGGCGATCTCATGCCAGGTGACGATGCAAACCGCAAGCCGTTCGGCCGCGCGAAGCGAGAGCTCTTCGATCAGGTCCTCCCGCTCGCCTGACGCGAGTTCGGTCCACCACGCGGGCCGATGAACCTCGATCTTGATGTCGGCATCGAAGCATCGCAGCGCGAACGACCGCGGCGGCGGCTCGCCCCGCTCCATCTCCCGGAGCGCCTCTGCGATTCGTCGATGCATGAAGCGGGTCCAGTCGATGGACTCGCGAAGATGGCACAGATCAAGGAACCCCGCGCATCGGGTGTACAGCGTGCCGCGCTGTCGCTCGCTGGGGGTGCCGAAGCGAATCACACCCGAGCCGGAGCGATGCACCCCCAGGTCGTCCGGGTCGGCAGCCTCGTAGAGCGAGACAATCCCCGGGAACGGGAGCGAGCCGATGCGCATCCTTGGGCCACCGGCAGGGGCCGAGCAGCCTGCGAGCACCAGCGTCAACGCAGCCGTCAATGCCAAACACATCGGAACCCGTGCAGGAGTGCTCATGCCTTCACCTGTCTCGATCGGCATTTTCCAGAGGCGTTCATAAAGACTGAGAATAGACTGGTGGCAGCGAAAGGGGTCCACACGCTGGAGTACCGCACATGCGAACCACTCCCCCACTTCTGACGGTGATCCCCGCATTCTCCGCGGAGTTTGCCCGCCATCGCCGGCTCGCGGAGGGCGCGGCCGGACAGTTGCCGTGGGAGCAGCTTCGCATGCCGCTGGATGCCCAAACCAACTCAATCGCCGTGATCATGAAGCACATCGGCGGGAATCTGCGGTCCAGGTGGACCGAGCCGTTCACGACCGATGGCGAGAAGCCGTGGCGGAACCGGGACAACGAGTTCGTGGATGATTTTGCGGACCGGGCCGCGCTGGATGCGGCATGGAGCGCCGGGTGGGCATCGCTTGAGGGAGCGCTGGCGGAGTGCACGGATGCGGACCTGTCGCGGGAACTCCGAATCCGCGGCGAAGCGCACACGCTGGCGCTCGCGCTCGCGCGGTCGCTGGCGCACACCGCGTACCACTGCGGCCAGATCGTGCAGGCGGCAAGGGTGATCGCCTCTCGCGCCGGGATTGAGTGGACAACGCTGACCGTGCCGCGGGGCGGATCGGCGGAACACAATCGGCAGTTGGGCTTCGATGCCGGCGCCGAACCGGCGGTGTGACCGCGGGGTTCGAGTGGCGGGAGCAGCGCGAACACCCGTGGAGTGCCGTGGCCCTTCAGGACACTTCGAGCTCGTCAGCCATCGCCAACAGCTTCAACACGGTGTTCCAGTTCCTGCTGGTCGCAGGAACTCCAAGCGCTTTCTCCACCGCCGCAATCGCGAGCTTTGATCGACCGATGCCGCCCGGGAAATCGATGAACAGTTCGCGGCCGATGAGCCGGAGCTGTTCATCGCTTCGCTTCACGCCCTCCAGCGCATCGCTCGCCCCCACCCCGGGCTTTGACTTGAGGAACATCACCAGCAGTTTGGCGGGCTCGGCCTTGGCGCGAGCGGCGAAGGGATTGGCTCTGATCGCGGCGGCGAGTTCATCGCGCGTGCGGATAACGACGCTGGGGCGGAAGCCGCGATCGGCCTCGATGGCATCCTCGATCTTACTGGCCGCGGCGGCAATCTCGCGGCTCGGCGCGCTGAAGACAACATTGCCGGACTGGATGTAGGTGCGGACTTCATCCAGCCCGGCGTTCTCGCAAAGCTTGCGGAGATGCTCCATCGGGAGTGAGTTCTTGCCGCCGACATTGATGCCGCGAAGAAGAGCGATAGCGATGGGCATCCTGTCCTCACTCGTGTCACTGGACAAAGCGGCCGGCTTTGCGGCCGCGTGGCCAGTGTCTTTCAACTCGCCGACTGCCCGAAGCGTATCACGCCGCCTCTCGATGCAGCTTCGGGCCCGGCGTGATGTCCGCCTGCTGTGCCGGCCGCAGATTCGGGCCATCCTCACCCGGCGGGAGCGGCCGCGTCCAGAAACTGGAGCCGGTGGAGACCGGCGCATCGTTGAGTTCCTCGCCCGCGCGCAGCCGCACTGCCGCCGCGCCCGCGCTCGCGGCATCCGCCACGTGGCCTTCCTGAACCAGCGCCTGCTCAAGCGTGATGCCGCCGAGCTTGAATGCGCTGCCCGCCGAGATCGCCGCGAAGAGCGTGCCGAAGATGCCGAAGTCAAAGAGCAGAGCGAAGGGTGTGAGGATCGCTGCGGCCTGCTCGCTCTCGCCTTCGAAGTCGGCGATGTACTCCTGCTGATCGAGCTGCGACATGCTGTCCCACCGCTCCTGCGCGGAGGCGTAAACCTCGGGCAGGTAATCGCCCTCCTCCTCGCTGTACACCTCGATCTCGTTTGCCGCCCATTCCTCGGCAACCTCCTCCACGAGATAGCCCATCGCATCTTCGCTGTCGACCGCGGCGAGCTCCTTGATCTCGCCGCTGACAACAAAGTACCGAGCCCCGAAGATGGCGATGAGCGTGAACGCCGCGGCGGCGATACCCGCGGGGATTCCTCCCTTCATCTGCGTCCCTCGCATCATGCCGTATCCGGCAGCGCCGCCCACGACGGGTGCGAGGATCCAGAGGTTCCAGTCAGTGACCTTGATCAACAGAACCCAGATGATCGCGGCGATCAGGGCACCGAGCGCTGAGAAGGCGAAACCTTTGCCGAGGGGCATGCATTCCTCCGGGTGGATGAGCTTGCGATTCGCTTCAGATGGCCCTGGTCCCGGCAACGGCGAGACACCTGCGTATCGGCCGCGCATGAACAGGGCCTGTGCGCCTGCCTCGGCGGGTCAGGAAAGTCGGCGGATTGTGCGGACAAGGCAACCGGTGTACGGACACAACGCACGCAAAGATGGACGGATCGCGGGCGCGATAACCCGGCTCCGTCGCGCTACCGCCGGGTCGCCGAAACCACCCACGGCGTCTCGACGATCTCGATGCGTTGGGCGATGCCGTCCTGGATCGTGAACGTCACCCGCACGTTGTCCGCGCCCACGGGGTAGAACGTGTTCAAGCCGGTGGGGATGAGCCGGACATCGCCGCCGCCCTTTGCGCGGATCATCATCCCCGCGCGGGCCTGGCTGATGACGATCTCGCCGCGGCCATCATCGCAAGCGAATGTACCGAGGAACGGCCCACTCTCATCGGCACCGATTGACTTCGGTCGCGCCTTGATCGCATTCTCCAGACCGCCGAGGTACTCAACCAGCTCCTTGGCTTCGCCCGCCTCGGCGTGGGCGAAGAGGGGGATACCGTGCGGGCCGAGTGTCGCCGCAAGCAAAGGCTGCGCCGCGATCATCGCCTTCACGGCCTCGGTCATGCCCAGCATCGTCGCGGCAAACACGTCAAGCCGCGCCCCCGCCGCGAGCAGCAGTTCTGCAATCTCGCGGTTGCCGGTGTGCGAGGCTGCGCCGAGCGCCGATTCCCAATCGCCGTAGCCCCAGTCGTACGACGCCTTGGCCAGCGCGGGGTGGGCGGCGAGCAGCTCCTTGACTCTGGCTACGTTGGCGTGGGAAGCGCCGACGATCTCCCGCGCGAGGGCGGGGTCCTGCTGGGGGAAGCCGGGCCAGGCGTCGGCACCCTGCGTGGGCCGGCCGAGTGAACCCGCTGCCTGCCGGGCCAGACCCACCGATGTGGGCACACCCATGATGCAGATCGCCGCGGCGGAGTTGGTTGTGAGAAAGCCCCGGCGCGAGAGGGTGTCGTCCATGCGACAGCCTACCGGCAGGGGGCGGGGGAAGTTCCGCAGTTTGGCTGCCGCGGATAGTCCGGAGCACTACAGTTCGGCTGAACGCTCGGGGCGCGGCGGCCATATTCGCTGTGAGTTTGGCCGTCGCTGAGAAGCACCCGTGGAACCTGAACCGGTTCGAACCGGCGGAGGGAAGCGACGCCTTGGACCTCACCGCGCTCATCCGATTCCAGATCGACCACAGCGCATGGGCGCTGCGCGAGTTGATCTCGATCGCACGGATGCTCCCCGCGACGAAGATCGAAGAGGACCTGGGAATCGGGCCGGGGTCGCTGCGCGAGAACATCGCCCACACCATCGAGTGCATGTTCTTCTTCGCGGACAACTTCGCGGGGCTGGAGTACGTCGAGCCCAAGGAGTTCGCCGTCGATTCCAGGACGTTTGATGGCCTCTCTCGCCTCCTCGATTCCGCGCACGCGAAGCTCAGGCTGGCGATGCTGCGGGCGTGTGAGCGTGGGTTCGACGAGACGGTGCATTGGCCGAACGCGGAGAGCGGCACAATGCCCGCCGCGGCGGCGGTGGCACAGGTCTTTGACCACTCGACCCTGCACCGTGCGCAGTGCGTGAACATGTTGAAGAGGCTCGGTGTGATGCCGGTGCCGGATCTGGACCCCATGACGTATCAATCCACGCTTCGAGCGTGAAGACGGAGCCTTCCATGACCGCGATGCACTCATCACCCAACCGCTTCCGCGCCCCGATGCACGGCGCACACAACCCGGGCAACACCCCGGGCGTCACCACGCCCGGGTCGTTCGCCAATGCGCCGGACATCGGCGGGCCGCTGATGTTCTCTTCGCCCGACACGCCCGGCATGCCCGCGCCCAGCGACAAGACGGCGTGGGACTTCATGCCCGAGGGCTGGCTGGTCGAGACGCTGAGCGGGGACGAGGCGAAGGCCGCGATCGCCTCTTCACGCGGGTGCGCTTCATCGCCTTGTACTGCCTGCGAGTCGTATACGTTCACCGATGCCCGCGGCACAACGCGTCGCATCACCCCCCCGCCCGGCTTCCAACCCATCACCCAGCTCGAGTCCGCTCGCCTCGGCATCATCACCCCGCAGATGAAGCGCGTGGCCGAGCGCGAGCCGCACCTGACGGCCGTGCAGGTTCGGGACGAAGTCGCCGCCGGACGGATGGTCATCCCTGCGAACATCAACCACCTGAAGCACAAGCTCGACCCGATGTGCATCGGCCGCGCCTCACGCACGAAGGTGAATGCCAACTTGGGCGCTTCGCCGGTTTCGAGCGGCACACACGAAGAACTCGAGAAGCTCGACTGGGCGGTGCGCTGGGGCTGCGACACGGTGATGGATTTATCGACCGGGGGGGAGATTGATGCGTGCAGGGAGGCGTTTTGCAGGCATTCGACGGTGCCGATCGGGACGGTGCCGATTTATTCGATGATTATTGGGAAGAGGATTGAAGACCTGGATTGGGGGACTATTGAGGCCAGCCTGCACCATCAGGCGCGGCAGGGTGTTGACTATTTCACGATCCATGCCGGGGTGCGGCGGGGGCACCTGAAGTACGTAAAAAACCGACTGATTGGTATTGTTTCGCGCGGGGGGTCACTGCTGGCCAAGTGGATGCTGGTGCATGGGCGCGAGAATATCATGTACGAGCGGTGGGAGGACATCTGCGACATTTTGCGGCAGTATGACGTGACGTTCTCGATCGGCGACGGGCTGCGGCCGGGCGGGCTGGCGGATGCGACGGATGCGGCGCAGATCGCTGAGCTTGAGACGCTGGGCGAACTGACGGAGCGGGCGTGGCGGCGGGGCGTGCAGGTGATGATCGAGGGGCCGGGGCACGTGCCGTTCGACCAGATCGAGTGGAACGCGAAGATCCAGCGGACGCTCTGCCACGGCGCGCCGTTCTATGTGCTCGGGCCGCTGGTGACGGACATGTTCCCGGGGTATGACCACATCACCTCGTGCATCGGCGCGACGGCGATGGCGTATCACGGCGCGGCGATGCTGTGCTATGTCACCCCGAAGGAGCACCTGGGGCTGCCGAAGAAGGATGATGTCAAGCAGGGGTGCATCGCGTACAAGATTGCGGCTCACGCCGCGGATGTCGCGTTGGGGATCCCCGGCACACGCGACCGTGACGATGAGCTGACCAAGGCGCGCGCTGCGCTGAACTGGGAGAAGCACTTCGAGCTGAGCTTCGACCCCGACACCGCGCGGGCGTACCACGACGAAGATCTCGATGTCGACACGGATTTCTGCGCGATGTGCGGGCACGACTGGTGCAGCGTGCGCATCAGCAAGGAGATCCAGGAGTTTGCCAGCGGCAAGGCCGAGGGCTTCGAGCGGATCGGGGCGAACGGGAAGGCCGGCGCGCCGGTGAAGTCCGGCGCGCTCACGCCGGAGCAGCAGGAGATCCTCGCCAAACGCGGCGTGCTGAGCCCGGAGGAGATTCACAAGCTGGCGAGCAAGACGAAGCGGGAAATGGGCAAAGCAGCAAAGCAGCAAAGCAGCAAAGAGGAAGAGGCTGCCAAGCTGTCGTGCCACTCGGACTATGTGGACCCGGAGACGGCGCAGCGGATTCAGGCGGAGAAGGCGGGGCGGGAGGTGCTTGTGCCCTTGGACGTGCGGCCCGCGCTGGGGATCAGCAAGGAAGATCGGTTGGTGTGACGGCCCCTTGCGGAGATGGGAGGACCCCATCAGTCTCCCGGATTGGCCGAACGGGGCGTGCCATCGGCAACCGGCTACGGTATGCTGGCAGGCAACCGAGGGACCTGAACTGTGTTCGAACAAGCCTTCCGCAACATCGATGATGCCCTCCGCAAGGAGGCGGGCTGCACCACCGAGCTCGACTACACCGAGCAGACCTCCTGGCTCCTGTTCCTGAAGTACCTTGACGGGTTGGAGCAGGACCGGGCCGACATCGCCGCGCTGGAAGGCAGGAAGTACTCGTACATCCTCGACAAGCCTTACCGCTGGGAGTCGTGGGCCGCGCCGAAACTCAAGGACGGTTCGCTCGATCACGCCAAGGCCATGACCGGCGATGACCTCGTCGAGTTCGTGGATGACGCCCTCTTCCCCTACCTCCGCAAGTTCACGCAGAAGGCCACCGGCCCGAACACGATCGAGTACAAGATTGGGCAGATCTTCGACGCGATCAAAAACAAGATCCAGAGCGGCCACAACCTCCGCGAGATCATCGACGAGATCGACGCCCTCCGCTTCCGCTCGCAGCAGGAAAAGCACGAGCTGTCGCACCTGTACGAGGCGAAGATCAAGAACATGGGCAACGCCGGGCGCAACGGCGGCGAGTATTACACGCCGCGGCCGCTGATCCGGGCGATCATCAAGGTCGTCAGGCCCGAACTCGGCCAGAAGATCTACGACGGCGCGGTCGGCTCGGCGGGCTTTTTGTGCGAGGCGTACGACTACCTGAAGGCGGAACACCCGAAGCGGACCACCGCGCAGGACAAGGCGCTTCAGGAGAAGACCTTTTACGGCAAGGAGAAAAAGTCTCTCGCGTATGTCATCGCGATCATGAACATGATCCTGCACGGGATCGAAGCGCCGAACATCATCCACACCAACACACTCACCGAGAATCTCGCGGACATCCAGGAGAGGGACCGCTACGACATCATCCTCGCCAACCCGCCGTTTGGCGGCAAGGAGCGGAGCGAGGTCCAGCAGAACTTCCCGATCCGCACCGGCGAGACGGCGTACCTGTTTTTGCAGCACTTCATCAAGATGCTCAAGGCGGGCGGACGCGCGGGCGTGGTGATCAAGAACACGTTCCTCTCCAACACCGACAACGCCTCGGTGAGCCTGCGGAAGATGCTGCTGGAGTCGTGCAACCTGTTTGCCGTGCTGGATTGCCCCGGCGGCACGTTCCTCGGGGCGGGCGTGAAGACGGTGGTGCTGTTCTTTGAGAAGGGCGCGCCCACTCGGAAGGTGTGGTACTACCAGCTCGACCCCGGCCGCAACATGGGGAAGACCAACCCGCTGAATGATGATGACCTCGCGGAGTTCCTGAAGCTCCAGCCCAAGAGCAAGGACTCGGACAAGTCGTGGACGGTGGATGTCAAGACGCTGGACCCTGCGACCTACGACCTTTCGGTAAAGAACCCCAACGGCGGCGAGGTCATCGCGCACCGCACACCGCAGGAGATCCTCGATGAGATCGCCGCGCTGGATGCGAAGAGCGCGGAAGTGCTGGAGACGATCCGGGGGTTGCTGTGAAGTGGCAACGGCGACAGTTAGGTGAGCTCGCTGAGCTTCGTGGACGCATCGGGTGGCGCGGGCTCACCGCGAAAGAGTACACGAAGGAGGGGCCGCTCTTTCTTTCCGTGCACTCTCTTAACTACGGCGACTATGTCGACTTTCGCGATGCGTTCCACATCAGCCGGCAACGCTACGACGAGAGCCCTGAGATCATGTTGCGTGAGGGCGATGTCCTGATCTGTAACAGGGCGTTGAAGAAGTGCAGCATCGCCACGAGGCGCGGTGAGGCGGCGGCGGGCTGAACTCGCTCGCTGAACGATGATGGAGTCTTGTCGGCGGTGGGTCATGGGGCGAGCAGGTTCTTCATCCGTACGAGGTTGTACGCCGCGGCGGCCAGCTCAAAGCACTGGCTGATCTTCTGGCGTCCCACGTGTCTGGCCCGTCTCATCCCCGCCACCGTCTTGGCCCACCCGAAGAACTCCTCGACCAGCTTTCTTCGCCGCTGGCTCTTCTTGAACCCCGCGGAACGCTGTTCGCTGCGGACGAACCATCGGGCCCAGGTTCCCTCGTCGGCGCCGGCCCGCAGAGGATCAATCCTGCCGCTCTTGATCGCCACGTGCGGCTCGATCCAGCGTTGTTCAAGTTCCAGGATGAACGGCCCCGCGTCGTACCCCTTGTCGGCCCCGAGCGTCGATGGACGCACACCGTGCCGACGCTCGAGATGATCGAGCATCGCGAGCGTGTTCTCACGCTCCGCGGTGCCACTGGCCTCATCGACCCGCACGCTCATCACCAGCCCGTGCCGGTTCTCGGTGATCGCATGCCCGCTGTGGCAGAGGAACGCGCCCACGCCGTCGCCCTTCTTGTATAGCTTCGCCTCCGGATCGGTCGTGCTCTGGTGCGTGGCGTTGCCGCGACGCTCACCCTTGAAGTCGACCGAAGGGTTGCGACCACCGCCCCCCACCGCGGCGCCTCCGCCACCACCGTTCCCCGATCGGCCGTCGCCATCCTTCTCGCAGGCCTCACGCTCGATCTTCTTGAGGCTCTTGAGGCTGGCGTGGCTCTGGATCAGGGAGCCGTCCACGGTGAAGTGCTCGTCGCTGGTGAGCCCCGCAGAGATGGCCTGCCTGACGACCTGGTCGAAGAACTTCTGGGTGATCCCATGCTCGCTCAGCCGCTCGCGGTTGTGCGTGAACACCGAGTGGTCGAACACATCATCGCTGGGCTGCAGGTCCAGGAACCAGCGGAACAGCAGGTCGGTCTTCAGCCGCCGGCAAAGCTCACGCTCGGAGCGGATCGTGTACAGACACTGCAGCAGGAGCGCCTTGAGCAGCGTCTCGGGCGGGATGCCCGGTCGGCCGCGATCGCTGTACGCCGCCCTGAACGTCCGCGACATGTCGGACAAGGCGCGGTCCACCATCCGCTTGATCGCCCGCAGCGGGTGGCCCGCCTCGATCAGG
Organism: Planctomycetota bacterium; assembly: GCA_023432465.1. Taxonomy (GTDB): domain Bacteria; phylum Planctomycetota; class Phycisphaerae; order Phycisphaerales; family UBA1924; genus JAHBXL01. The sequence goes on along the minus strand of JAEYUO010000142.1, from coordinate 120 downwards.
TCCTCGACGTTGAACGTGTGGTAGACTGCCGACTGACGCTCCGGTGTGCCCTTCATCCCCAACTGTTCGCATCCACCCTCGTCCCGGTTGCGCCCTCATGGGCACTTCTTCAACAGCCTG